>CAIMWA010000303.1 GCA_903845045.1 uncultured delta proteobacterium | reverse complement strand
CCTCGCGCTCGAAGCGCGCGCGCACCTCGGGGTGCTTCGCCATCGCGGGGAGCAGTACCTTCAGCGCGACGCGCTTCTCGAGGTCGACGTGCACGGCCTCGTACACGGCGCCCATGCCGCCGCTGCCGATGCGCCGAACGATCCGGTACTTGCCGAGGAGCGTGCCGACCGCGATGTCCTCGTCTTCATCGATCATGGCGGCGTGGGCCCCGGGGACGGCCCGAGGGCGGCGTCGTCGGGGCAGGCCCTTCGTTGTGCCGTGGATCGCGCGGCGGCGTCAACCCCGACCGCGCGGCACGGCTCACACGACGAGCTGCACGTGCTCTTCGACCACCGCGGTGCTGCGGGGCTCGCCGCGCTCGGCGCCGCGCAGCAGACGCCAGATGTGACGGCCGAGCACGTCGATCTCCGTCGACACGAACTGCTCGCCGCCGAAGCGGCGCACGGTGTCGGTCTGCGCGCGCAGCATCACGGCGTCCTGTTGGAAGATGCGCATCGCGAGGGGCTTGAGGGCGGCCTTCACGGCGGCGTGCGGAACGCGCAGCTTGAAGCTCACCACGGCGTGCATCTGCGTGACGAAGTCCGAGACGGGCGTGAGCGCGGTGGCCACGAGAAGGTGGTTCTCGGTGCCGATGCGGTACTCGACCTCGGCGACGCACGGCAGCACGAAGCGGTCGAAGTGCGTGACCGTTCCGCCCGACGGCGACAGCAGCCGCGCGACGATGCCGGGCGGGCGCGGCTCGCCGAGGTACTCCGCCTCGACGCGGTCGCCGCTGCGACGCACCACCGCGGTGAGCGTGATGCCGCGGCTCTCGTCGCGGAAGAGCCCTCGATGCAAGAACGCCGTGTGCGGCACGTCGAGGGCGTTCTCGGCTGCAGCGTGCAGCGTTCCCTCGGCGGTGACCGTCTGCCGCACGTGGTCGTAGCCGGGACGACCGAGCATGGCGAAGCGGTAGGGCTCCTCGGAGGGCTCGGCGTCGGGCTGCGTCCACACCCAGATGAAGCCGTCTTGTTCGCGGGTGGCGAAGGCAGGGGTGCGGCGGGCGCGGGCGTCGGTGTCGGCGACGCGCCCGGGCACGCAGCGGCACGCCCCGTCGGTGCCGAAGCGCCAGCCGTGGTAGCCGCACTCGAGGGTGCCCTGCACCACGCGTCCGGTGGAGAGCGGCACGTTGCGGTGCGGGCAGCGGTCGAGCACCGCGCCGACGCGGCCGCCCTCGCCGCGAAAGAGCGCCAGGGGGATGTCGTGAATGCGCACCGCCAAGGGCTCGGCGCCGAGGTCCTTGGAGGCCGCGGCGACGTACCAGGCGTCGAGCACCCGCGCGACGGAGACGTTGCCTCGGGTGAGGTTCTTGAGGGGCACCACCGGTGCGCGGCGCAGCTTCGGGTCGTCGTCGTGCGCGTCCATGGCGCTGCGTTGTAGCGTAGCCGGACGCTCCATGGCGAACCCCCCCCGCTCGTCGCCTCCGGTCTTCGATGCGCTGCCGTCGCTGGCTGCGCGCGTGCCGTTCCTGCCGCTGGCCGACGCGCCGACGGCGGTGGAGCGCTGCACCGCCATCGCCCCGTGGCTCGGCCGCGACGACGTGTGGATGAAGCGCGACGATCGCAGCTCTCCCGTGTATGGCGGCAACAAGGTGCGGAGGTACGAGTTTCTCTTCGCCGACGCCCAGGCGCGCGGGTGCACGTCGCTGGTCACCGTCGGGGGCCTCGCGTCGACGCAGGTCACGGCCACGGCGCACCTCGGACGCGCGGCGGGCTTCCCCGTCACCGCGGTGCTCTTCGACCAACCGATCACGCGCTGGACCCAAGAGGCGATCCTCATGGACACGGCGGCCGGCGCGAAACTCGTCTACGGCGGCGGATACCTGCGCACGGCATGGCGCTTTCTTCGGGCAAAGAAGGCGCCCGGCGCGTACGGCATCGGTCCGGGCGCGGCGACCCCGCGGGCGAACCTCGGCTACGTCGACGCGATGCTCGAATTGGCCCAGCAGGTGGCTCGCGGCGAGTGCCCGCGACCCGACGTCATCGTGCTTCCCACCGGGTCGTCGGGGACGCTCGCGGCGCTGTGCCTCGGCGCCGCCCTCGTCGGGTGGGACACCGAGGTCGTCGGCGTGCGCATCACGTCGGCGGCGGTGTGCAACCGTCTTTCGATCAACCTCGTCCGGGCCCGAACCCATCGTTGGATCGCGGCGCGTTCACCGGAGTTCGCACGCGCGCTGGGACCGCGTCGCGGGCGCTTTCGCGTGTACGGCGGGGCGCTCGGTCCCGGGTATGGATACCCGAGCGCGGAGACGCCGGAGGCGATGGCCCAATACGAGCTTCTCACCGGGCGAAGCGGCGAGGTCACCTATTCGGCGAAGGCGCTGCTGGGGTTGCGCGCCGTGGCCCGCGATCCGGCGTATGCAGGCAAGACCGTGCTGCTCTGGCAGACGCTGTCCGACGTGCGTCCCGCGGTGCCCGAGGGGACGGCGGAGCGGGTGGCGCCGGAGCTGCGGTGGGTGCTCGGGGCGGGGGTCGTGGCGTAGAGAGGGGTTGCGGAGTTCCCGGCCGGTGGTT
>CAIMWA010000302.1:20000-27997 GCA_903845045.1 uncultured delta proteobacterium | reverse complement strand
GGGGCCCACAACCGTTGAACGAACGTTCAAGCTGATCATCTGGCGCGATGAAAGAGCCGGAGCTCTAGCCAAATCCTCCGCGGCCTCGGGCGAACCTCGGGCGCCGCCGGCCACGCCCGGATGGCCCTCCTCGGCGGCACTTACGCGCTTCGGGAGCGCCGTGGCCCGCCCGCCTCGTGGCCGTTCGGAGCTCCGTTGGAGCTCTGGGAGAACGAAGCGGCGGCGAGGCCGACCGACGGAACGTATGTTCAGCGCAAGAAAGGTATTGACTGCCTGTGGCGGCTATGGCAGCCGACGTCGAAACTGGCCTCCGCTCCGGGATTATCGAGGAACGGCGGCTCTTTCGGGGCACGCGCCGCGGACCAGCGGCGGGCGCACCGCGCTCTGAACACCGGAGCGAGTAAAGTCCGCCGCGGGGCCGACCGGCCTGGGAGGCGCGCCGAGGTCGCCGCCGACGACCACCGCGTACCCCGCCGGTGGGCCGTCGACGAAGGCGACGCCACGAAACAGCTCGGGCGGAAGCACCCCGTGAAGCGTGAGCATCGCCTGCCCGGCGTGGCCACCGGGCACGTCGCAGCCCGGCAGCACCGTGTCGGACTCGGCGCCCGCATGCTCGATGCGAACATGGTCGAGGTGCGAACGCGCTCCGTCGAGCGCGGGCCCGAGGTGCACGCCGATCCATCGCGCATCGTCGGCACCCTCGAATACGACGGGATGTAACGCGGTCCCCGCCGCGACGAGCCCTCCGGGAGCGCCGAAGCCCACGTCGAGCTCGGCGCCGTCCTCGAACGCGATCCGCACGCCAGGCGCGAGCGTCAGCACCGGCGCCGCGGCGCCCTCGACGACGAGGTGCATCGCGCGGCGGACGCGGTATCGAACCCCGTCGGGCAGCGACGACCAGATCGCGGACCGCCTCAGAGTGCGGCTCCGGCAGGCCAGCGACACGTCGCGCGGCGCGGCGCCCTCGACCGTCAGCGAGGGAAGATCGCCGACGGCCCCGACGTCTTCCACGAGCAGCGGTCCGGCGCCGCGGTCACCCCGCACGGTGAGCCCGTCCGATGGCGCCCCGAAGCGCCCCTCGCCCAGCAGCGCCGCGCCCCAGCCCTCGCCGTCCTCGACGGCGACGGTGTCGAGGCGCGGGCCGCTCGCGGCGGCGATGCGCAGCGACGCTGGAACCTCACCGCGATCCTGCGCAGCGCCCGCTCCGGCGACGACGACGTGCGCGAGGATCGAGCGCCCGCTCGCCGTGGGCTCCCACGCCAGGCCGCGCCACGCACCAGCTGCCACGAGGCGCGCGAAGCGCACCGGCCGATCGGACGCCCCCTCCGCGCGGAGCGTCGCGCCGCGATGCACCGTCACGGCGCCGCCCTCGCCGACCAGCACCGTCGCACACGGCTCGATGACGAGCTCGGCGTCGCGCTCGACGTGCACCCCGAAGGGCGCGCGGTGCGGACTCCCGGCGGCGGTCCAACGGGCCGAGCCCCGCACGCTCTCGCCGTGCGTGGTGCCGTCACCCAACGCGCCGGCCCCCGTCGCGGGACACCCCACGGCGACTCGCGGCGCGCGCGTCACACCCGCACGAGAGCCGCCATCGCCACGGCGCGCGCACCCCGCGGCCGTCGCGACGAGGAACGCTGCCATCCACGAGGCCTCGGGCCGCACCGTCGGCACTCTACGATGGCCGTGAAGATCCTTGCCCCTGCGGGCGGTTGATTGAGAGACTCCGCGCCGATGACCGCGAACGCAGAGCCGTCCAGGATCGGTGCGATCCTCTCCGGCGCCTACCGGGTCGAGCGCCTGATCGGCGAAGGCGGCATGGGCCAGGTGTTCGCGGCGATCCACGGCCCGAGCGGCCAGCGCGTGGCGATCAAGATCCTCCGCACGCGGTTCGTGCGGGACCCGCTCATCGTCGAGCGGTTCCTGCGCGAGGCCCACGCGGTGCAGATCTGCGCGCACCCCCACGTCGTTCAACTCCTCGACACGGGCTACGCCGACGACGGCGCCCCCTTCATGGTGCTCACGTACCTCGAGGGGGAGACGCTCGTGGACCACTTCTATCGCAAGGGGCGCTTCACCGAGGGCGAGGCGGTGCAGCTGCTCACGCCGATCATCGCGGCGCTCGACGCGACGCACCGCGCCGGCGTGGTCCACCGCGATCTGAAGCCCGACAACATCTACCTCGCCCGCAACCTCGGACCGCAGCAGTACCCGGTGCTGATGGACTACGGCATCGCCGGCTTCGTCGGCGACACCAACGACAGCCTGTCGCTGCAGGGCGGCTCGCTGCTCGTCGGTACGCCGGCGTACATGTCCCCCGAATTCGCGAACGGCGCCGGCCCCGCGGACCCCCGCTCCGACATCTATTCGCTAGGCGTCGTTCTCTACGAGCTGCTCACCGGGATCTCTCCGTTCCAACGCGAGAGCGAGCAGGCGACCATCGACGCGATCATGCTCGAAGCCGTGCGGTCGCCGTCGCAGATCGTTCCTGCGATCAGCCCCGCGATGGAGGCGGTGATCCTCTGCGCGATGGCGAAGAGCGTCGACCACCGCTTCGTCTCGATGCAGATGCTCGGCTCGGCTCTGCACGATGCGCTGCAGCACCCGGCCGGGTCCGCGGCGCTCCGTCAGTATCCCCTGGCCGAGCGCGTCATCGCCGCCCGCGCGGCGCCCCCGGTCGCGCCGACGACGCCGGGAAGCATCGCTCGCGGCGCCGAATTCGCGACCACCCGGGCCCGCACGGTGATGCTCGTCCTCGACGCCCCCGGCGGACCCACGGTGGCAGGCGCTCCGTCCAGCGCCGCGGCTCCGAAGAGTCGCGCGGGTCTGGTCTTGGCGTTGGTCCTCGTCGGCGGGGGGCTGCTCGGAACGCTCATCTTCGCTGCGATGCAGTATCTGAAGCGCTGACGGCGCCGTCGCGGGTCACGCCGAGCAGGAAGTCGAGCTGACCGTCGCCCCGCGGCACGAGCCCGCGGAACGGACGGCGCAGCGCGAACACCACGTCCGCGTGCCACAGCGGCACCACCGGCAGGTCCGCTGCGAGGATGCGTTGGGCCTGCTCGTAGTGCGGCCTGCGCGCCGCCGCACCGAGCGAACGCAACCCGCCCTCGAGGGCCGCGTCGAGCGGGGCGCTGCGGTACCGCCAACGGTTGCCCCCGGCGCCCGGGTTTTCGGCAGTCGGGATCGATTCGGAGCCGAACCAGAACGACAGCCCTCGCGGATCGCTGAGGTCCGGAACGGTGAGCAGCGCAACGTCGAAGCGTCCGGCGCGCAGGTCCCCGAGCAGCGTCGCGAGCTCCGACGGTCGCACCTCGAGCTCGACGCCGACGTCGGCGAGCATCGCCGCGAGCGCTTGCGCCGCAGTGACCGCGAAGCGCTGGTTCGACACGCGAAGCACGAGGCGCAGGCCGACCGGAACACCCGCGGATCGCAGCGCCGCCCTCGCCGCCACGGGGTCGAAAGGCAACGCCGCGACATCCCCGGTGTACGCCCAGTGCGTCGGCGGAAGCACGCCGGTCGCGGGTACGGCGTGGCGCCCGAGCATGGCGCTCCCGAGGGCGCGGCGATCGATGGCCATGCCCAGCGCCCGTCGAACGTCCGCTCGCTGCAGCAGGCCGTGTTCGCAGTGCAGTCCCAGGTACGTGACACCGGACGTGGGCGCCGACGCGACCTCGAAATCCGTGCGGTGCTCGAACACGCCGTAGAGTTCGGGCTTCAGCTCGGCCACGTCGCCCTCGCCGTGCAACAAGCGCAAAGCGAGGGTGTTCGGATCGTGCAACGTGACCACGTCCAGCGCCCGGAACGAGCCGCCGACGGCGACGCGCGCGAGGGTCAGGAGGTCCCGCGCCGCGGCCGAGACGCGCATCGCGCCGCTGCCGACGCGCGCCGACGAGGTCATGTCCGCCGGCCCCATCTCGCCCGCACGCGCCTCCTCTGCCGGTAGAATGCCCAGTTGCAGTAGCGTCTCGAGCGAGCCGTCCAGGGCCGTCAGCTCGAACTCGACCTCCCGCGCGTCGAGCGCGCGCACGCTCCGAAGCACGCGTGTGTAGGTGCCTCGCAGTCGGCTCCGTGACGTCGGAGCGAGTACGGACTCATAGGTAGCCACGACGTCCGACGCCGACACGGCACGACCGTCCTGGAACTTCGCGTCCGTGCGAACCCGCACGCGGTAGTGCGTGGCGTCCATCCAACGCCCGCGTTCACCGAGCGCGGGCCGCGGGAGGAACGTCACCGGATCGGACTCGGTGAGCCCGCGAAACAACAGTCGTCCCACCGACGCCCCGAATGCGTCCTCGGGAAACCGCGGGTCCAGGTGTTCGGGACGCGAGAGCGACAGCAGCGTGAGGTGGTCTGCCGTGCGCCGACGAGACCCGCAACCGCCCAGCGTCGCGCCGAGCGCGAGGAGGACGTGGTACAGCCGTCGCGAGGTCCCACCATGCGCCGGAGTGCATCGGCCGCTCTTCTCTGCGCTGCGCTCGCATCGTCCGGCCATTTGCGCGCGCAGTCTCCCGCGCCGACGGCGCCCATCGCAACCGCCATCGCGACGGCCCTCGACAGCGCACCGCTCGCGGGCGCGCGGGTCGCCGTGATGCTGGCCGACGCGACGTCCGGACAAGTGCTCTTCGAACGCGATGCCGACGCGCCGATGAACCCTGCGAGCGACACCAAGCTGATCACCGCCGCGGCAGCGCTCGCAACGCTCGGTCCGTCGCATCGCTTCGTGACGACGCTCCGCGGCGACGCCGTCGGCCCATCGGTGCGGGGCGCCCTGTTTCTTCGCGGCGATGGCGATCCCTCGCTGACCTCGGCGGACCTCCGCGCGATGGTCCACGATCTGGAGATGGCCGGCGTGCGAAACGTCGACGGCGACGTGGTGGTCGACGACGAGGCCCTCGGCGCGGAACACACGCCGCCCGCGTTCGACCAGCAACCGCACGAAAATGCGCCCTTTCGTGCGCAGGTCAGCGGCGCTTCGGTCGACGAGAACACCCTCGTCGTCCACGTGCGGCCCGCACTTCATCCCGGCGCGCCGGCGGTCGTCGTCGTCGAGCCCGAGGGGTACGCCGAGGTCTCGTCGACGGTGTCCACGTCGGCGGGCGCCGGGACGTCCGTCCAGGTTCGCTCTTCGCCCCGTTCCGGGGGCGGAGAACGCCTCGAAATCACCGGCTCCGTGGGCGTCGAGGCCCACCCTGGGTCGCTTCGACGCCGCGAGGAGGACCCGTCGCTCGCGACCGCTTGGGCGCTCCGGACGGCGTTGCGTGCGGCGGGAATCTCCGTTCACGGGACCGTACGCGTCGCTCCGGGCGCCGCCCGCGACGCATCGGTGCTGGCGTCGCACGCGTCGGGTCCGCTGTCGGCGCTCCTCTACGAGGTCGGCAAGAGCTCGAACAACCTCTATGCGGAAGAGACCCTGCTCTCCGTGGGGGCTCGCGCGATCGGACGCCCGCCGACGTACGCTGCGGCGACGGCCGCCGTCCTCGCGTGGTGCGTTGGGGCCGGTGTCGACACGCGCGGACTGGTGCTGCGCAACGGATCCGGACTGTTCGACGCCAACCGCGTCAGCTCGCGACAGTTGGTGCAGGTGCTCCGCGCAGCGTGGCGCGACCCGGCGATGCGTGACGAGTACGTGGCCCAGCTGGCGGTCGGGGGCGACGACGGCACGCTGCGTCAGCGACTCCAGATCCCCGGCGCTTCCCGCATCGTCCGCGCGAAGACCGGCACGCTCGACGACGTGACGGCGCTGTCGGGCTACGTGCTCACCGCCGAACCTGGACGAGCCCTCGCCTTTTCGATTCTCATCAACGGGGTACAGGGACGCGCGACGGAAGCGCGCGCGCTCGCGGACCGCGCGGTCGCGGCGATGGTGGCGTGGACGCGTCCTCCGAATTGAGCTTCGCCGGCCGCATCAACGGCGGCGCATGAGCTCTTGCACGGCCTCCGTGAGGCCATCGACGGTCAGGTGAAACATCGGAAACACCGAACGCACCACCTCGACGGTGTTGCCCGCCCAGCCCCGCGGTGACTCCGGATTCAACCACACCGAGTGCGGAAAGTGCTCGCGCAGGCGGTGGAGCCAGTGGATGCCCGCCGTAGGCTCGCCACCGGGTTCATCGGCGCTCGTGGCGAGGAGCTCGTACGGAGCCATCAGGGCGTCGCCGAGGAACAGAACCTTGTACGTCGGCGCCGTGTTGCGAAACAGGTCCGCCACGGAGATCGGATCGGCGAAGCGGTCGGTTCGGTAGACCCGCCCATAGACGCAATTGTGGAAGTAGTAGGTGCGCAGCTCCTTCCAGTGCGTGGCTCGCTTGGCGGCGGAGAACACCTGCGAAACCGCCTCGGCGTAGGGATCCATGGAACCCCCGACGTCCATCACGAGCAGCACGCGGGTCTCGGGGCGGCGCGGCGGCCGGACGACGACCTCGAGTTCGCCAGCGTTCTTCGCCGTGGCATCGATGGTCCCCTCGATGTCGAGCTCCGACGGATGCCCCTCGCGGGTGAACGCCCGCAATCGCCGTAGCGCGACCTCGATCTGACGCAGGTCGAGGACGACATCGGTGCGATACCCGCGGTATCGACGCGCATCCGCGGCCTTGACGGCTCCGCGCCCGCCCCCGCCGGGGCCGAGACTCATTCCCGTCGGATGGTAGCCTCCGCGCCCGAACGGCGACGTCCCACCGGTTCCGATCCAGCGGCTGCCGCCGTCGTGACGCGAGGTCTGCTCGCGCAACCGCCGCTCGAAGAGGCGCTGCAGCTCGTCGAGGTCCAACGCCTCGAGCGACGCCTTCTCCTCGTCGCTCAGATCGCGGAGCTTGCGAACCTCGTCGAGCCAGCCACGAATCTCCTCGGTGATCTTCACTGCGTCGAAGACGACGCCGCGAAAATGCTCCGCGAAGACCACGTCGAAGTCGTCGAGGTGCTGCTCCGAGTGAACCAGGAGCGCCCGCGCGACCTCGTAGAAGCCGTCGAGCGACGCGTCGTGGAGACCGAGCGAGAGCGCGCGAGCCAGGGCTACCGCCTCCTGCGTGCCGACCGGAAGCTTGCGCGCTCGCAGCGCGAACAAGAACGGCACGATCATGGCGTCAGGAGCGGAACTTCCGGCCGCCCGAGAGCTGATCCGCGAACGCCGCGAGATCCTGTTCCTTCTTCAGCAACGCGCCGAGGAACGGGAGTTCGCGCTCGAGCCGAACCGAGGCGATTCCCGCCCGCTGGAGCACCGCGATCCAGTCGATGAGCTCGCTGGTGCTCGGGCGCTTGCGAAGCCGCTGCATGCCCCGGAGCTCGTAGAAGACCGCGAGCCATTGGTCCAGCAGCGCTCGATCGAGATCCGGGTGGTGCACCGCGACGATGCGGCGCATCAGCTCCTGATCCGGAAAGTCGATGAAGTGAAAGACACAGCGCCGCAGGAAGGCGTCGGGAAGGTCCTTCTCGTTGTTGCTGGTGATGACGACGATGGGCCGCTCCTTGGCGACCACCGAGTCGCCCGTCTCGGACACGCGGAACCGCATGCGATCGAGTTCGTGTAGCAGGTCGTTCGGGAACTCGAGGTCGGCCTTGTCCACCTCGTCGATGAGAAGCACGACCCGGCGCTCCGCCTGGAACGCCTCGCCCATCGGGCCGAAGCGGATGTACCGGCGGATGTCGCGGACATCGCCGTCACCGAAGCGGGAATCGTAGAGCCGCGCGACGGTGTCGTAGACGTACAGTCCGTCTTGCGCGCGCGTCGTGCTCTTCACGTGCCAGGGGATCAGCGGCGCGTCGAACGCCGCGGAGATCGCCTCCGCCAGCAACGTCTTGCCGGTTCCCGGCTCCCCCTTGACGAGCAGCGGCCGCTCGAGCGCCAGGGCGCAGTTCACGGCCGACTCCAGCGCGTCGCTGGTCAGGTAACCCGGCGTGCCTCGAAACCTTCGGAACTCCGTCATGGGCGCCGACCCTACCGTGTTTCCGCACGAGCGTCACCGCCAACGAACGGGCCGACGAAGCCGTGGCCGGAGCCCGCGTCG
>CAIMWA010000302.1:0-17500 GCA_903845045.1 uncultured delta proteobacterium | reverse complement strand
GCGGATTCACTTGACCAGTGAGCTATTACGCTTTCTTTGAAGGATGGCTGCTTCTAAGCCAACCTCCTGGCTGTCTGGGTGCTTCCACATCCTTTAACACTAAGCGCGGATTTTGGGACCTTAGCTGACGATCTGGGCTCTTTCCCTCTCGGCAACGAAACTTATCTCCCGCTGCCTGACTCCCGAGCAGCGCTCCACGGTATTCGGAGTTTGATTGGGTTTGGTAGTCCGGTAAGACCCCTAGCCCATTCAGTGCTCTACCCCCGTGGGCGTTCACTCGAGGCTATACCTCAATATATTTCGGGGAGAACCAGCTATTCCCCGGCTTGATTAGCCTTTCACTCCTATCCACACCTCATCCCCCTTATTTTCAACTAAGGTGGGTTCGGACCTCCGCGCGGTATTACCCGCGTTTCATCCTGGACATGGATAGATCGCCGGGCTTCGGGTCTGCGTCCTGCGACTGTCGCCCTATTCGGACTCGCTTTCGCTGCGGCTACACCTCTTCGGCTTAACCTCGCCACAAAACGCAACTCGTAGGCCCATTATGCAAAAGGTACCCGATTACGCTGCCTTGCGGCATAGCGCTTTCAGTGCTTGTAGGCAAACACGGTTTCAGGTTCTATTTCACTCCCCTTCCGGGGTGCTTTTCACCTTTCCCTCACGGTACTTGTTCACTATCGGTCGATGAGTAGTACTTAGGCTTGGCGGATGGTCCCGCCAGATTCCCGCAGGATTGCACGTGTCCCGCGGTACTCAGGTACCTGCTACGCTCTTCGAAACTTCACGCAAGGGGCTGTCACCCTCTATGGCCGACCGTTCCAAGTCTGTTGCGCTCGTCTCTCCGATGCGACATCGCAGGCCCTACAACCCCCGAAGTATCACTACCTCGGGTTTGGCCTCGTCCCCGTTCGCTCGCCGCTACTAGGAGAGTCACTGTCTTGTCTTCTTTTCCTCCGGGTACTGAGATGTTTCACTTCCCCGGGTTTGCTCCCCGAAGCCTATGTATTCGGCCTCGGGATACCCGCCATCGCTGGCGGGTGGGTTGCCCCATTCGGAAATCTGCGGATCAAAGCCTGTGAGCGGCTCCCCGCAGCTTATCGCAGCTGTCCACGTCCTTCATCGCCTCTCATCGCCAAGGCATCCACCGTGTGCCCTTGATATCTTAACCGTTGCTCCAAGGCGCTTTCACAAATGTATTCATGCCCGTTCGAAATCAGAATTCGATGTGCATACTTCCATATTGTCATAGATCGCGTGCGACCAGAAGGTCGCTCACCCGTCGCCGGTGACTCCTCGCCACGCCCCTCGGCGTCACGAAGACTCAGCAGCTACGGTCTCCATCCCTACGTCCGCCCTTCGTCTCGAACCCGAAGACCCGCCCACCTGGTGGAGCTGATCGGGTTCGAACCGACGACCCTCGGCTTGCAAAGCCGATGCTCTCCCAACTGAGCTACAGCCCCGGAACCTACAATCGCCGCTCGCGGCGCTCGCGCGGTCAGTGGGCGCAGCTAGACTTGAACTAGCGACCCCACGCTTATCAAGCGTGTGCTCTAACCAACTGAGCTATGCGCCCGGCGTGACAGATTCGGGACGGACGTGCGGACGTCAGAGAGCCGGCACGCCTCGAGGGCGCTTGCCGGTCGCTGAAAACCAGGTTGCAAGGGAAACGTTTGACAGCATCGTCTGGCTTCGACGTGAGGGTCGAGGCTCGATTCGAATGCTCCTTAGAAAGGAGGTGATCCAGCCGCAGGTTCCCCTACGGCTACCTTGTTACGACTTCACCCCAGTCATGAGCCACTTCTTAGGCGGCTGCCTCCCTTGCGGGTTGGCGCACCGACTTCTGTAGCAGCCCACTCCCATGGTGTGACGGGCGGTGTGTACAAGGCCCGGGAACGTATTCACCGCTGCCTGCTGATCAGCGATTACTAGCGATTCCAACTTCAAAGAGTCGAGTTGCAGACTCTTATCTGTACTGAGGCCGGTTTTTTGCGATTGGCTCCCCCTCGCGGGTTCGCGACGATCTGTACCGACCATTGTAGCACGTGTGTAGCCCTGGACATAAGGGCCATGATGACTTGACGTCATCCCCACCTTCCTCCGGTTTAACACCGGCAGTCCCTTCAGAGTGCCCGGCCGAACCGCTGGCAACTGAGGGCAGGGGTTGCGCTCGTTGCGGGACTTAACCCAACATCTCACGACACGAGCTGACGACAGCCATGCAGCACCTGATACACATTCTCTTGCGAGCACCCCAGCCTTTCAGCCGGGTTTGTGCATTTTCGAGCCCAGGTAAGGTTCTTCGCGTTGCGTCGAATTAAACCACATGCTCCACCGCTTGTGCGGGCCCCCGTCAATTCCTTTGAGTTTTAGCCTTGCGGCCGTACTTCCCAGGCGGACAACTTAACGCGTTAGCTTCGGCGCAGCGGGAGTCAATACCCGCAACACCCAGTTGTCATCGTTTACGGCGTGGACTACCAGGGTATCTAATCCTGTTTGCTTCCCACGCTTTCGCGTCTCAGCGTCGGTACCTGCCCAGAGAGCCGCCTTCGCCACTGGTGTTCCTCCCGATATCTACGAATTTCACCTCTACACCGGGAATTCCGCTCTCCTCTTCAGGACCCTAAGTTCTGCAGTATCGAATGCACTTCCGGGGTTGAGCCCCGGGCTTTCACACCCGACTTACAAAACCGCCTACACGCGCTTTACGCCCAGTAATTCCGAGCAACGTTCGCATCCTCTGTCTTACCGCGGCTGCTGGCACAGAGTTAGCCGATGCTTGCTAAAAGAGTACCGTCAAGGATGGAGGATATTCACCCCCACCCGGTTCGTTCTCTCCCACAGGGCTTTACAACCCGAAGGCCTTCTTCGCCCACGCGGCGTCGCTGCGTCAGACTTTCGTCCATTGCGCAAGATTCCCCACTGCTGCCTCCCGTAGGAGTCTGGACCGTGTCTCAGTTCCAGTGTGGCTGGCCATCCTCTCAGACCAGCTACCCGTCGTAGCCTTGGTGAGCCGTTACCTCACCAACTAGCTGATGGGACGCGGACCCGTCCCGGAGCGCGAGCTTATAAATAGAGGCCCGCTTTCACCACATCGCTAAAGCGTCGTGGTCCCATGCTGTATTAGCCCGCCTTTCGGCAGGTTATCCACCACTCCAGGGAAGGTCGTCCACGTGTTACTCACCCGTGCGCCACTGTACCGGGGATTGCTCCCTTTCTCGTGCGACTTGCATGTGTTAGGCGCGCCGCTAACGTTCGCTCTGAGCCAGGATCAAACTCTCCAGTTGTTTCTTTTGCTCAAGCCCGAAGGCCATTGCGTCAGACTGGTGAGATGAACCTGTGGTCATTTAAGACCACTCATTCTTCTCGATCGTTATCTTCCCCCGGCACTCGTTTCACCCGAGCCCGAGGGGCGTGTACGTTTCTTCTACCGACGACGACCCTCCCCTGCCGGGTAGGACCGCCGTCCGTGGATCGTGACTGGTGAAGTCACGATCTCCTTGCAACCTAGTTTTCAGAGACCGGGCGGAACCGCGAAGGTTCCTTCGATCTTCCGCTGGCGCTGGTGTCGCGTTTGCGACTCCCTTTCGCCGTCGGGGAGGGCGGTTTTACTCGCTCTCCGCTGGGTGTCAACAACTTTGTCGTCGCTGACTTCTTTTTCCCTTCCGCCTTCCGGTGCCGCCGTTTCCGGGGGCCCGTCGTCGTCAGGGGCGCCGCTTTTACCGCAGCCAGCGTGGGTGTCAACACATTCGTTTCGTTTTCCTGCGGGAGCCCGTGGCCAGGCCGCCTCGGCGCCGTGTCCAACGGGCCGCGCTCCGCGACGAAAGGCTTGGTTTCATGTCCCTTTCGCACCGGTTCGGCCCTTGCGCAGGCCCTTCGCATGGACCCCTCGCACCCGTACCGCGCGATCGTTACTCCGCTCCGCGCCTGGCCTTCGCAGCGCCGTCGCGCGCTGGCGGCGATCGCCGTCGCGGCCGGCACGCTCGCCGTGCTCTCGCGATTTGATACTAGAGCTCCAGGCATCTCTCTCATTCCCGCGGAGGGTGCATCGGCGATGTGGGTCGTGCGCGTGGGCGACGATGATCTCCCTCCGGCGATGCCCCTCGCCCCGATGCTTGCCGTCGATGGCCCTGCGAATGCGGCGCTGCTGCTGCCTGCCGAGGGCACGACGCGGGTCCTCGGAGGCCACTCGCTCGCGGTGGTGTTCAACCGGCTCATGGTTCCGACGGAGCGCCTGGGCTCCGACGCCGGCGGCGCGATCCGGTTCGTGCCGTCGCTGCGCGGATCCGCTCGCTGGCAGTCGCGGAGCTCGCTGGTCTTCGTTCCGGACGCCACGGTGTGGGCGCACTCGACGGAGGCCGCGATGGAGGTCGACGCGTCGCTCCGTACGCTTGCTGGCGAGTCGGTCGCGACGGAGGGGCTGCGGCGAGTCGTCTTCGACGGCGAGGCGCGCGTCGATCCGAGCGCGACTCCGCCGCGGGCCGCCGTGGGGGCGTCGGTGCGCATCGAGACGACGGGGGCGGTGGCTCCGGCAGCGCTCGCACGCGACATGTTCGTGTTCGAAGGGGGCGCGGGACGTCGGATCCCGTTCTCGCTGACCGCCGCTGGCCCCGGCGACGACGGACGCGCCCGCTTCGATCTCCGCCCGCTTCGCCCTCTCGACCCCGGCGCCGAGCTCGGCGTGGCCTTCGCGCCGTCGCGTTGGCTCTGGATGACGGGCGCCCTCGAGGTCCCTGCGCTTCACGTTCGCTTCGATCCTCCGCCGCACATCGAAGGAGTGCGCTGCCCCGCGGATCCGACCGACGGCGGAGTGTGGTTCGAATGTGCGTCCGGGCCGGTGCCGGGCTCCGTCGTCGACATCGAGGACGTGCTTCGGCTTCGATCGTCGACCACGCTCGCGACGGAGCCGCCCAGCGTCACGGTGCTCCCGACGCCGCAAGGGCTCCGCGTGCGGACCGCCGGACGGAGCCTCGAGGTGGTCGCGGAGTGGGCTCCGGATCAGGTCTACGAGGTGCGCTTCGGTGACGTGCATTGCGCGGATGGCGCGCGGCTGCGCCCGTTCGGAGCGCTCGCAGTACGAAGCCGCGGCCTCCCGCCAGCCGTTCAGGTGCGCGAAGGCCTCGTGACCGTCGAGCGGGACGCTCCCGGACTCGTGCCGGTGCAAGGCGTCCACGTCGACGCGGGCGCCGTGTGGGCGCGGGACCTCGCCGGGACGGAGATGGCGGCTGCGGCGGCCGGCGGCGTCAACCGCGCCGCGACCGATGAGACGGGGCGATGGGAGCGCATCGGCCTCGCCTCGGCGCTGCCGTCGAGCCGCGCGAACCGCTGGGCCGCAGGCTCCTTTCGGTGGTCCACGGACGACGGAGCGCCTCGTGCTCGGCTGCTTCAGTGGACGCCGGACGCGGGCGATGCGGACGCGACGGTATCGAGCTCGTTCGTCCAGCGCACGGACGTGGCCATTCACGCCGAAGGACTCCGGGGTGGCGTCGTCGCGTGGGTCACGTCGCTGCAGCACGCCACGCCGCTGCGCGGTGCGACGGTGACGCTGCGCGACGCGGACGGGCACGTCCGCTCGGCATCGACGGATGCTTCGGGCCTCGTTTGGTTCGGCCGCGCGCAGGGGGACGGCGATCGCGAGCGCTTCGCTCTGAGCGCGGTTTTCGGCGGCGACCGCTCGGCGCTCGTCCTCGACCCGCGCCGCGCGATGCACCCCGGCGGGCTCGGTCTCGACGAGGCCACTCCCGCGGAGGCAAGGTCGGCAGCAGACCTCGTCGCTTCGACGTGGCTCGATCGCGGCGTCGCGCGTCCGGGTGAGACGGTCCACGCGATGGCAGTGCTCAGGCGTAGCAGGCATGGAGCGCTGCGGGCGCTGCGCGCGGTGCCGCTCACGTTTCGGCTCGACGGGCCCGACGGCGAGGTGTCCTTGGCGACGGTCCGAACGTCGGCCTTCGGCGCGGCCGCGTGCGAGCTGCGGGTTCCGCCGACGGCCCGGCCGGGTTCGTTCACCGTCGGCGTGCGACGCCGCGCGACGGACCCGACGCCGCTCGCGACCGCCACGCTTCGCGTCGCGGAGTATCGGGCTCCGAGGGTCCGCGCGGAGGTCGTCGTGGACCGAACCACGGCGTTGGACGGCGAAGGCGTGCAGGCGCGGACCTCGGCGGCCTTGCTCGTCGGGGCCCCGCTGCGCGACGCGGCGGTGCGCTGGAGCATCACCCGTGTCGGTGGCGCGGAAGCCCCGCCGGCGACCGCCGGCTTCAGCTTCGGGCTCGCCGAGGCACCGGCATCGCTGCCGCTCGCTGCGACCGCGCGCGACGTCACCGGCGCCGACGGCGGGGTGACGCGCGGCTTCGTGCTGCACTCGGCGTATCCACAAAGGGAGAGGCTGCGCGTCGAGGCTGCGGTGCGCGACGACTCCGGGGCCGAGACCGTCGCGGCCCGCGAACTCACGCTCCTTCCTGCCGACGCGGAGGTGGGCATCGAAACCCTTCCGGGCTGGGTTGCACCTGGAGCTCTCGTCGATCCGTCGGTGATCGTGGTGCGGCCCGACGGATCCCGGATCACCGGCGCGGCCGTGCGCGTGTCGGTGTACCGCGAGGGCTGGCGTGCCTGGTGGGAGCGTCCGACGGCCCGCGATGGCTCGCCAGCGGCGTACGTGGCGCGACGCACGCAGCAACGCTTCGAGGTGCAGGCGTGCGCGCTCCGGTCTGGCACGGCGCCGATGCGATGTCCTTGGCGCGCAGACCGTGCCGGCAATTACATCGTGACGGCGGAGTCCGCGGACGCCCGCGGGCGCATCAGCGTGGCGACGCAGCGGCTCTACGTCGCCGCGCCCGGAGCGCCGGCGGACCGCGATCCGCCCGGTGCCCCGATCACGCTGACGCCGGAGCGGGCGACGGTGGTCGTCGGCGAGACCGCCCGCATCGCGCTGGAGAACCCGTGGACCGACGCCGAGGCGCTGGTGACCGTGGTCCGTGACGGGGTGCTCCGGGCCGAACGGCGACGGCTGCAGCCCGGCGGAAACATCGTCGAGGTTCCGACGACGGCGGAGATGGCACCCAACGCCTTCGTGACCGTGGCCGTGGTGCGTCCGCGCACGGGGAGCGCCGCTCCGAGGACCGATGTCGACCTCGACGCCCCGGACCTTCGTTGGGGGGCCACGGAGCTGACCGTGCGCCCGGCGATGGAAGCGTTGAGCGTGCTCGTCGAGGCACCCGCGCGCGGCGAGGGAGGCGCGGTGCCGGGGGAGGCCACCGTCCGCGTGCGCGACGCCCGCGGCGCTGCGGTGGTGGCCGAGGTGAGCGTCTGGGCGGTGGACGAGGGAACGCTGCGCCTCTCGGCCTACGACGTACCGTCGCCGATCGCCGGGATGTTCCACCGGAGCGCGCCGGCGTTCGCGCTCGAGGACGTACGTCGCTCGCTGCTCGGACGCGTGGCGCCGCTGGCGCTTCCGTCGGCGAGCGGGGACGGCCCCGAGGGCGCTTCGCTGCTCCGCGACGAGCGCGACCGCTTCGACCCGACGCCGATCTGGCGCACGGCGCTTCGGACCGACGAGCACGGCGACGTCGCGGTGCCGCTCTCGCTGCCCGATCGCGCGGCCACGTACCGGCTCTTCGCCGTCGCCTACGACGCTGGCGGACGAGGCGGAAGCTCCGCGCGGGGCATCGCCGTCGCCAAGGACCTCGTGCTGGAGATCCAGGCTCCGCGCGCGGCCTACGAGGGCGATCGCTTCGAGGCGATGGCGGTGCTCCGAAATACGTCGGCGGTGCCGCGGGATGCCACCGTCGTCGCGACGCGGGGCGACGCCGAGGTCCTTCGCCGGACCGAGCACGTGGAAGCTGGCGGGGTGCTTCGCGTGCCGGTGCTTCTGGAGGCCCGCGCAGGACGCCTCCAACTCGACGCCATCGCCCGTTCCGGTACCGCGGCGGCGACGGCGCGCGCGGTGACGACGGTGCTGCCCGCCACCCGATCAGTGCGCACCCTGCGCACCGGCACCCTCGCGGCAGGCGGCATCCTCGAGGTCCGCGACGATGCCCCGGGGTCCGGGGCCCGTACCGTCGTGACCTTCAGCGATGCGCCGCTGGCAGGGCTCGGGTCGATGGTCGCGCGCCTCCTCGAAGGCGACGACGGCGTCGAAGGATCGGCCGCGGGCCTCCGCGGGCTCGCGGCAGCGCTGCGCGCGGAGCTGCCTGGCATCGACGTCGATCCTGGCGCCGGGACGCTCCGCGCGCGGGCCGAGGCCGCGGTGACGGCCGTGCTGATGCAGCAAACCTCCCTCGGCGGCTTCGGCGCTTGGGACGCCGACACCGAGTCCACCGACGCGACCCTCGCCGCCGCGGATGCGCTGGTGGAGGCGTCGCGGACGGGATTGCGCGTACCCGCAGACGCCCTCGCCCGAACGCTCGACCGCCTCGAAGCGCTCTCGCGAGCCGCGGAACCGGCGGAGCAGCCCGTTCTTTCGCTGGACGGGCGCGCGGCCGCCGCGAGGATCCTCCGCGCGGCCGGACGATCCGCGCCGGACATCGACGGCCTTTTCGAGCGGCGCGAACTGCTCTCGCCGCGCGCACGCGCCTCCCTTGCCCTCGCGATGGCGCCCCGCGACCTTCGCGCCCGGACGCTCATGGAAACGGCCGCGCGACACCTCGAGCCGACGCCGAGGACGGCGCACGCGCCGAGGGCGGGCGACCCCGCGGATCTTCCCTTGGCGGCGCTGCTCCTCCGCGCTTCCGTGGTGCACGACCCCTCGCGGGTCCCCCACCTGGCGGCGCTGCTCGCGCGGCTGCGCGACGGCGACGGCGACCCTCTCGCGATTTCGGCCGACGACATGGCCTCGGCCGCCGTGGCGCTGGCCGACGCCGTGGCATCGCTCCCGCGGGGTCGTTCCCTCGACGTCGGAGCATCCATCGACGGCGCGCGCCTCGCCCCGGCACCGGAGGGGCCGCACGGCGTGCGATTCACGCTGCCGGATCGCGCCGCGGTCCGTGTCCTCGTGCGGAGTGCGACGCCGTTGTACTGGGCGCTCGAGCGCACCGCGGACGTGCCGCTCGGCCCTCGCGACGCCGTCGCCCGTGGCCGCGCCGCGGCGTTGCATCGCGTCCTCGAAGACGCTTCGGGGCAGCCGCTCGGCGACGACGCCGCGGTGCACGTTGGGGACCTCGTTCGCGTCCGCCTCTTCGTCTTCTCGGAGCGAACGACGCTGGCCTGGACGGCGCTGCGAGACCCCGTCGGCGGGGGCTTCGAGCCCGTGGATCCCGACTTCGCGACGAGCCCGGCGGCGGCGGTGAACGCCTTGGTCGGCGCCGGCCCCGACGACGACTTCTCCGACGCCCGGGTCTTCCATGCGCAGCGCTCGGTGGGACAGATCCTGCGCCGCGCCCTTCGCCCGCAGGGAGTGGTGTTCCGGCTCGCCGAAGGGTCCGGCCTCCGGGAGTTCACCTTTGCCGTGCGGGCGACGACGGCCGGCACCTTCGTGCTCCCGCCGGCCTCCCTCGAGTCTCGCTCGGACGCGTCGTTCACCGCGCGAAGCACGACGCTCCGCCTGCGTGTGGTGCGATGAGGCGATCGCTCGCCGTCGTCGGCGTCACGTCCTTGCTCGCCGCGCTGCTCGGTGCGTGGGCATGGACCGCCGCCGCGGTGGACCTCCGTCGCTTCGCGATCCCCTCGGATCCGAGGGTGGTCGCCGATCGGCACGGCGCGCCCCTCGGTGTGGTCCGGGCAGGCGTCGTCGACGCGCGTTGGGTGGCGCTCCACGACCTCGCCCCGCATGTCACCCTCGCCTTTCTCGCCGCCGAGGATGCCCGCTTCTTCGCGCACGGCGCCATCGACCCGCGAGCGACGCTCCGCGCCGTGGCCGACACGCTCCTCCCGTGGCGGCACGCATCAGGCGGATCGACCATCACGCAACAGCTCGTCAAGCTCACGCACGGTCGTCCCCATGGCGTGTGGAGCAAGCCGCTGGAGATGGTCCGCGCCGTGCGACTCGCGCGCCTGATTTCCAAGGACGCCGTGCTGGAGCAGTACCTGAACCGAGTCCCCTTCGGGCATTCGGTGGTAGGCGTGGCGCGCGCGTCGGAGGTCTTCCTCGGCCATGGCCCCGAGGGCCTCTCGGTCGCCGAGGCCGCGCTTCTCGCGGCGCTACCGCAGGGACCGAGCCGGCTGGATCCCGCGCTTCACCCCTCGCGGGCACGCGCGCGCCGGGATCGCATCCTCCGCCGGATGGCGGCGCAAGGAGCGCTCGACGCGGCGGCCCTCGCCGCAGCCCTCGACGAGCCCATCCGCTGGAACGTCGACGTCCACCCGCGCGAGGCGGAGCGCTTCGTGCCGCTCGCACTGCGGGGATCCGCTCCGACGGAGCAACGACTGGTGACGTCGCTCGACCTTGCGTTGCAGCGGCACGCCGAGGGGGTGCTCGCGAGGGCGTTGGCAGCATGGCGTGAACGCGGCGCGACGAACGCGGCCGGTCTGGTGCTCGGCACGGCTACGGGCGAAGTGCTCGCATACGTCGGCGCGTCCGATCGTTCCGGCCCCGGCGGGGCGACGGACCTCCTGCGCCAGCGGAGGCAGCCCGGATCGACGCTGAAGCCCTTCGTCTACGAGCTTCTATTCGAGGCGGGCGGGAGCCCCGAAACGGTGCTCTCGGACGTACGCCGCCCGCTGCGTGGCGCCGGTGGGGCGACGGTCGACGCACGGGATTACGACGACCGCGAACGAGGTCCGGTTCCGGCTCGGGACGCCCTCGCCGCCTCGCTGAACCTCGCGGCATTGGACGCTGCCACCCGGGTCGGCCCCGAGGCCATCGTGCGGAGGCTCCGTTCGTTGGGCTTCGAGGTTCCCGGCGACGCCGAGCGTTACGGTGCGGGCATCGTCCTCGGCGGCGTCGACGTCACCGCGCTGGAGCTCGCGCGAGCCTACGCCGCGCTCCTTCGCGGAGGGCTCGCGACGGATCTCTCGTTCGTTCCGCGCACCGCGCACGCGGGGGGTGGAGCCGCGGTGATGGAGCGCATGGCCTCCGCGGTGACTGCCGACGTGCTTCGCGACGAAGCGGCGCGCGCCCGCGGCTTCGGACGCAGCCTTCGCGATCTCGCGCCCAACGCGCCGTTCGTCCTGAAGACCGGCACTTCGAGTCGCTGGCGCGATGCCTGGTGCGTCGTCGGCGACGCGCGCTTCGTCGCGGTGGTGTGGCTCGGCGATCCCGAAGGACGTCCGACGGCGGGCGTGTCGGGCTTCGAGGCCGCCGCCCCAGCCGCCGTTCGGTTGCTCGCGGCGGCCCGAGAGCTCTTGCCGACGATGATCGCCGTCGCGCCCGTCGAGGCAGGCCCTACGGCCCCTCCCGCCATGCCAACTCCAGCAGCAGCTGCGGCCGCGCTCGCGTCGTGGGCCGATCGGGCGCGCCCAGCCCACTTTTCAGGGACCCCGCGTCGGTCCGAATCGGTACGCCTCGTCGACCCGGTGCAGGGTCGCAGCGTTCTCCTCGTCGAGGGTGCTTCGCTGCCGCTGCGCGCGACCGCATGCGACGGCGGGTCGTCCCCCGCGTTCTTCGTCGACGGGCGTCCTTTGGCTGGATCCGCGTGGGCTGCGGCGCCGGGTGTCCACGTCTTCGCCGCCGCGTGCGGCGCGTCCCGAAGCCCGCCTGTAGCGGTCACCGTCGAGGTCCGATCGATCGGCGCCGCTCAGCGGCCGAGCGCGGCGCGCACCGATGCGTCGAGCGCCCCGTCCCGTGTTCCCGCTAGCGTGCCGTCCGCGCCGAGCAGCTCCACGAACAGCTCGAGCTGACGCGTGCGAAGGGCGATTTCCGCCGCCGAAGCCCCAGGGATGCGGTCGCTCCAGAGCGCTCCGAGCTGCGGCACCAGCCATCGCGCCTGCTCTGCCGCCGATGCCGAAGGCTCCGACGCGCCTCGGGGGGACGTGAGCAGCTCGTACGCATGTAGCTCCTCCGCGACGCGCGCCCGCTGCGGCGCTGCGGTCGGCGCGCTCCGGGCCACGAAGGCCGCCAGGTCGGTGCGCAGCCGCGCCGCCGCGGGGTCGATCACGTCCGCGCGCATCCAGCGGGCGTACAGGCGTCCCGCGTCGACGGAGACCTGCGCCGGGATCGCGATGCCGTAGCGGGTCCACCAGGGCGCGTCTTCGCCCGTCCAGGCGCGCACCGTCGCGAGCGGCGCGCGGAGGCGCTCGAAGGCGGCGGCGCTGCGGGGAACGCGAGCGCGTTGCGTCTCGAGCAGCGCGGAGTCGAGGTCGTCGAGCAGCGTCGAGTCCTCGCGCCAGGACCACAGCGGCAGCAAGGCGACGAGCACCGCGATGGCGAAGAGCAACGCCGCCCCGGTGTTGCGCCGCGCGAGCCGTCGTCGCCGGGCCGCCGGGTGCACTCCGCCGAGGTCACGGTCCGGAAGGACCAGCGTACGGATCCAATCGCGAAGGAACGGACCCCGCCCGCCGGTGGTCGCGAGGGCGTCGCCGCGTCCAGCGTACGACGGTGCCGCACTGGAAAAATAGAGCCCGCGAAGCTTCGCGGCATCTCCGCTGCGACCGTCGAAGAGCGCCGCGACGAGCCGCATCAGATTCGGTCGCAGGCCCGCGAACCACTGCGGAAACTGCTGCATCGTCATGCGCGCGGGCAACGACTCGCGGGGCGTCGTACGGCGCACCGAGCGCTGCGCCAGCACCTGCTGGAGCGCATCGAAGGCCTGGGCCGCGCGCTCGACGACCGCTCCGCCGACGTCCATGGCCCAGGAATGCCCCCACACCTGCGCGCGCTCGCCCTCGCGAAGGTCGGCGAAGAACTCGTGGAATCCCGGGAGGGAGTCGGCGCGCGTCACCATCAGGTGCACCGGCACGTCGAGACCCAGATACCCCAGCGCCTCGTCGACCCGGGCGCGTAGCTGAACGCCGAGCCGCTCGACCTCCTCGGACGAAGCGCCCGCGAGGGTCTCGGCCGCGACGGTCACCACCACCACGTCGATGGCCTTCGTCGGGCGGATGGACCCGAGGTACCGCAGCAGCGCCACCCACGCCGCGGTGCCCGCAGCGTCGACGACGAGGGCGCCGGACGTGTCGATCCACACCGCCTCGGGCGTCACCCACCAGCGGCATCCCCGAGGTCCTCGCTCCGGCCCCGCGGCGGTCGCGAACTCGAAGGACTGCCCCGACGATCCCAGAAGGCTGCTCTTTCCCGACTGCGGCCCGCCGAGCAGCAGCACCCATGGCCGCGCTTCGTGGCCTTCGGCGGCGGCCGCGCGCTGCAGCCAGGGCATCGCCTCGCGAAGGTCCTCCTCGAGGCCCGCGACCGCGGCGCGCTGGGCCCCGGCATCCGCACCGCGGAGCGACGGTAGCGCGCGAGCACCGGTGCCGATGGACGGCCCCACCCGCCGATGCGCCAGCTCGCCCGCGACGGCGTACGCGAGCACGAGGGCTCCGAGCAGCCCGAGCACGACGAGGCCCGCGGTGCCGAGCGGGAGCGCGGCGCCAAGGAGGCCCAGGGTCAGCGCGAGCACCGTCGCGACGGCGCGATGTCCGTGCATGCGACCGCGATCCTACCCGCAGGCGTGGGTTCGCGGGTCGCGGAACGTCAGGGCGTGAGCAGGTGCCGCGCGATGATCATGCGCTGCACCTCGCTGGTGCCCTCGCCGATCTCGCAGAGCTTCGCGTCGCGCAGGTGGCGCTCCACGGGGAATTCGCGGGTGTACCCGTAGCCGCCGTGGATCTGCACGGCGCGGCTCGCGACGCGGGTGCCGACCTCGCTCGCGAAGAGCTTGGCCGTCGAAGCCTCGAGGGAGTAGCGCTTGCCCGAGTCGGCGAGCACCGCCGCCCGGTAGACGAGCAGCCGTGCTGCGTCGAGCTCCGTGCGCGAGTCGGCGATCATCCACTGGATCGCCTGGAACTCCGCGATGGCCTTGCCGAACTGCTCACGGTCCTTGGCGTAGCGAACGGCAGCGTCGAGGGAGCCCTCGCCGAGTCCGAGGCCGAGCGCCCCGATGGACACGCGTCCGCGGTCGAGGATCTGCAGCGTATCGATGAACCCGCGGTCGACCTCGCCGACGCGCTGGGAGTCGGACACCCAGCAGTCCTCGAAGGTCAGCTCCACGGTGTCGCTCGAGCGCATGCCCATCTTCTCGATGTGCCGGCTCGCGCGGAACCCGGGGGTGCCGTGCTCCACGACGAACGCCGTGATGCCCTTCTGCTTGCGCGCGGGGTTCGTCGAAGCCAGCACGACGCAGAAGCCCCCGACGGAGCCCTGCGTGATGAACATCTTGGTGCCGTTGATGACCCAGCCGTCGTCGCGGCGCACCGCGGTGGTGCGGAGCCCCGCGGCGTCGGACCCGGAGCCCGGCTCGGTGAGCGCCCACGCCGCCAGCCACTCGCCGCTCGCCGCCTTCGGGAGGTAGCGCGCCTTCTGCTCCTCGTTGCCGAAGTTCAGGATGTGCCCCGTGCCGAGGCCGTTGTGCGAAGCGACGGTGAGCGCGAGGGAGCCGTCGAACTTGGCGATCTCCTCGATGATCATCGCGTACGCGAGGGTGTCGAGGCCCGCGCCGCCATACGCCTCGGGGATGCGGATGCCCAGCAGCCCGAGCTCGGCGAGCTGCGGCACGATCTCCTTCGGGAAGCGCTCCTCTTCGTCCCAGTGACGCGCGAACGGCGCCACGTGCTTGAGGCAGAACTCGCGGACGCTGCGCTGGATCGCCCGATGGCTCTCCGGAATGTCGAAATCCATGTGTTGCTCCTCTCAGCCGGCGTCGCGGGGCTTCACGGCCTCGGACACCCATCGAACGATGTCGCCGAGGGGCGTTCCCGGCGTGAAGACCTTCGAGACGCCAGCCTTGGTCAGGCGCTCCATGTCCTGGTCGGGGATGATGCCGCCGCCGAACACCTGGACGTCGCCGGCGCCGCGCCCGCGCAGGGCCTCGATGACCGCGGGGAACAGGGTGTTGTGCGCCCCGGACATGATCGAGAGGCCCACCGCGTCGACGTCTTCCTGGACGGCCGCCGCTGCGATCATCTCCGGGGTCTGGTGCAGCCCCGTGTAGATGACCTCGAAGCCCGCGTCGCGCAGCGCCCGGGCGACCACCTTGGCGCCTCGATCGTGCCCGTCGAGCCCCGGTTTCGCGACGAGAATGCGTGCCTTTCGCTCGGTCATGATCGTTGGCGACCGCTCTACCGACAGCCCCCCGAAGGGTCAAGCTTGCGACACGGCACCGCGCCGTCGCGACAGCGCCCGCCCGGTCGCCGTGCCCAGCCCCCGAAGCTCCTCGGGCGCGCACGCGGCCACCACCGTCCCTCCCTCTTCGCCGCCGCCCGGACCTAGTTCGACGACGTGGTCCGCCGCGGCGACGAGGTCGAGGTGGTGCGTCACGCAGATCACCGAATTCCCCTCGTCCACGAGGCGTTCGAGGAGGTGGCGAAGCACCGCGACGTCGCTCGGATGGAGCCCCGCGGTGGGCTCGTCGAGGAGGTACACGGTGTGCCCGGCGCTTCGGCGCGCAAGCTCGCCCGCGAGACGCACCCGCTGCGCCTCGCCGCCCGACAAGCTGGTCACCGGCTGTCCCAGCCGGAGGTAACCCAGGCCGACGTCGCGCAGCCCCAGGAGCACGTCGCGCACCCGCGGGATCGCCTCCATGGGGCCCAGCGCGTCGTCCACGGTCATCGCCAGCACGTCGGCGATGGACCATCCGCGGAAGCGAACCTTCAACGTCTCCGGCTCGTAGCGGGCGCCACCGCAGAGGTCGCAGGGGATCTCGGCGTCGGGAAGAAAGTCCATGGCGACGCGAAGCACGCCGAGGCCCTGGCAGCGCTCGCAGCGCCCCCCCTTCACGTTGAAGCTGAACCGCGCCGCCTTGAAGCCACGGGCCTTCGCCTCGGGCATCGCCGCGAAGAGCGCGCGCAGCTCGGGCAGCAGCCCGGTCACCGAAGCCGGGACGGACCGCGGAGTCCGGCCGAGCGGTGTCGCGTCCACCTTCACCAGGCGTTGCACCGGGATCGTCGAGGAAAGGGTCCCAAGGTGGCTCGGAGCCTCGGAGCTCCCTTCGATCATGGCACGCAACAACGGCGCCAAAGTACCCAGAACGAGGGAAGTTTTTCCCGCCCCCGACACGCCGCTGACCACCGTGAGCACCCCGAGCGGGAAGGCCGCGTCGATGCCCCGCAAGGTGTGCAGCCGCGCCCCGCGAACGGTCATCGATCCCACCGGATGCCGCGGGGTTCGGGGTGCCGCGGTCCATCGGCGGGCGTGAAGCCAGCGTCCGGTCCCGGCTTCGCCATCCCCAGGGAGCTCTCCAGGGGGAGCCGAAGCCAAGAGCCGCCCGCCGCGCTCCCCGGCCCCCGGTCCGAGGTCCAGGACATGGTCCGCGGCCTCGATGGCGTCGAGGTCGTGCTCGACCATGAGCACCGAGCTTCCGCCGTCGACCAGCGCTCGAACGGCGCGCAGCAGCCGGGTGGTGTCCGCGGCGTGCAAGCCCAGCGTCGGCTCGTCGAGGACGTAGAGCACCCCGCCCAGTCCTCCGGCCATCTGACCCGCGAGTCGGGCGCGCTGGAACTCCCCGCCGGACAGCGTTCGCACCGCGCGGTCGAGGGAGAGATACCCGAGGCCCGCCTCGTCGAGGGTGCGAAGCCGCGCGTCGACCTCGCCTCGCAGCGACGCCGCGACGGACGCGAGCGCCCCCGCGAACGCCACCTCCGCGAGCGCCGGACGGAGCGCCCGCACCGGGAGCGCGGCCATCTCCGCGATCGTTCGCCCGCCGACTCGAAACGCCAGCGCCTCGGGGCGCAACCTCGCACCGCGGCAGGCGTCGCAGGGAGCGGCCTCGAACCAGCGAAGGTCGGCCACGTCGTCCCGATCGGAAGCATCGGCGTCGCCCGCTGCACGGTCGAGCAGGCCGCCGGCCTCGCCGTCGCCGAGGAGCACCCACTCCCGGGCATCGGCCGGGAGCTCCCGCCAAGGAGCGTCGAGATCGACGCCCGCGGTCGCGGCGCGCCCGGCCCACGCGGGGTCGATCTTGCGGCCGAGGAGCGCCCGCAGCGCCCCGGCACGGATCGACAGCTCGGGTTCGATGCCGCCGGCCCGCGCAGCCGTGAGCGACCGGGTGCCGAGCCCGGAGCACGACGTGCAGGCGCCGCGTGGGCTGTTGAACGAGAAGAGGGCCGGCTCCGGGTCGGGCAGCGCCGTCCCGCAGGTCGCGCAGACGAAGCGCTCGTTGCGGAGCCACGACGTCCCTTCGCGCGGAACGATGCGCACCGCGCCGCCGGCGCGCGCCATCGCCAGTTCCACAGCCTCGTGGATCCGGCTGCGGGCCTCGGGCTTCACGACGACCCGGTCGATGACGAGGTCGACGTCGTGGGGTTGGCGCGGGTCGAGCTGCGCGTCCTCGCCGAGGTCGGCGTCGGCGCCGTCGATGCGCGCACGCACGAAGCCCTCGGTGCGCCAGGCCTCGAGCAGGGCGCGATGGTCCCCGGGCGCCGCCCGCAGCACCGGGGCGTGGATGCTCACCCGAACCCCGTCGCCGAGCGCGAGGACCTC
>CAIMWA010000301.1 GCA_903845045.1 uncultured delta proteobacterium | reverse complement strand
GCCCCGGCTTCTACCGGACGCTCCCGGCTCCGACGCAGGCGCAGTACCTCGGCACCGCGCCGGAGGCCGCGCGGCAGGCGGGTGCGGTGCGCGAGTCGGGGCTGTCCCTGGGCGCGCTGCGGAGCTTCGACGTTCCGACGCTGTTCTTCTCGGCGGAGCGCTCTCCGACGGCGGCGCGACGGTGCGTGGCGCTGGCCGCAGCGGCGATGCCGCGGGCGACGCTGCGCGACCTCGCCGGGGCCGGACACATGGCGCCGCTCACGCACCCCGCGGTGGTGCACCCCGCGGTGCTGGGCTTCTTCGACGCGCAAGACGGGTCGCTGGGCAGGATCGATTGAATTCCCGGGGGGCGCTGCGCATCGTAGCGTCGCCGCCCAACGGGCTCCCTCGCGCCGATGACCACCGCCCTCGCAGCCCCGCTCACGTCGCCCGAAGCCCCGCCTGCGGTGGCCGCGGCGACGGTCGTCGACGACGCGCCGACGCAGGGGCTGCACATGCTCGCGGCGTACGGCACGCTCGTCACCGGCGTGCTGCAGGCGAAGCTGCCCGCGATGATGGAGGCGACGGGCATCCCCGGCGCGGTCATCGTCGGCGTGGCGTTCCTCCCGATCTACTGGCGCGCGGTGCGGGCCGGCGCGGCGCCGTTTCGGGACGGGCCGCTGCGCGTGCTGGCGCTGCTCGTGGTGATGCTCGGCCTGAGCCCGGCGTGGGGCGACCACCCCCAGGACGGCCTCGTGAAGGCGGCGGCCGCGGCGACGGCGCTCGCGTGGGGCGCGCTCCTCTGGCGGTGGCCGGCGCTGCTGCGCACGGTGCTCATGACGGGCCTGGCGTACGCGCTCGTGGGGCAGGCCGCGGCGCTGGCCGGCGTCGAGGAGATCCCGCCGGCGAACTGCTCGTTCCTCGTGGTGGTGATGCTGGCGGCGGCGACGCAGTGGCGCTCCGGGAGCGGACGGCGCCTCCTCGGGCGGATCCTGCGCGTGCTCGCCTTCGTGGCGCTGGTGGCGCTGGTGTTCCTGAGCACGTTCCGCGCGCCGACCATCGGCGTGCTGCTCGTGCTCGCGGCGCTCGCGGTGCGCGTGCGCGAGGCGCGCTGGGCGCTGGTGCTGCTGGCGCTGCTCGGCGGCGCGTTCTTCTCGCTCAAGGAGAACACGCAGGGCCCGTCGTACGCGCGCACCGTCGAGCGCGACGACCTCGTGGGCCGCTACGAGAACATCTCGTCGGACCGCCTCTCGGGCCGCACGGACATCTGGGAGGGCATCACCGCGCACCTCGTGGAGCACCCCGGCGTGCTCGCCATCGGCGGCGGCCTCGGCGACGTCGACTTCATCGTGGCCGATGCCAACCCTCGGCTCGGGGCCGTGAACCGCCGCGGCGAGCGCGTGCTGTCGACGCACAACCTCGCCCTCGAGATCCTCATCTCCAACGGCATCCCGGGGTTCGTGGTGCTGCTCTGGCTCGTCGGCTCCATGGCGCGCCGCGCCTTCGGGAGCCTGCCCGACGCGGGGATGTTCGCGTGTGTGGTCGTGCTGAGCGGATCGAACGTTCCGCTGGTCGACGCCGCCGGCGGCACGCTGCTCGTGGGGTTGTTGTGCGCGCAACTCGGGCGACGCACGCCGTGGCGCATGCCCGGCGGGGTGTTCGTGTGACGGGCGGACGTTAGGCAGGAGGGATCGCCGTCGTGTGTGGCATCGCTGGCGTGCTCGGGGACCTTCGCGGGGTCGACACCGCTTCCATGCTCGGCGCCCTCGCGCACCGCGGGCCCGACGCCGACGGCGAGCACCGCTCGAGGCTACCCGACGGCGGCACGCTGTGGTTCGGCCACCGCCGCCTCGCGATCCAGGACCTCTCGGACGCCGGCCGGCAGCCGATGCTGGGGCGCGACGGGCGGCGCTCCATCGTCTTCAACGGCGAGATCTACAACTTCAAGGAGCTGCGCGCGGAGCTCGCGGCGCGCGGCGAGGCGTTCCGCACGGGCACGGACACCGAGGTCGTGCTCGCGGCCTTCGCGGCGTGGGGCGACGGCGCCCTCGAGCGTCTGCGCGGGATGTTCGCCTTCGCGCTGCACGACCCCGCGGCGGGCACGCTCACCCTCGCGCGCGACCGCCTCGGCGAGAAGCCGCTCTACTACGTCGACGCTCCCGGGCGCTTCGCGTTCGCCTCGGAGGTGCGGGCGCTGCTCGCGGGCGGCGTGGCGGAGCGCGAGCTCGACGCCGACGGCCTCGACGCGTACCTCACCTTCGGCGGCGCCGTGGACCCGCTGACCCTGGTGCACGGCGTTCGCAGCGTGGCCGCGGGCGAGGTGATGGTGCTGCGCGACGGGGCGCTGCGGCGTCGCCGGTACTGGAGCGTGCGCGGCCTCGAGGCTCGCTCGACGGAGCCCCGCGACGCGTCGGTGGAGTCGGTGCGCGCGCGGCTTCGCGCGGCGGTGCAGCGGGTGATGGTGGCCGACGTTCCCGTGGCGGTGCTGCTGTCGGGCGGCATCGACTCGTCGTCGAACGTGGTGCTGCTGAGCGAGCAGGGCGTGCGCGGCCTTCACACCTTCAGCGTGGTGTTCGGCGCCGCGGACGCCGCCTACAGCGAGGCTCCGTACTCGCGGCTCGTGGCCGAGCGCTTCGGCACGCGGCACGAGCAGGTCGAGGTGGGCCTCGACGACGCTCGCGCCCTCGTCACCCGCGCCGTCGACGCCATGGACCAGCCCTCGGTGGACGGCGTGAACACGTACCTCGTGTGCGACGCGATCCGCCGCGCGGGCATCAAGGTGGCGGTGTCGGGGCAAGGGTCCGACGAGCTCTTTCTCGGGTACTCGCAGCGGCGGATGTTCGCGGGGCTGCGGCACGCGAGCGCGCTGGCGCCGGCGCTGCTCAAGCGCGCGCTGGCGGCCACTCGCGGAGGCTGGCCGGTGCCGCCGGACGGGCGCGAGGAGAAGCTGCTCCAGGCCCTCGGCGCCGACGACCCCGTGGCCGGGGCGTACCTCGCGCAGCACTCGGTGTTCGCGCACCGGGCGGTGGAGCGCTTGCGAGGAGGCCCGCGTCCGCCGACGACGCGCTTCGTCGACGACGTGGGGGGGCGCGACGACCTCGACCGGCTGTCTCGCCTCGAGCTCACGCACTACCTGAAGAACACGCTGCTGCGCGACGGTGACCAGATGAGCATGGCGCACTCGCTGGAGCTGCGCGCGCCGTTCCTCGACAGCGACCTCGTCGAGGAGGTGCTCGCCGTCGACGCCTCGGAAAAGATCGACGCGCGGCGCAACAAGCCGCTGCTCCTCGACGCCGTCGGTCCGTCGTTGCCGCGCGAGGTGTGGGACCGCCCCAAGCGCGGCTTCGGGCTCCCCTACGACCGCTGGCTCCGCGAGGGGCTCGACCTCGGCGTGCCCGACGGACCGGAGATGGGTCTCGACGCGCACGAGGTCGCGGCGGTGCGCGCGCGCTTCGACGCGGGCAAGAACTACACGCGCTGGTGGGCTCTGACGGTGCTCGCGCGGTGGTGCCGGCGCGAGCGCATGGGCACGTCGCGGCTGCGTCGCTGACGCCCTCGGTCCCGCCGTCGAAGGCGGGTATGCTGGGCGCCGTGAGCGACGAGATGCAGGCCGTGCGCGACGAGCTCGCCAAGGGGACCGTGCGTCCCGTGTACGTGCTCGGCGGCAACGAGTGGCTGCTGGTCTCACGGTGCTTTCGCGCGGTGCGCGAGGCGGTGGTGGGCACCGGTCCGCGGGGCCTCGCCGAGGACGTGTTCGACGGTCACGGCGCCTCGCTGCACGCCGTGCTCGACGCGTGCCGCACGCTGCCCATGATGGCCAAACGCAAGCTTGTGGTGGTGCGCAACGCCGAGGATCTGCTGGGCCGCCTCGAGGCCCGCGACCAGCGCGACTACCAAGCCTATCTCGACGCGCCGGAGCCGCGGTCGGTGCTGCTCCTCGTGCTCACGAAGTTCGACGCGCGGCGCACCTTCGTCATGGACGCCAAGAAGCGCAGCATCCTCGTGCCGTGCAGCGTTCCTGGCGACGATGCCGCCGCAGACCTCTGGGTCGAGCGCTGGCTCCAGTCGGAGCTCCATGCGCGCCGCATCGACGTCGAGCCCGGCGTGGTGGAGCGCCTGGTGGCGTGGGTCGGACCCGAGCTGGGCGTGCTCGACGACGCCCTCGAGCGGCTCTCGCTGTACGCCTCGGGCGGGCGCGTGGGGCTCGACGCCGTCGAGGCGCTGGTCGCGCCGGTGCGCGAGCTCGGGGGCTTCGACCTCAGCGACACCGTGGTGCAGCGCGACCTCCGCGGCTCGCTGACGGTGATCGCGAAGCTGCGGGCGCAGCGCGTCGAGGGGCTCATGATCCTCGGCTCCGTGGGCTACTCGCTGCGCATGCTGGCGCGGGCCAAGCAGCTCCTCGCGGTGCAGCCCGACGCCAACGTGTCGAAGGCGATCTACATGCACAACAAGCCGCAGGGCTGGCTCGCCGGAGCCGCGCGCAAGTGGACCGCCCCGCAGATCCACCGCGCCCTGCGGTTGCTCGCGGCGACGGACCTCGCGCTCAAGGGATCGAAGGGCTCGGCCATGGGCGACCGCTCGGCCGGGCAGTACCGGGTTCTCGAGGAGTTCGTCTTGGCCCTCGAGGGCGCGCCGGGGCTCGGCGAGCTCGCCGAGTAGGGCCGTCAGCCCAGCGGGGCGACGGAGCGGTAGGCGCGGTCGTGGTAGACGAGGGGCTCGCCGGGCGGTCCCACGTGCAGGGCCGTGACGTCGCCGAGCACGAGGGTGTGGTCGCCGGCTTCGTGCAGCGAGCGGAGGGTGGCCGAGAAGGCCCCGAGGGTGCCCGGGAGCAGCGCCACGCCCGCGTCGTCTCGTGACGCATCGATCGAGGACCAGAGCCCCGCGCGGTCGCCAGCGGGCCGCGCGAAGCCGTCGGCGAGGGGGCGCTGCGACGCCGCGAGGAGGTTCACCGAGAACCCCCGGCACCCGCGCAGCATCGCCGCCGCGGACGACGCGTTGGTCGCCGACACGAGGATGATCGGCGGCGCGATGGACACCGTGAGGAACGCCGTGGCGGTGAACCCGTCGTCGCCTTCGTCGGCTTCGCGGCGCACGGTCACGACGGTGACGCTCGCGGCCCAGCGCCGCGCGAGGAGTCGGTACTGCTCTGCGTCGTTGGCAGCGTACCTCCGGAGGGCTTCGGTCATGGGGGCGTACGACACTATCCCACGAACGTGACGGCTGCGCGCGGGCCGTGCACACTGCCTCGGCGATGACCGACTCCCGACGAGCCTCGGAGGACAGCTTTCTGCCCGACGGCGTCGCGCGCCGGGTGGGGCAGTACGAGCTGATCACGCCGCTCGGCAAGGGCGGCATGGCCCACGTCTTCCTCGCCCGCAAGATCGGCAGCGGGGGCTTCGAGCGCCTGGTGGCGGTGAAACTTCTGCACGTGAACCTCGCCGACGACGACGAGTTCGTGCAGATGTTCCTCGACGAGGCGCGGCTCGCGGCCCGGATCCATCACCCGAACGTGGTGCCCATCCTCGACCTCGGCAACGAGGGCGGGCAGCTCTACATGGTCATGGACTACGTCGAGGGCGACACCCTCGCTGCGGTGCAGCGCACGGCCATCACGCTGCAGCGGGCGATCCCGCTGGGCGTCGCGCTGCGGGTCATCCTCGACGCGCTCATCGGCCTCGACGCAGCGCACGAGCTGCGCGATCCCGAGGGCGAGCCGCTGAACCTCATCCACCGCGACGTGTCGCCGCAGAACATCCTCGTCGGCAGCGACGGCGCGGCGCGGCTCGTGGACTTCGGCATCGCGCGGGCCGAGCGTCGGCTCTCGCTCACGAGCGTCGGGGTGCTCAAGGGCAAGGCGCCGTTCATGGCGCCGGAGCAGCTCGAGGGCGGCCTCGTCGACCGTCGCGCGGACGTCTTCTCCATGGGCGTCACGCTCTGGGAGACGCTGGCGCTGCGGCGGTGCTTCCCGATGCGATCGCGGCCGGAGCTCTTCCAGGAGTCGCTGCACGCGCCCTACCGGTCGCTGCTGATGTTCACGGACCAGATTCCCGAGGCGCTCGACGCGATCTGCGAGCGCGCGCTGGCCTACGAGCCCGCGGACCGCTTCTCGTCGGCGTCGGCCTTCGCGGACGCCATCGAGACCGAGTTCCGCGCGGAGATCGCGACGCAGCGCCAGGTGGGGCAGTTCATGGCCGCGGTCGCGTCGGAGAAGATCCAGCGCGAGCGCGACGCGGCGCGGGCGGCTTCGACGTCGTCACCGGACGGCACGCACCGCACGCGGCTGCCGACGGACCCGACGATGCGTCCACCGGACGGGTCCGGGTCTCGGTCCATCGCACCGCCCGCCACGCGACACCGGCAGGACTCCATCGGTCCGCTCGAGCTGCGCGCCCCGACGCCGCCGCCGAGCCTCGAGCTCCAGGCCCAGGCCGGTCTGCGTCCGCTCGCGCCGGACCGCTCGGCGATGCGCGCGCCGACGCCTGCGCCGCTCTCGGACGCGCGCTCGAACCCCGCCAACGACCTCAGCGACCAGCCGACGATGGTCAAGCACGTGCTCGTCGGGGCGCCGGTGCGGGGCCGCGGCGACGACTCGGAGCTCCCCGCGTCGGGCGATGGCTCGGGTGCGCGGCAGCGTCCTGGACAGCGGCTCGCGACGCTGACCGGCGATCATCGCTCCGAGGGGCCTCGCAAGGCCGCGGGCCCCGCCGCACGGTTCTCGACGATGGCGGGACGCGGGCTGCCGCACACCCGCGCGCCGACGCCGGCCAACGGTGTCGGCCCGCCCCGCGACGCCGCGCCGCAGCGCATCGAGACCCCGCAGGAGCCCCCTGCGGGTCGGCCCCGGGTGACCTCGAAGCCCGACCTGGGTCTCGGTGCGCCGGAGCCTCCGACGAAGCGTCCCGCGACGCTGGCCGGGGCACGGCGGCCCGCGGTGTTCCAGCACGAAGGCGAGGCCGCCGCGCCGAAGGCACCGCCGCCGCCGCCCCCGAACGCCCTGCGTGCCCCGACGCCTGCGGGCACGGCACGCGCGCCGCTCGGTCTTCGTGCGCCGTCGCTGCCCGGGGTGCGTCCGCCGCCGCCGCAGAACTTCGAGCAGCTCGAGCGGCAGATCTCGTCGGGGCCTTCGGAGGGCGACGACGAGCTCGAATTGCGCCGCCCGGGCCTCACGCCGGTGCGGTCGGACAAGGGCCTCGACGGCGACGCCTCGAAGTCAGCCTCGCCGCTTCGCGCTCCCACGCCGGCGACCGGAAGGCAGCGACCCGAGCCGAGCGTGACGCGGGCCCCGACGCCGGCGCACGGGCGGGCGAAGGGCGTGGCACCGCCGTCGTCGAGCGAAGCGTTGGAGTCCGGCGAGATGGAGCTCGATCCGCAGCGCCCGGTGCCGGCGCCGTTCGTCGAGCCGCCGCGGGGCATGCCGTTGTTCCAGCGCGTGGCGATCGCCGTGGTGCTGGGCGCGCTCCTCGCGTTCGCCCTGCTGCACCAGTTGATGCGCGGCTAGCGCCCGGTCAGAACGAGCCGGAGAGCAGCGGCACGCGGAGCTCCGACACCGGCGTCACGCCGTACTGGCGGACCTCCTGCGCGGTGTAGCTGGGCGCCGACGTGATGGCGGGCACGGCGAGCGAGAGCCCGCTGGCGGTGACGTCGAGGAGACCCGTGGGACGCGCCTCGCGCGCGGCGACGGAGCGCTCGTGGTGCCGCACGACGGGGGCCGCATCGGACGTCGACCCGCTCGTGGCGCCGCCGCCCGGGGCGGGCGCGGTGGCGGGCGCGGACGGGGTGGCCGCGGGGCCGTTGCCGGTGCCTTCGTCGAGGGGACCGTTGGCCTGCGTGTTGTCTTCGACGGGCTGGTCGTGCTCGGGGTTGTACGCGGTCGCGCCGATGGTCGCGATGGTCGTCGGGATCACCAGACCCAGGCCGAGTACGAGCGATCCGACGCTGAGCCCGGTGAGCGTGGTGCTGCCGCTGGCGGCCTGCTCGAGGAAGTACCCGCCCACGCCTCCGGCGCCGCCGCCGAGGATGCCGCCGACGATGTACGCCCAGCCCGGACGCGCGCCGGCCGCGGCCTCGATGAGCATCACCGTCTCGGCGCCGAGGAGCGCGCATCCTGCAATGCCCTTGCCCGTCGGAGCGACCGCCGTGGTCTGCGTCTGGGCGTGCGCCTCCCGAGGCGCCGCGAGGGACACCGAAGCGAACACGCCTGCAATCGACACGAAAACCACGGCCTTGCGCATGAAACCTCCGTCGAAACCGGTCTTCCGGTGGGACCTCGCACTCCGCTTGGATGCGCGGTCCCCGAAAAACGTTCGGGAACCTAGCATCGCCCGGAAGAGCGCAGCAAGGGAGCGCAGCGGAACCGCGGTCCCAGCGCAGCCCCGCGAGGGCCCTCAGAACGCTGCGACGACGGCCACGCCCGGGGCTCCGGCGATGCCGGTCGGCACCCACGCGACGGCCGGGGGGCGTGGTCCGGCGACGGCGTTCCAGGCTGCGCCCGCCGCGGCGGCGAGGGTGCCGGCGATGCCGAGCGCGAGGGCGGCGGTGCCGTCGGTCACCGCTTCGTCGTGGGGTGACCGCGCGGCATCGGCGACCGCCGCGGGGCACGCGCCGTCATCGCCGCAGAGCGTGTGGAATTGCGCCAACGCGCTCCCGCGGAGCCCGAGGAACACCGCGCCGCCGACGAGGAGGGCGCCGCCGGTGCCCAGGAGAACCCACGGCCCGACGGCGGTCGAGCGATGCGGGGCGGGCCGCGGCGGGGCGACGGCGGCCACGACGAGGGGTGCCGGTGGCGGGGCCGGCGGGGCGACGCCGAGCGCGGCGTCGATGCGGGCTGCGAGCGCGTCGCGCAGCACGGTGCCGGTGCGCGCCTCCACCACGTGGGCGCCGTCGGCGGCGACGAGCACCACCCGCGATGCACCGAGGATCGTGCCGACGAACGCGGCGTCGGCGTCGGCGACGGACGCCTCGGATGTTGCGGAGTACCCGAGCGACGGAGGTCCTTCGAGGCCGAGCGCTGCGTCGAGGCGAGGGTCGATGGAAACCGACACCTCGGCGCCGGGGCTCACGGCCACGGAGCGCACCCGCGAGGGCTCGGCGCAGCGCAGGGCGACGCGGTGCGTTCCCCCGGCGACGGGCACGGTGACGGTGCGCGCGGTGGAGGCCGAGGCCGTGCCATCGACGAAGGCGGTGCAGCCGTCGCGCGGCGCGTGCACGACGATGCGCCCCGCGCCCGTGGGTACCGGCGGCGACGACGCACGCAGCGCGGCGAGGACGCGGCGGAGCGGGGCCGGGCAGTCGTAGTCCGAGGGCGCCCAGGACGGTTCGAAGGCCAGCGCGCGACGAAGCGCCGCGTCGACGTCGTCGCTGCGCCGCGCGTCCCACGCCAGGCGAGCGCGCACGAGGAGTCCGCGGAGGTACGCGGTGCGATCGGCCTCGCGGAGGTCGAGGGCGTCGGGGGCGGCCTCCATCGCGGCGAGGGCTTCGTCGAGGCGCCGGCGCGCGGACCTCGCGTGCTGCGCGAAGTAGGCGTTCTCCGCCGCGGCGATGGCGTCGCGCTGGGGGCGCAGCACGTCGTCGATGGGGGCGTGGCGCCCGAAGCGCTCGCGCAGCATGGCGCGCATCGCGTCGGGACCGAGGGCGTCGGCGCCGACGGCGGCGGTGACGGCGGCGAGGCGCTCCGCGGAGGGACCGTGGTCGCGGACCGAGAGCGCCAGCACGGGCACCGGGTCGGCGTGCGCAGCAGAGACGAGGAGTGCGAGGGAGCACGCTCCCGCGCGACGCGAGGCCGGGGACATGGCCCCCGATGCTACTGCGTTCGGCGGTCGATGCCGATGCGGGCGATCCAGAGGCAGACGGCGACGTGGAAGGCGATCCATGCGGCGTAGGGGATCGCGCCGAACGGCGCCCAGCCGGTGCCGCGGAGGAGCTCCGAGACGAGGTACGCGGCGATGCCGAGGGCGACGCCGCCGATGGGCGAGCGCAGCGCGCGCCGCGAGAACCCGAGGGCCACGAGCGCGAGGGCCACGAAGGAGTTCGCGAGCGGGAGCCAGCGGTGCACGTGCGCGCCGAGGAGCACGAGGTCCCACTCGAGCCACGGACGCATGAGGAAGTCGGCCCCGGGGACGAGGTGTCCCGCGAGGCGCGGCAGCGGGAAGAACCCGGTGGCGGTGACCGCGGCGGGGAGGAGCCAGCCCGCCGTGAGCGACCCCTGCTTGCGCCGCACCCACACCAACAAGAGCAGCGCGAGGGCCGCGAGGACACCCACGCGCACGGTCCCGGCCGACGCGAGCACGGACTGCGTGGACGACGCCGCGGACACCACCCCGGAACCGTAGAGCGTGCGCTCGGTGCCGCCGTGCGACGGTCGTTCGCTGTACCGCTCGAGGAGCGCGCGGACCGCGCCGGGGTCGGTGACGCCGAGGGAGTAGAGCAGCGCGGCGGCGCCGGCGACGTGCGGCGCAGCCATGGACGTGCCCGACCAAGCCGCGAACTGCTCGCAGCGGTTGCGTCCGCGGTCGCAGATGGTCTGCTGGAGGATGTCGACGCCGGGGGCGGCGATGGCGATCTGCGGTCCGCGGGAGCTGAAGAACGCGATCTGGTCGCCGGAGTCGATGGCGCTCACGGCGAGGGCGCGTGGGGCGTTGGCCGGCGATCCCACGGCGCGGCCGTTGTTTCCCGCCGCGCAGACCACGGTGGAGCCGCGGCGGAACGCGTAGTCGACGGCCTGCTCGAGCACGCGCGAGCGTCCGTCGCCGCCGAGGGAGAGGTTGATGACGTCGGCGCCGTGGTCCGCGGACCAGCGGATGCCCTCGGCGACGTTGGCGAGGGAGCCGCTGCCCCGCGCGTCGAGCACCTTCACCGGGAGGATCGTCGCGCAGAACGCCACGCCCGCGGTGCCGTAGCCGTTGTTCGTGGTCTGCGCGATGGTGCCGGCGACGTGGGTGCCGTGGCCCTGGTCGTCGTTGGCGTGGGCCGTGCGGTTCACGAAGTTCCAGCCGGGGAGGCAGCGGGTGCCGGCCAGATCTTGGATGCGGCTGAAATCACCGTGGTTCTCGCACGCCACGCCGGTGTCCACGACGGCCACGGTGGCCCCGCGGCCGCAGGTGATGTCCGACGAGCGGGTCACGCCCAGGCGCTGCAGCCCCCACTGACGCTCGAACATCGGGTCGTTGGGGACGAAGAGGGCGTGGAGCTCGCGGTCTTCCTCGGCGGCCTGCACGAGGGGGTCGTGCGCGAGGTCGTCGAGCACCCGCGCGGCGGACGCGCGCGGCACCGTCGCGAGGTACAGCCGGTCGTCGGCTGCCATGGCGCTGTTCGGGCGGAGCGTCACGTTCTCGCGCGCCTCGAGGCCGCGCACGTTGGCGTCGCTGGCCCCGTCATCGAGGTCGATGACGAGCGACACGTCGTCGTCGGCGCGGGCGGCGCGGGGCGCGAGGGCGAGCGCCGCGGCGGCGAGCGCGAGGGACCAACGACGCGACAGGGTCTTCATGGGCGGTAAGGTCAGCACGCGCCCCGCGGGGTCGCAAGCCGCGGGCCCCCGCGCGCGTTTGACGCCCCTCGGTGAAGGTGGAACAGTCCGATGGCTGGGCTGTTCCCTGGGGGTTGCGACGGCCGCCGCCCCGCAGCGGCGATGGCGCAGCACCCCGGCGATGGCGGACCCCGTTCCCAGCAGTCCCGAGGCCCCGACGCCCGCCGTCGATCCATTGATCGGGCGGGTGATCAACGAGCGCTTCAAGGTGCTGTCGCTCATCGCCCGCGGGGGCATGGGCAAGGTGTACCGCGCGGAGCAGACGCCGCTCGGCCGCGTCGTCGCGCTGAAGGTGCTCACGCCGACCTACGCCGGCGAGAACGACCCCGAGTTCCACCGGCGGTTCTTTCTCGAGGCGTCGGTGGTGTCGAAGCTCACGCACCCGAACACCGTCACGCTCTACGACTACGGACACACCCCCGACGGCGTGTACTTCATGGCGATGGAGTACCTCGAGGGGCGCACGCTGCACCGGCTGCTGCGCGACGAGGCGCCGGTGGAGCCGCTGCGCGCGCTGCACATCGTGGCGCAGGCGTGCCGCGCGGTGCGCGAGGCCCACGCGCTCGGCGTCATCCATCGGGACCTCAAGCCCGCGAACGTCTTCCTGGTGCGCCACGACGACGACCTGGACTTCGTGAAGGTGCTCGATTTCGGTCTGCTCAAGCGCACCGGCGAGGCCGCCGACGAGGCGCTCACGCAGACCGGGCTGTTCATGGGGTCGCCGAAGTACATCGCGCCGGAGCAGATCCGGGGCGAGCCGGTGTCGCCCGCGACGGACGTCTACTCGCTGGGCGTGATGCTCTACGAGATGCTCACCGGGAAGGTCCCCTTCGAGCGCACGAGCTCGGTGAACCTGCTGATGGCGCACGTGAACGACCCGGTGCCGTCGATGGGCGACGCCAACCCCCTGATCGACGTGCCCGACGCCCTCGAGGACATCGTGCAGCGCTGCCTCGCGAAGCACCCCGAGGACCGCTTCGCCACGACGGACGACCTGCTGGCCGCGCTCAAGGGCGTGAGCGCGATGCTGGGTCGCCCCTTCGGTACCGCCTCGGGGGAGTTCGCCAGCGTGCGCTCGGTGCGTCCGTCGGCGCTCGAGCGCTCGGCCCCGCGTGCGACGCTGCCGCCGCCGCTGCCTTCCGCACGACCGGCCGCGGTCGCCGTCGAGGCCGCGCCGGAGCCGCTCGCCTCGTCGGAGTCGACGGCGTCGCGCCCGCGCATCCCTCGCGCCGCGATGCTGCTCGGGCTCTTGATCGCCTCGGTGGCGGTGGGTGCCATCGCGCGCTCGCTGTTCCATCACCCCGCATCGCCGCCGTCGGTGACGGCGACGGTGACGACGGTGACGCTCGACAGCGATCCGCCCGGCGCCGACGTGCTCGAAGACGGCGTCTCCCTCGGGCACACCCCGTTGCGGACCACCTGGACTGGCGACCGTGGCGCACCGGGCCGCACGCACGCGCTGCTGTTCCGCCATGCGGGCTTCGACGACCTGCGGGCGACGGTGTCGGGCGCCTCCATCGCCTACCGTGCGCGGCTCGTCGCGGCGGTGGCGGACCCTGCCGTTGCGCCGACGCCTGCGGTGCCTGCGTCGCCAACGACGGACGTCGAGGGACCGCCCCGCGCGGTGCGACGCGTGGTGCGTCCGCGCGTAGAGCCGGCTCCGGCCGCGCATCCGCCGGGCTACCGCGACAACGTGTATTGAGCGCCGCGCCGACGCGCCTCACGCACCGGGCGACGGCGGGCGCGGGTATGGGAAGGCCTCCGTCGGCACCGTCGGCTCGTGGTCGTGGAAGCGACGAAGGTCGACGACGAAGCCGCCTTCACCGGCGCTCGTGATGACGTCGGCGAGCCGCGTGCCCCAGGCGATGTCGGAGTCGAGGTAGCGCTTGCGGGCGTGCACGGACTGCAGCGACGTGTCGTCGGTGCCCACGACGCTCACGATGAGCTCGACCTCGTCGCGCTTCAGCGACTCGGGCGTCGCGCCGTCGAAGAAGCTCCCGGGCGTCACGACGTGCATGGCGTTCCACGAGCGCGTCATGGCGGTGGAGCGCTCGCGCACGAGGGGCAGGTCGTACATGCGGTAGAGGGTCGTGCCCTCGAGGGTGCGCTCGGTGCGCACCATCACCACGCGCACGGTGGCCTCGAGGATGAGGTTGCTGCGCTCGTTGCCCACGCGGAACGACAGCGTGGGGACGCCGTTCATGGGACCGAAGGCGACGCGGCTGCTGAACACGATGCGCGACGCGGGCTGCGAGAACTTCGCGAAGACGAGCCCCGTGACCACCGCCGTCACGAGGAGCCCGGCGACGGACTCGGCCATCACCACGACGTGCGCGAACGCCGACACCGGGTGCATCTCGCCGTAGCCGATGGTGGCCATGGTCTGGATGCTGAACGCGTAGGCGTCGAAGAAGCTGCGGGGGCGAACGCCGTGCACGCCGCCGCCGGCAAGGTAGACCAGCGCGAAGGCGGCGTTGATGACGAGGAACGTTGCGACGACGCCGGCCAGGGCCGCGGGCCACGAGGCGTGCAGGAACGCGTGGTAGACGTCGCCGAAGCGCTGCGGCGGCGCTCCCAGGACGGTGACGTCCTCGCCGTCCTCGGTGCGGACCTTCAGTGTGCGGGGCTGACGGGACATGGCGCCGTCGAGGGTGCGACACTCGTGCCCACGATGCACCTGCGATGGACGGCGGCGCTGGCGTTGTTGCTGGGGTGTGCGGCGGACGACACGTCGCAGGTCATCGACGTGCCCTCGACGGTCGACGGCGCGCGACGTGACGCCGGCACCGACGCGAGGCCCGCGAGCGACCTCGGCGCGCGCGACGTGCCCCCGCGTCGACGCGCCCGCGCCGATGGATGTCGTCGTCGACGTGCCCCCTCCGAGGCCGACGACGCAGCGATTCACGTGCACCGACTGTCCGCCGTCGGCGTTCCCCGAGGCCGGCGCTCCGGCGTGCACGGGCGGCGCGGCGGCGCTTCCGACGATCGTCTATCCACCCGACGGGGTGCTGCTGCCGCCGAACCTCAACCTCCTCGAGGTGCAGTTCGACCCCGGCGCCGGAAACACCCTCTGGGAGGTGGATTTCAGCAACTCGGTGACCGACGTCCGGGTCACTACGCGGTGCGCTCCGATCACGTCGGTGCGGGGCCGCGCGACGGGCACCTGCGGGTTCACGGTGCCGCAGGCGGTCTGGGACGCCCTCGTGCTGCTCAACCGCGGCCGCGATGCCGTGACCATGACCGTGCGCGGCACCGACGTGTCCGCGGCGTGCAGCAGCGCGTCGCAGGTCTCGCGGCAGATCCAGTTCGCCTTCGAGGACATCCAGGGCGGGATCTACTACTGGCAGTCGGCGGTGTTCGGCGGCGCGCCGGGGCGCACCGGCGGCATCTACCTGCACGACTTCGGAGCGCGCGACGCCACCGACACCGCGTACCTCGAGTCGGGCACCGCGGGGCGATGCACGGGTTGCCACACGCTCTCTCGCGACGGCCAGCGCATCAGCGTGGGCACCGACGACCCCGACGCCGACGACGAGTTCCGCGACGTGCGCGCGGGGATGCTGCGCGTGATCGACAAGAGCGCCATCACGACGCCGGGCATCTCGCCGGGGTTCCAGACGTTCTCGCACGACCACGCGTACATGCTGGCGACGACTTACCTGGCGACCGGCGCCAACCACAGCTTCGCGCTCTTCGACGGCAACACCGGCGCCCACGTGCGCGACGTCGCGCTCCCCGCCGCGATGCTCGGCACGCAGCCCGACTGGTCCGCCGACGACCGCCACGTCGTGTTCGTGACGCCGCGCGCGGGCACCATCCCGACGCAGGGCGACCACCACTTCCACGGCGGCGACCTGCAGGTGATGGACGTGGACGCGGCCTTCGCCTTCGGCGCCCCGCGCACCCTCGTACCGGCCTCGCTCGGCGGGCGCGACACGGGCTCCGACGCGGCGAATTACTACCCTTCGTATTCTCCCGACGGCGCCTTCGTGGTGTTCAACCACACCACCAGCGGCGACGTGTTCTACAACCGCAACGCGCAGGTGCTCATGGCGACCGCCGACGGCGCCAGCATCGCGTCCCTCGACCGGCTCAACGGCGGCACGGCGCTCACGAACTCGTGGCCGCGCTGGAGCCCGTTCGTGCAGCCGTACCGGGCCGGGCACATCCTCTGGGTGACGTTCTCGTCGAACCGCGACTACGGCGTGCGCGTCGAGAACGGCGGACTGCCCAACTGCTACCCGCCGTCGTCGCCCACCGAGGACACGCCGCAGGACACGAACTGGGCCCACTGCCAGCAGCCGCAGATCTGGATGGCGGCCGTCGGCGTCGACCTCGACGAGTTTGGCAACGGCCACGACACGAGCTACCCGGCGTTCTGGCTGCCGTTCCAGAACATCACGTCGCACAACCACTCGGCGCAGTGGGTGGGCAGCGTGGTGACGCGCACCTGCGTCGAGGCCACGGGCACGTGCCCTGGCCCGGGCGGCGCCGACTGCTGCGCGGGGCTCACCTGCGATCCCGTGACCATGCGGTGCGTGCACCCGTGCGTGCCGCAGCACGGCGTCTGCCCCGGCGCGGGCGGCGCGGCCTGCTGCGACGGCCTTCCGTGCGATCCGACGACGATGCGCTGCGAGCTCGGACCGGGCTGACGGCGCGCGCCGCGCTCAGCGGTGCACTTGCAACACGACGCTCGACGAGGCTGCGCCGGAGACGCGGTAGGTGCGGCCTCCCTCGGCGGTGGTGGTGCCGTCGCGGAAGCTCCACACGTGCAGCCGCGCGTCGAAGGTGCGGAAGTTTCCCTGCGTGATGAGCGCCGCGGGCACCGTCACCTGCCCGGCGGTGTGGGCCACGCAGATGATGGTGGGCGTCGTCGCCGGGTCCGACGCCGCGTCGGGCTCGAGGCGCACCAGCGCGCTCGTCGCGTCGCTGCTGGACCACTGCACGACGAGGTCGCCGCTCGCCGGCCACGTGGTCACGGGCAGCGTGCTCGGGGCGGAGATCACCACCGCCGAGGGGAGCCGCGCGGTGGCCGCGAGGTCCGTCACCGAGTCGCCGGGGATGCCCTCGTCCATGCTGCTGAGCGAGGCGCTGCGGTCGGCGCCGAGGGTGCCGCAGGACGTGAGCAGCGAGTCCCAGCGCACCGTCGCCCCGGCCGAAGGGCAGAGCCCGACGTTCTGCATGAGCGTGCCGGCGACGACGTTGACCGCCCCGGCGCAGACCCAGCGCATGCGCTGGAAGTCGGTCTCCGGTGCGCTGGCGTAGAAGCGGCAGTCGCTGGCGGCGTCGATGGCCGCGGGCACCACCGACGATGCCACGGTGGCGTCGAAGAGCGCCGTCTGCAGGCCGCAGCGGGTCGTGTCGCGGGCCGCGCCGGCGCGCTCCTCGCGGTAGACGACGAGGGAGCGCACGTTGTCGTTGAGCGCCACGCGCTGCGGCACCGGCGGGGTCTGGGTCAGCGCGTAGCCGCTACCGGCAGTGGTGGCAGGCGCGCTGTCTCCGCCTCCGCACCCGAGCAGCGCCACGGACACGGTCACGAGCGTTCGCTTCATGCGGGTTCCTCCTCGTCGTCGGCGGCGCCGGGGCGGCGGATGCCGAGCGATCGCATCTTCTTGTAGAAATGGCTGCGCTCGAGCGCGAGGTCCCGCGCGGCGTGCGTGGCGTTGCCCTTGTGGTGCTCGAGGGCGCGCAGGATGAGGTCGCGCTCCGCGGCGTCGAGCATGTCCTTGAGCGGGGTGCCCGGCGTGTACACGCCGTCCCGGGCGGCGCCGGCGGCCCCTTCGATGCTCCCGGGAGGGAGCGCCTCGCGCACGTCGTCCTCGTCGATGGTCTCGCGCTCGGTGACGATGACGAGGCGGTCGACGAGGTTCTTGAGCTCCCGCACGTTGCCTGGGAATCGGTAGCGCAGCAGGAGGTTCAGCGCCCCCGCGGTGAGCTGCTTCGGCGCGCGGTCGTTGGCCTCGCACGACGCCGGGAGGAACGCCGCCGCCAGCGCAGGAATGTCCTCGCGGCGCTCGCGCAGGGCGGGCACGCGGATGGGCACGACGTTGAGGCGGTCGTAGAGGTCAGCGCGAAAGCGCCCGCTGGCTGCGTCGGCGACGAGGTCGCGGTTCGTGGCCGCGACGACGCGCACGTCGACCTTGATGGTCTGCGCGCCGCCGACGCGCTCGACCTCGCCCTCCTGGAGCACGCGCAGCAGCTTGGCCTGCATCGCAGCGGGCATGTCGCCCACCTCGTCGAGGAACAGCGTGGAGCCATGCGCGCGCTCGAAGCGCCCCTTGCGCATCTTCACGGCTCCGGTGAACGCGCCGGACTCGTGGCCGAAGAGCTCGCTCTCGATGAGCTCCTGCGGCACGGCTGCGCAGTTGAGCTTCTCCATCTCGTGCTTCGCGCGCTTGGACCCCTCGTGGATCGCCCGTGCGACGAGCTCCTTGCCGGTGCCGCGCTCGCCGGTGACCAGCACCGGCACCACGCCCGACGCCGCCCGCGCCACGAGGCGCCGCAGCTCGCGCATCGGGGCAGAGTCGCCGAGGAGCGCGCCGGTGGAGCCGAGGGCCTTCTCGAGCGCGAGCACCCTCCCCTTCAGCGCGGTCACCTCGAGGGCGTGCTCGAGGGTAAGCAGGAGCTTCTCCGTCGACAGCGGCTTCTCGAGGAAGTCGCGCGCGCCGAGGCGCGTGGCCTGCACCGCGGTCTCGATGGTCCCGTGGCCGCTCATCATCACCACGGGCGCGTCGAAGCCCGCGGCGCGGGCGCGCTGCAGCACCTCGAGACCGCCCACGCGGGGGAGCTGCACGTCGAGGAGCACGACGTCGTAGGCACCGCGCGCCATGCGGTCCAACGCGGCCGCGCCGTCATCGGCGGTCTCGACCTCGTACCCCTCGGCCCGCAGCGCCGACCGCACGGTCCGCAGGATGTTCGGTTCATCATCGACCACCAGCACCGTCGCGCGCGCCATCGACCGCGCACCATACACCGCCGCTCCCGCCGTGATACGGTGCGGCCGTCGTGGAAACCGCTGCGTCCGTCGAGAGCCGTCCCAACGGCGATCCCGCCGCCCTCGAGCTCCCCGCACCGCCGGCCGATCTTCGCCCGTCACCGCTCGCGCCGGCCGACGCAGCGCCCCCGTCGGCGGTGGACGGCCTGCACGCGCTCGACGCCCTGCTCTCCGGTCCGCACCCGGTGGACGCGCTCCGCGCCGAGGCCCTCAAGCACCTGCAGCGCGAGGGGTCCTGGCGTGCGCTGCTCCGGGCTCTCGGGGTGCTCCTCGCGGTGCTGCTGACGTTCCGCCTCGCCTTCGACGCGGTGCTCCCGCGGCTGCTCCTCGCGATGATCGTCGGCGGCGCGGTGGTGGCCGTCGCGGTGCTCGCGTTGCACCACCTCAACGAGACGCGCCGGCAGCGCAACCTCCTGGCGGCCTTCGGCCAGCTCGCGGCGCTCGTGCGCGAGCACCCCGGCACGCTCCCGGAGCTCGCGCCGCAGATCGACGCGCTGCTCGGGGCACTGCGAGCCAACGCCGCCGTGTGGCCGTCGCGCGCGCCGGACGCGCTGACCCGCGCGCTCGCCCGGGCCGTCGCGACGACGCCGCCCGACGCGCCCTGAGCGTCGATGGCCCGTCGCACTCCCCGGGAACAACCCGCAGCGCCGGTCGTTCCACCGCCGCGCGTGACGTCTCCCCTGCCCTCGCTCCGGTGGTCGGCGTGCGCCCTGCTCGGCGGGGCGGCGACGCTCGCGGCCGAGGTGATGGGCGCGCGCATGCTCCGCGCGATGCTCGGGAGCACGTCCATCGCGCAGACGGCGACGGTGTCGGGGGTGCTGCTCGGCCTCGGCGTCGGAGCGCACCTCGCGGGTCGTGCCTTCGTCCGCGGCACCGTGACGCCGCGGCGCTGGCTCGTCTTCTCCCACGCGCTGCTGGCGCTCTTCGCAGCGCTCGCCCCCTTCGCGGCGCACGCCTTCGCCGAGCCCATCGCGCGGGTGCTGCTGCGCGCCGATGCCGTCTCGCCGCTCGCGGGAGACCTCCTGCGCGCGCTGGCGGGCGTGGCCTGCACGGCGCTCCCCGGGGCGCTCGCGGGCAGCGCGTTTCCGGCGCTGGTGCGTGTCGGGGCGTGGCGCGCGGGCTTCGGCACGGCATGGGTCGGCGCGATGAACTCGCTGGGCGCCGCCGCGGGCGCCTCGCTGACCACCTTCGCGCTGGCCCCGGAGGTCGGCGTGACGTGGTGCGTGCGCGGTGCGGCGATGGTCTTCGCGGCGGTGGCCTGCATCGCCGCGCTCCCCGAGGGCGAGTCGCCGGCGACGTCGGCGGAACCGACGGTTTCCCCGAGAGTGACGCGGACGGGGCGTCCGTTCGCGGCGTTGGTGCTGGTGGGGTTGGCGTCGACGACGTGGCAGCTCTGCCTCGCACGGCTCGGCGTGCTGGCGTTCGGACCGAGCGCCTTCGCGTTGACCGTGGCCCTCGCCGCGCACGTGCTCTCGCTCGCCGTGGGCGAGTGCTGGGCCGCGTGGCGCATGGGGCGTCCGGGCCGGCCCGGGGTGGACCTCGACGGGGTGCTCCGGGTCGCGGCCTTCGGTGCAGCCCTGGCGATGCCGGTAGCGCTGGCGCTGCCACGGATGTCGGCGCGGTTGCTGGCCGGAGGCGCTCCCTCGAACGCGACGCTGTGGAGCGCGGCGATGGCGTGCGTGTTCGCCGCGGCGGTGCCGGTGGTGGCCTTCGTCGGTGCGGCCATGGCGACGGGAGCGCAGGCGCTGGAGGCCGCGGGACGCGAGCGGGGCCAGGCGAACGCGGCGGTGCTGCTGGCGACGAGCCTCGGCAACGTGGCCGGGGCGTGGGCGGTGGCCTTCGGCGCGCTTCCGTGGCTGCGCATCGAGGGAGCCCTGGCGTTCGCCGTGGCGGCGCTCGTCGGAGCGGCGGCCTTCGCGGCGTCGGAGCCTTCGTCGTTGCTTCGCGGGCGGCGGGCCGTGCTGACGGTGGCGACGGTGCTCGTCGCCGCGTGGACGACGCGGGACGCGCGGCGGACGCCGGGTGGGCTCCTCGGCGGGCCGTTCCTGTACGCCGGCAACGGGGCCATCGAGCTCGGACGCGTGCGCTGGCGGCGCGACGGTCGCGAGGCGACGGTGGCCGTGCGCGACGACGACACGGGGGCGGTGCTGCTGCAGATCGACGGCAAGGTCGACGCCACCAGCGAGGGTGACGCCACCACGCAGACCATCGTGGGCATCGTCCCCACGGCCATGGCGGCGCGCGCCGAGCGGGCGCTCGTCGTGGGCATGGGCAGCGGCATGACCGCCGATGCGGTGCGCAGCGTTCCAGGGGTGCGTTCAGTGACGGTGCTGGAGCTCGTGCCCGAGGTCGTCGACGCCGCGCGCGTCGACTTCGCGCGGGCCAACGACCACCTCCTCGCCGACCCGCGGGTGCACGCCCGCGCCGCCGACGCCGCGCAGTGGCTGCACGGCACCGCCGACACCTACGACGTCATCGTCAGCGAGCCGTCGAACCCCTGGGTCGCGGGGATGAGCGAGCTCTTCACGGTGGAGTTCTTTCGCGCCGCGCGGGACCGCCTCCGCGCAGGCGGAGTGCTCGGCGCGTGGTTTCACGCCTACAGCACCGACGGTGAGACCGTCGCCTCGGTGGTCGAGACGTTTCGCACGGTCTTTCCGCGCGCGGCGATGCTCGAGGTGAGCGCCGGTCAGGACTACCTCCTGGTCGGCGTGAAGGAGCCCTACGACCTCGACCTCGATGCGTTCTTCGCGCGCGTCGAGGCGCCGCAGGCCGCGCGCCGTGCGGAGCGGGCTGGGCTCGAGAGCCGCGGTGCATGGCTCGCTCGCTTCGTGGCGGGACCGTCGGGACTGCGTGCCATCGGCGCCGGCGCCGAGGTGCTGTCGTCGCAAGACCTCGTGCTCGAGTTCCGCGCGCCGGCGCTGCTCTACCGCGACGCCACGGCGGACATCTTCGAGCGCTTCGCGCGAGTGCAGGACCTCCCTCTCGCGGGCCTCGTGTCCGACACCTCGCCGCGCAGCACGTGGATGCAGCTCGTGGACTCCAGCGAGCCCCTGCGCGAGGCGCGCACGCACCTTCGGGCGATGGTCCTCGCCGAGCGCGAGGGCTCGCTGGACCGCGCCATCGTCGAAGGCGAGCTCGCGACGGGGCTCTTTCTCGGCGACACGCTGCAGCGCACGCAGGTCGCGCGGCTCTACCTCCAACGGGCGGCGCAACGACGACTGCTTCGCGACCCGGGCGCCGCGGAGGCCGATCTCACGGCGGCGCTGGAGCTGCACCCCTACGCCACCGAACGTTTCCGTGCGCTCGTGTCGCTGGGGGACCTCGCGAACCGTCGGCGCGACGGAGCGCGGGCGTGGGCGCGCTTTACCGAGGCCCTCGACGTCGCGCAGGCCGCTGGGCAGGCTGCCCCGGAGCTGCGCGTGCGCCGCGCCGAAGCCCTCGCGATCCTTGGAGCACGCGAGGACGCCGCGCGAGAGCTCGAGCGCGCCATCGCCGAGACCCCGGACCCGGACCGTCGCGAAGCGCTTCGCCGGGTGCTCCGCGGACAGCGCTGACGGGGCTTCGCGGGGATCGCCGCGACGAGGCGTTGAGCCGGGCGGCGCTCCGCGGTAGGGAGCGCGCACGATGGTGGACGCGCCGACGCTGCGGGAGTGGTTGCGCGAGGGCCCCTTCGCCCTGGCGATGTCGTCGGGGTTCTTCGGGTTCTTCGCCCACGCCGGCGCGCTGGCGGCGCTCGAGTCCGAGGGCCTGACGGCGCGGGCCTACGCTGGCTCCAGCGCGGGGGCGCTCGTGGCGGGTCTGCGGGCGGGCGGCCTCGGACCGGACGTGATGCGCACCATGCTCTTCGCCTTGCGCCGCGAGGAGTTCTGGGACCCTGCCCCGGGCCTGGGGCTGCTCCGCGGCCGCCTGTTTCGCGAGCGCCTCGACGCGCTGCTCGGCGGGGCGACGATGGAGTCCGCGGCGGCTCCCTTCGGCGCGTCGGTGTACGACCTGCGCGCCCGCACCACGCGGGTGCGTCGGACCGGCTCCATGGCCGCGGCGATCCATGCGTCGTGCGCGCTGCCGGTGCTGTTCCAGCCGGTGTGGCTCGACGGGGTGCCGTGCTCCGACGGCGGCATCGCGGACCGGCCGGGGGTGCTCGGGGTCGTCGACGAGGCGCGCGTGCTGCACCACCATCTCGCGTCCCGCTCGCCGTGGCGACGCGTCGGCAGCACGTCCATGACGCCTCCGCGCAGGGAGGGCCTTGTCTCCGTGGGCATCGAGGGGGTGCCTAGAGTGAACCCCTTCGCGCTGCACCACGGGGTCGCGGCGTACGCGCGGGGCGAGGCGGGGATGCGTCAGGCGTTGGACGCGCCGATCCGCGACGGCGTGGTGCGCGTCGCCGAGGGGTGACCGGGGCTCAGGCGGCGGCGGTGGTCCCGCCGGTGGGAACGTCCCCGACGTTCGAAGGACCGTCCGCAGGACGGCGCGTGCCCGGGGCGGCGAGATGCGGCACCGCGCCGACGTACTCGTGCTCGCGACCGAGCAGGAGCAGCACCCCCTGCAGCACCATCGCGACGCCGCGGTAGGCGCGCAGCCAGTTGCGCTTCTCCAAGGACTGCTCGGAGAAGGCGGTGTTCTGTGCGTGTCCGGTGCCGTCGACGCGCTCGACGACGGCGTGCAGACGCGTGGCGTGCGTGGTCAGCCTCCGGAGCCACGTCGCGCGCTCGGGCACCGTGGTGTCGCTCGCGAGGGCGCGCATCGCCGTGCGGGTGGCGTCCCGGAGCGATCGTGCGCCCGCACCCACGCCGCTGAGGCCGACGGGAAAGAACAGCGAGACGTCGCCGCTCCACGCCTCGGCCTGGTCGGCCTTCTTGGCGACGAGGTGTAGCAGGAACGCCTTGAGCTCCGCGCGCCCCGCGCGACACACGGGCAGCTTCTCCTGGGCGGCCGCCGCGGCCTGCGAGGTCGCGTTCCGGCGGTCGGACATCGCGTCGCGCATCTGCTTGGTGGCCTCGTCGAGGCGCTCGGCGCACCACAGCACGAAGGTGAACACCTCGCGCGGGGCGTCCGCTCCGAACATGCGCCGCAGCGTGCCGCTGAACCGGTCGCCGTAGACCTGCGTCTCGTGATGGTCGATGTAACTGTCCATGTCCTTGCTCCTCGCGGGACCGGCGGGGGCGACGCGGGAGTGCGTCGGCCGGTCCGTGGTGGCGTTGTCCGAAGTCGTGGCGTCGCGGTTGCGTGCGAAGCGTCGATTTCGTCGCGAACCCGGCGACGGGTGTTCGACGGGGGGTTCGAGACGCCGGTGAACCCCCTCGGCAGTGCCTGGAGGGGGGATCGCGCTCGCCTCGACCCCGGTGCCGAGGGACCGCAGGGGAGGGGCGGCGTCGCGTCGACCCCGGGGTCGAGATGCCCGCGGGGGGCGTGCCCGTGCCTGGCGGGGTGGGGCGAGCCGGGCGTCGTGGGGTTTGCCCGCGGGGCGCCCGCACCTGCGTGTCCAGCGTTCCACGGTCGGACGCGCGATGACGCCGCAAAGGCCTTCGTCGACGCTACGTCCCGCGCTGGTCCGGCGGCTGCAAAGCTCCGTCGCAGGAGCATGACCATGAAGTGTGCAGCGACGGTCTTCGGGGCGATGATGGTGTGTTCGGCGGCGGCGTGGGGCGACGGCGTCAGCGTCGTGCGGGGGCAGTTCACGGACCGCGTCGAGGCGGGGCGCCCCCAGGGCGACGCTGCCGCGGCCGCGCACGGTCGCGACATGGTGTTCTGGATGGAGGTCGCGAACCGCGGCGCCCCGGCGGAGGTCACCGTGGTCTGGAGCGTCGACGGGCACGAGGTCCATCGGCAGCAGCTCGAGGTGGGTCATGCGCCGCGGTGGCGCACCTGGGCGTCGCTGCACCACCGCGCCGGCGACGTCTCGGTGCAGGTGCTCGACGCCTCGGGCGCCCCGCTGCACGCCGCGCACCTCGGGGGGTGACCAGCCCGCGGGCGACGCTCATGGCAGCGCCCCCCTCCCGAGCGGTTTTGCGGTATCCGTAGCCCCTGATGGCCCAGCGGCTCAGCGCGTGCGTCTTCGGGCGAAACTTCACCTTCGGCTCCGTGAAGGAGGTGTTGAACAAGGCCGCGGACCTTCGCTCCGGCGACGTGCAGGCGGGGCTCTGCGCGGGCAGCGACCGCGAGCGCGTCGCCGCCAAGCGCGTGCTCTCGCAGCTCACCCTCGACGACCTCTACGAGTCCCCCAGCGTCCCCTACGAGGACGACGAGCTCACGCGGCTCTTCCAGGATTCGTGCGACGCGGCGGCGCGGCGACGGCTGAAGAACAAGTCCCTCGGCGAGGTGCGCGAGTGGATCCTCGACACGCGCACCCGCGGCGAGGAGCTGCTCGCCGTGTCGCCGGGCCTCACGCCGGAGATGATCGCCGCCCTCGCGCGCCTCATGTCGAACATGGACCTCGTCGTCGCCGCGCGAAAGATCCGCGTGGTGGTGCGGTGCAACAACACCATCGGCCTTGCCGGGCGCATCTCGTCGCGGCTCCAGCCGAACCACCCGCGGGACGCCATCGAGGGCATTCTCGCCGTGGTGCTCGACGGGCTGAGCTACGGCAACGGCGACGCCGTCATCGGCGTGAACCCGTCGACGGAGACCGTCGAGTCGACGGTGGAGATCCTCACGAAGACCCACGCGCTGCTCACGGCGCTGCAGGTGCCGGCGCAGAACTGCGTGCTCTCGCACGTCACCATCCAGATGCAGGCCCTGCAGCGCGGGGCGCCGCTGGACCTTTGCTTCCAGTCCATCGCCGGGAGCGAAGGGGCGAACAGGAACTTCGGGGTGAGCGTCGCGCTGCTCGACGAGGCCATGGCCATGACGCGCGCCCTCGGCACGGCGAAGGGCCCCAACGTGATGTACTTCGAGACGGGCCAGGGCACGGCCCTCAGCGCCGACGCGCACCACGGCACCGACCAGATGACCATGGAGGCCCGGGCGTACGGCCTCGCGCGGCGCTACGAGCCGTTCCTCGTGAACAGCGTCGTCGGGTTCATCGGCCCGGAGTACCTGTACGACGGCAAGCAGATCCTTCGCGCGGGCCTCGAGGACCACTTCATGGGCAAGCTGAGCGGGCTCTCCATGGGCTGCGACGCGTGCTTCACGAACCACGCGGAGTGCGACCAGAACGACGTCGAGAGCCTCGAGATGCTCCTCGCCGCGGCGGGCGTGAACTACCTCATGGGCATCCCCGCCGGCGACGACGTGATGCTCAACTACGAGACGACGTCGTTCCATGACAACGCGGCGCTGCGCGAGATCCATGGGCTGCGGCCCGCGCCGGAGTTCGAGGCGTGGCTCGAGCGCGTGGGCCTCTGGCGCGAGGGACGCCTCACCGAGAGCGCCGGCGACGCGTCGCTGTTCCTCCGCAAGGAGGCGGTGCGCGACGTGGTCTTCGGATCGCGGGGGGCGTGATGGAGCCCGCGCGCGGCTTCGTGTTCGTGCCCTTCGAGGGCGTCGCGGCACCGGAGACCATCTGCTGCGACGGGCTCGTCGAGGGCTCGCGGCTGCACCTCTCGCACTGGGAGGGCAACGCGACGCCGGACCGCTATCGCGCCGACACGTCGGTGGAGATCGCGCTGCGGTTCAACGACGCGCCGGACCCCGCGGTGGCGGGCTGGCCCGTGGTGAACAACCACTTCGACACCGACGGCGCCCTCGCCGTGTGGACGCTGCGGTTTCCGACGCTCGCGGCACGGCACCGGGCGCTGCTCGTCGCGGCCGCGGAGTCGGGTGACTTCGAGGAGTGGAACGACGACGACGGCGTGCGCCTCGACCTCGCGGTGCGCGCCCTCACGCACGGGCTCGACGACGCCGAGGCGTACCACGCGCTCGACGCGCGGCTTCCGCGGTGGCTGGGGGAACTCGGCGATGCGCACGCGCTGTGGAGCGCGCCGTGGGAGCGCCTGCTCGCCGAGGAGGAGCGCGTCGCCGAGGGCGGCGTGACCTTCGCGCGGCGCGGGCGCGTGCTCGTCGTCGAGCACCCCGACGGCGGCGCCGAGCCCCCCGCGCGCGTGCTGAACCGCCGCGTGGACCGTGACTGCACCCGGGTGCTCGTGTGCACGTCGGACGGCGAGCGCTGGCGTTACCGCTACGAGCGTCCGGGCTGGGCCTGGGCGCGCACGGTGGCTCGTCCTGCGGTGCCGCCGCCGGGGCGAGACGGGCTCGGGGCGCGGCTCGGTCCTGCGTGGCTGGGGGAGGACGCGCCGATGCACGAGACCGTGGTGCGCACCGCGACGCCGGTGACGGACCCGCCGGAGGTCGTGCTCCAACGGCTCTTCGCGCTCGATCCGCTCGCCTGCGACGAGGCCTAGAAGCCCGGGTCGCGCGCCAGGAGACCACCCGAAGGTCTGCCTGCATCGCGCCGCGGTGCCCGGCGCGCCGTCGTCGACGGAGCCGCGGGCGCCGACGGAGGGGCCCCCGCCGCCACCTCGGAACCGGCGTCGTTCGCGCCGACCGCCGCCGCGGGGGGCGGAGCGTAGGCGAGCTGCACGTCGGCGACGGGGCGAGGCACGACGGCCATCCACGCCGGGCGGCCGGGAACCTCGACGCGCACGCGATGGTCCGCGCCGGCGGCGAGCACCGCGGGGAGCGCTGCGGCCGCGTCGTCGACGAACACCGTCGCGCCCGGCGGGAGCCCGGTGATGGTCAGCGCGTGTCCCGCCACGAACGCCGTCGGCGGCCTCGCGCTCCCGTCGGGCGACGGGCTCCGGGAGCGCATCGCCGTGGCTGCGGCGACGGCCACCGCGATGAGCGCGACGGCTGCGAGCGCCGCCATCGGCACGCGCGACGGAAGCTTGGGCGTGAGGGGCGCGAGCGAGTCGCCGGGCAGCGTGTCGGCGCCTTCGAGCGTCGGGAACGACGACACCCGCGGCATCGGCACCGGGAGCTCCGACGGCCGCGAAACCTCCTCGAGGACCCCCTCGCCGCGCGCGTACGCCCGCAGCGCCGTGAGCATCGCGCCGGCGCTGGCGTAGCGGTCCCGCGGGCGCCGGGCCATGGCCCGCTCGACGATGGAGGCGAGCACCGGGTCGAGCGTCGGGACGAGGTCGCGCACCGGCGTGTGCGACTCCGTCGCGATGCGGATCAACATCGCGTTGTAGTTCGACGCCTCGTACGGCAGCCGCCCGGTGAGCAGCTCGTAGAGGATCACGCCCATGGCCCACACGTCGCTGCGCAGGTCGATGGCGGTCTCGCCGCGGGACTGCTCCGGGGACATGTACGCGGGTGTTCCGATGAGCGCGCCGGTGCGGGTCATGCGCACCCGCTCGGCGTCGTCGCCGAGGAACTTCGCGACGCCGAAGTCGAGGATCTTCGGCTGTACCGCGTCGCCCTCCTCGGCCAGGAAGATGTTCTCGGGCTTCAGGTCGCGGTGCAGGATCTCCATCGCGTGCGCTGCGTCGAGGGCCTCGAGCACGGTGCCCACGATCTGCACCGCCTCCGCCGGCGGGATCGACTGGTCGCGCTCGAGTCGTGCGGCCAGGCTCTCGCCGCGGAGCCGCTCCATGACCATGTACGGCGCGCCCTCTTCGCTCTCGCCGAAGTCGTGCACGCGCACGATGTTCGGGTGCCGGATGCGCACCGTCGCCTCGGCCTCGGCGCGGAACCGCCGCACGGCGTCGGGGTCCCGCGCGAGGGTGCCGTGGAGCACCTTCACGGCCACCTCGGCGCCACGGATCGAGATGTTCTCGGCGGTCCAGACCTCGCCCATGCCGCCCTCTCCGAGCCGCTCGAGCAGGCGGTAGCGTCCGCCGAGGATGGTTCCGGCCAGGGTCATCGCGACCCCGGAGGCTACACGCGCACGGCCCCGCCGGGGAGCGGGCGCGGCGACACGCCGAGGAGCATCGTGGGCGGCGTCAGTGGAAGAACACCGTGGCGTCGGCGGAGAGTCCCGCCCGCAGCGCGAGGTCCGAGGGCACGCGGGTCCAGCGGATGCGCACCGGAATGCG
>CAIMWA010000300.1 GCA_903845045.1 uncultured delta proteobacterium | reverse complement strand
TCTTCGCAGGGCACGTCGCCGCGACGCGCGGAGCATCGGTGTTCGGGGGCGTGTTTCCCGAGTTCGCGGGCGTTGCGTTCACCTTGCGGTGGATCCCGCTCTACTTCTATCCCTACTACACGCTGCTCGCGCTCTTCGGCCTCTACCACGGAGCGCGGGGAGTGATGCTCGCGCTGCCGCGGCTCGGCGTGTCCGTCGGTCGCGTTCGTCGGTGGATGATCGGAGCCCTGGCGCTCTCGGCCGTGATGCTCCTCGCCGGATTGACCCGCATGGCGCGCGAGCCCGCGCCCCGGGGTGAGGTCCCCTACGCGGCGTGGCTCGGGAGGCTCGGGGTGCGCTGAGGCGCGTGCCTGGTAGGCCAACCAGTCCCGGTCTCGCGACGTCACTCGGAACCTTCGACCGGAGGCCGCGCTTCGACGTCGCGTGCCGCGCCCCGCGTCGACGGTCCGAAGTGCAGCCGCACCGACCAGGTCATCCTGCGGAGCTGAGCTTCCATCCGGCCGCATGGCTGCGGTGAGCAGCACGGCGCCGCGGTGAGCGTCGTCGAGATCTTCTTCCCGCCTGCTTGGACGCGGAGTCGCTTGGCTATCTACGATCGCGTATGTGCCCTTGAAGCCAGCAAGTAGCTTCGAACTTCGCCTATCGCAGGAACCGGTTCGAGCAGGGGTTGCGCGCCCCGGAGGACGATGCGCCGCACGGGCGCAGAGAGCTTCCGACCCGGCATGCCGAAGGCGCCGAGACGTCACGAGGGAGCGGCGCCCGGAGCCCGTCGGCGATCGTCGAAGGCGGCGTCGAGGAGATCGCCGGCACCGGCGGATGCGGCGTGGTGTCCGTGGGAGGTGCCGTCCCGACCGCCCTTCGCGTTCCCGTCACTGGAGCCCCGGCGCCACGCCGGGCATGATGGGATCGATGTGCCGTCCGCGCCGCCACCGCGAGGATCGCATCGGATGACCGCCGGGCCACCGGGCGCGGTCCGGCGCGACAGCCTCGACGACGTGCGCGCGTCGGGCTCCTTCGCGGCCGCCTTCGCCGCCGACGCCGCGGAGACGAACCGCCGGCGCTTGCGCGTGCTGCTGCCCGTGATGACGGCGCTCCACGTCCTGCACGTGATCCATTTCCGCGTTCCAGAGGGTGCGGCGGCGGCGATGACGGCGGCGGCGCTGCGGTGGCGGCACGCGCTCGTGGCGATGCACGCGACGATGGTGCCTATCGCGCTGCTGCTCACGCTCTTCGTGTGGCGCGCGAGGCGTCCCGCGCTCGTTCGGCTCACCGGGCCCCTCGCCGCGACGGTCTATCTGGTGCACGGCGCCATCTGCACGGGCCTCGATCAGCTCGTCGTCGCCAACGTCACCGCGTACGTCGGCTACTGCTTCGGCATCGCCGTGGTGATCTACCTCGGCGTTCGCGAGATCGCGCTGGTCTACGGCCTCGGCGCCGTCGCGCTCATCGCGTCGGTCTCCGCGGTGCAGCACTCGAGCGACGCGCGGGCCGCGACGATCCCCAACTGCGTCACGCTGACGTTCATGAGCGCGTGCGTGGCGGCGCTCGTCTACGCCGCGCGGCGCCGCGACGTCGAGCAGCGCCGCACCATCGAGCGCCAGGGCTCGGAGCTCGCCCGCCTCAACGCCGACCTCGAGCTCCGCGTGCGCGATCAGGTGTCCGAGATCGTCGCGCGGGCGACGGAGGTGGAGCGCCTCAACGCACAGCTGCAGGCCCAGGTGCGGGAGCGATCGACGGAGCTGTCCCTCGCCCTCGCGCGCATCGGCCGCAGCCGCGACGACGATGGAACGCTCCGCGAAGGCTCGCTGCTCGGCGACCGCTTCACCATCGGACGCTGCATCGGCGAAGGCGGCATGGGCGCCGTGTACGCCGGCGTCGACCGCACCAGCGGCGCGCGCGTGGCGATCAAGGTGATCCAGGCCACGTCGGCGCGGCACCTCGACGCGATGCACCGCTTTCTTCGCGAGGCGGGATCGACGGCCAAGGTCACGCACCCCGCCGTGGTGAAGATGCTCCACGTCGACGTGTCCGACGACGGGCTGCTCTTCCAGGCGCAAGAGCTCGTCGACGGCGAGGCCCTCTCGCGTTTTCTCCGCACGCCATGGACGCCCGGCGCCGCGGCACGGCTCATGGCGCTGCTCTTCGACGCCCTCGCGACGGCGCACGCGCAGGGCGTCGTGCACCGTGACGTGAAGCCCGAGAACCTGATGCTCACGCACGCCTCGCCGGGCCTCAAGCTGCTCGATTTCGGCATCGCGAAGCTCTACGACGCGGTCTCCGCGGGCGGCCCCGGCACGAGCGTCGGAACGGTGCTCGGAACGCCCGCGTACATGGCCCCGGAGCAGATCGAGGCGTGTGACGGGATCACCGATCGCGCGGACGTCTACGCCTGCGGCGTGCTGCTCTTCCGGCTTCTCTGCGCGAGGCTCCCCTTCGAGGCGTCGCGCGCCACGGAGATGTTCTCACGGCACCTCCTCGACGCCGCCCCGGACGTGCGGTCGCTGCGGCCGGCCATCCCCGAAGAGATCGCGCTCGTCGTTGCGGCTTGCCTGGAGAAGGCGCCTGCGGCCCGGCCGAGCGCGGCGGAGCTGGCGGCGCGTCTCGCCGTCATCGCCGACGCGCTGGGGGCGGGTCCCGTGGAGTCGCTGCGCGCCTCGGCGTCGCTGTCGCTCGAGCCGACGATGACGTCGACGCGGGTGTGAAGACCGCTCCTCGCCCGCGGCGAGCTCCGCGCAACGGACTCACCGTTCAACCTGACCACGCAGGTCCGCGCAGCGCCGCACCGCCGAGCGGGCGGACGCTCGTGTCCACGGCAAGGCGCGGCGCTTCGCGGTGCGCGTTCCGCAGGCTGCTGGCCGCGCTCGGCTGATCCTCCGCCGTCGCGCGCCCTGTCGACGAAGCGCGCCCGTCAGTGCCCGTGATGCCGGCCGTGCCCGTGATGCGCGCGAGGCTCGCCGTGCTCTCGAGGTTCGCCGTGATCGTGGTGGCCGTGGTGGCCGCCGTGCCCGTGCCGTCCGTGATGACCGTGCGCAGGCTCTTCGGTCTCGGCGGCCTCCACGGGTGCCGCGGCCACGACGGGCGCTGCCGGCGCTGCCGCGGGCGCATCGAACGCCGTGGGAGCCTGATCCGCAGGAGCCGCCGGCGGAACGAAGGGGGCGTAGGCGACCGGCCCCGTCGCGGCGGCCGGCGCGCTCGTGGGCACGCTGTGCGACACCGAAGGCGGCCGGGTTCGCAGCACCTCCTGGTCCTCGCTGCACGGGACGCCGTTGCTGGTGCACGCGTGCATGCCGGTACAGTCGAGCAGCAGCCAGGCGGAGAGGATGGCCCCGAGGAGGAGAAGTGCCCGCATGCGGGCGCTACCCTACTGCGCAGCGGCACGGTGCCGTCAACCTCGACGGCGACCTACGGGTTCGCGCAGACGACGCGCTGCGACTCGGCGTCGTAGCGGCATGCATCGCGGCGGTCCGTGCCGCATCCCGACGCGCGGGCCGTCGCGAGGCATCGAAACCCGCAGCTTCGACCGTCGCTGGCGCCGATGCACGCGCGCTCTCCGGCGGGGTCGTAGGGCACCGCGGCGGTGTCCAACGGAGGATCCCAGCACACGACGATGCCGCGCTCGCGGTGGCACGCGCCGTCGGGCGTCTGCGAGCACTCCATGCTGCCCTGATAGGCATCGCAATGGTATCCGCAGACCACCCGGTCGTTGCTGGCGATGCACCCCGCCACCGGCGTGGCCTCGCGGCGCGCGGCGATGACCTCCGCGGGCGGATCCCAGCACACGAGGTGCCCGCCGTTGGCCCGGCACGCTCCGAAGGGCGTCTGCGCGCACTGCGCCTGGTCGCTGTTGGCGATGCAGTGGTAGCCGCACGCCGTCTGTCCGTAGTTGGTGACGCACGACGGCGCGGGGATGCGCGGATACACGCGCCGCAGCAGCGCCGGCGGATCCCAGCAAGCCACGACGCCGGAGGAGCTCGAGCACACGCCCTCGGCGGTCTGCGCGCAGAGCACCTGGCCCTCGGCGGCGAGGCAGTTGAACCCGCACGCCGTGCGTCCGCCGGACGTGAGGCAGTCGACGGCCCCGGCCCGCGTCGTGAAGAGCGCGAAGAGTCCGCCGGCCACCGCGCTCCGCCATCCCGAGGATCTCATCGCCGCCCCCGATGCTACGCCGGAACGACGAGGATATTCACGCGGGGGGCTCGTCCTCGTCGTCGTCGGTGGCGGTGCCGTCGCGCTCCTCGGCGAGGCGGCGGTAGATGGTGCGCGTGGCGATGCCGAGAAGCTGCCCCGTGAGCCGCTTGTCGCCGTGGGTCACGCGCAGCGTCTCGCGGATCACCATGCGCTCGATCTCCTCGAGGGGCGTTCCGATGGGCACCACCAGCTCGGACCGCGCCTGCTCGCTCTCGACGACGTTCTTCGGAAAATCACCGACGTCGAGGGTGGTCCCGCGGGAGAGCACCACGGCGCGCTCGATGGTGTTCTCGAGCTCGCGCACGTTGCCCGGCCAGCCGTAGCGCGAGAGCCGCTCGAGGGCCGAGGGCGACACCGTGAACGGGCCCTTGCCGTTGCGCTGCCCGAAGACGCGCAGAAAGTGCTCGACGAGCATCGGCACGTCGCCGGGGCGCGAGCGCAAGGGCGGCGCCGTGATCGCGATGACGTTGAGGCGGTAATAGAGGTCCTCGCGAAAGCGGCCCGCGGCGACCTCGGCGGCGAGGTCACGGTTGGTGGCGGTGACCACGCGCACGTCGGCGCGCTGCGTACGTCCACCGAGGGGCTCGAACTCGCCCTCTTGCAGCACGCGAAGAAGCTTCACCTGCACCGCCGGCGCGAGGTCGCCGATCTCGTCGAGAAAGAGCGTTCCGCCTTTAGCCTGCGCGAAGCGCCCCTCGCGACGGGCCACGGCGCCGGTGAACGCCCCGCGCTCGTACCCGAACAGCTCGGCCTCGAGGATCGTCTCGGGAATGGCCGCGCAGTTCACCCCGAGAAAGGGCCCCGACGCGCGGCCCGAGCGGGCGTGCACGTAGCGCGCGAGCAGCTCCTTGCCAGTGCCCGACTCGCCCAGCACGAGCACCGTGGCCATGCTCGGCGCGGCCTGCGTCGCGACCTCGAGCACCTGCCGAAGGGCGGGCGCGTTGCCGATGATCTCGCGCTTGCGCAGCGCCGAGATCTCCTCGCGGAGCACCCGGTTCTCGGCGACGAGCGAGGCCTTCTCCGCGGCCTTGGCGACGCTCTTCACGATCTGCACGCGCTTCAGCGGCTTCTCGACGAAGTCGTAGGCGCCCCCGCGCATGGCCTCGACGGCGGTCTCGACGGTGCCGTAGGCGGTCATCACGATGACCTCGGTCTCCGGCGCGACGGTCTTCACGGCCTTGAGCAGGTCGATGCCCGAGGCTCCGGGCATCATGAGGTCCGTCACGAGCACCTCGACGCGCTGGCGGCGCAGCATGTCGAGGGCGGTCTTGGCGTCGGGCGCCGTGCTGACGCGGTAGCCCTCGCGGGACAGCAGCCGCTCGAGGGACTCGAGGTTCGAGCGGTCGTCCTCGACGACGAGCACCGTGGTGTCGGAGGCGTTCACGGCGGGCACACTACGCCTGCGCGGCGTCGGCCGCGACCTGCGTACCGCATCGCGAAGGCGATCGAAGTGTGTAGATTCATCGTCGGTCGGAGGTCATCGATGCGTCGCCGTCAGGAGTGGGTCGCGGTTTCGCTGGTCGCCGTGCTGGCGGGCTGCGGGAGCACCCTCGTGCTGCCGTCGCCCGACGCGGGGTCCAACGACGGCGCGGCGCGGGACATTCCCGCCCCGCTCGACGTGCCCGTGGCAGACGTCGTCGCGACGGGCATGGACGCCGGCTTCGATGCCCCCGCGGACGCCTCCGTCGATGCGGGCTCCGTCGACGCGTCCGACGCGCCCGCGCTCACCGACGGTCCGCCGAAGGACGACCCCTTCGAGGACGCCGCGGCGTGCCCTGCGGGCATCTCCGACGAGTGTCCGGCGACGTTTCCGGGCGCGTGCGACGACCTGGCCGACGGCGAGGTGCACGTGTTGAATTTCGGCGGGCTGCGCGCAGGCCTGCGAGCGTCTTGCGAGGGTGCGATGACCGCCGCGGGGCCCGACGGCGTGGTGCCGTTGACGCTCACGACGCCGAGCGACGTGGTGCTCACGGGCACGCCTTCGGCCGGCGACGCCGTGGTGCTCACGCTGGCCTCGGCCGCGCGCTGCGGCGACCTCGCGGGCGAGCTTCGGTGTTCGAACAGCAGCGCCAACGGCTCCGGCGGCGTGGCCACGGTGCGTGCGGCGACGCTCGCGCCTGGAACCTATGCGGTGACGGCATCGACGGCGCAGGGGCTGCCCGCGCGGGTGCAGGCCGTCGTGACGCCGGCGCGTCCTCGGCTGCGCGGCGACGTGTGCCCCGGCGTCGTGGTGATGCCCGACGGCCCCCCGGTGACGCTGTCCACCGCGGGCTTCGCGACGGATGCGGACTACGGCACGAGCTGCGGCTCCGGCGCGGCGCCGGCGGGGTGGTCCGACGCGGTGTTCTCGTACACGCTCGCGGCGGCGCGCGACGTGACCCTCGAGGTGTCGGCCCCGGGCGCGGGTCCCATCGCGCTCACCGTCGGCACGCGCTGCGGCGATCGTAGCAGCGTCACGAGCGGCTGCGTCGCGGGCGATCCCGCGCGGCGCGTGCTGCGCAACCAGCCCCCGGGGACGTACTCGGTGGTGGTCGAGCACCGCGCCTTCGGAGCGGCCGGCCGGCCCCTGTCGATGACCGTGATCACCGCCGCGCCGACGCCGGCGTCGGCTGCCGACGCGTGCCCGGGAGCAGCCCTCGTGGCGGGCGTTGCGACGACGGTGCCGGTGACGGGGCTCAGCGGCGGCACGGCCATCTTCGCGTGCCTGCCGTCGCGCACGGCGGACGCGGCGTTCTCCTTCGTGGCGCCGCCGACGGGCGACGTGCTCGTGAGCGTCGCGGGGAGCAACGGCGCCGAGGTGGCTTCGCTCGTCGAGGCCCCTTGCGGCGGCGCGCCGCTGGCCACCGGAGCGTGCGTGGGTCCGGCGACGGTGCCGGCGTGGCGGCGCGTGTCGGGGCTCACCGCGGGGCAGACGTACACGGTCGTCGCGGGCACCGACGGCGCCGCGGGAACGCTCGCCGCGCAGTACCTCGCCGTGCCGGCCGCGACGGCGACGGCGGTGACGGCCAACGACGCGTGCGCGACGCCGTTCACCGTGCCCGCCACCGGCGGCGTCTTCCACGGGAGCTCCGCGACGGCGGCGGCGGTGCAGGCTGCGTGCGGCGGCCCGGGCTGCGGCGGCGGTCGCGCGGTGTACTTCGCGCTCACGCTGCCGGCGCGCAAGAGGGTCATCGCGACGACGCTGGGCTCGGCCTTCGACACCGTGCTCGCCGTCGGCGCGGGCGACGCGTGCGCGGGACGGCCGATGCCCGTGGCGTGCAACGACGACACCCTCGGGCAGGCCTCGCAGGTCGACGCCACCCTCGCCGCCGGGACCTACTGGATCGAGCTCCAGGGCTGCGGACTCCGCGCGTCGGGCGACTGGGCCCTCGACGTCGCGGTGGTGGATCCGTAGCCAGCCCCGGGGACCATCGGGTAGGTTGGCGCGCCATGACGAAGCGCGCAGCCTTCCTCGATTTCAAGGTCGATCACATGACGCTGCTGGTGCAGCCGCGGCTCTACAACGTCGCGTTCGTGCTCTTCAAGACGGTCTTCGGCGTCGGTCCCGAGGACCTCCTCTACGACAAGCGCAAGGAGTGGACGCCCGGCGCCGGCGAGGTCTCCATGACCTACGCGATGCGCCTCGGGAGCGGCGTCGACGAGCCCAAGCTGATCAACACCATCGTCGCCGTGGTGCAGCCGTCGGAGCCCGCGGGGCAGCCCTCGCACGTGCGGTCCATGCTCGACTCCCACGGCGCGGCGGCGCACTGGCAGCACGTCGCGCTGCGCACCAGCGACCTCCTCGCGTTCCACCAGCACGCCGTGGAGCGCGGCGTGAACTTCATCACGCCGGTGCTGAAGGACGAGGAGGAGAACCTCATCCAGGTCTTCAGCGGCGAGTGGTTCTTTCCGGGCTCGCAGGCCAGCGCGATGTTCTTCGAGTTCCTGCAGCGCGACCCCAGCGACCAGGACGTCGCGCGCGTGCGCGAGCAGAACCGCCGCTGGTTCCGCGACGAGACGTTCATGGGCCTCTACGACGAGAAGGAGCGCGAGTACCGCAGCGGCAACGTGACGCCGTTCATCGACGCGGCGCTCTTCGAGAAGCTCGAGGCCCTCGTCGGCGCGCTCCACGTCTGGCAGATCGACGCGACGGTGCTGGCGGCGTGCGAGCGCACGATGCTCGACTACGCCCGCGCCAAGGCCCAATCGGGCGGGGCGGCGTGAGCGGCCAGGCGATGCGCGCCGTGCTTCGTGGCGCGGTGTTCGTGACGGTGCTCGCCGGGTGCTCGCGTCCGTCGAGCGCGCCGCCGGCGCCGGTGCAGGCCGCGGCGCCTGCGCCGAGGGAGTCCTGGGGCGCATCGATGGCCGAGGTCGGCCGGCGCTTCGAGCTGGTGGGTCGCGCCGCGCTCGCGGGGCGCACCGACTTCGCGCGCTACGAGCTCGAGGAGATCGGCGAGGTCTTCGAGGACGCGCTCCCCAACGCCGAGCCCCCGCACGAGGGCCACCCCGAGGTGCTGCCGGTGATGCGCCCGGCGTTCCTGGCGACGAACCTCCCGGACCTACGGCGTGCCGTCGACGCCCGGGACCGCGCGGGCTTCACCGCGGCATTCGCGCGCACCGCGCAGGCGTGCAACGGCTGCCACACGGCGTCGGGACACGCCTTCATCGAAATCCCCGAGACGCCCGGAGTGCCGGTGCCGCGGCTGGATCCGGTGCCGTAGGCCCATCGGGGACACAGTTACGTTGTTGCATTCAGGGCTGGGCGCCCGCCGCAATGCAACAACGTAACTGTGTCCCCGGGAGGCGTCACCAGTCGCCGTCGGGCACCTGGTCCTTCGGCACGAGGCCGCGCACCTGGCCCGCGCCGAGCTCGATGGACCCATCGTCGTCGAGGCCCACGAAGCCGTGCGAAGCGTCCATCTCCTTCACGGACTTCACGGCCTTCAGCGCATCCGACGGCGCGAGGTCGCCCTTCTCGCCGTCGTAGAGCGCGAACCAGGGGTAGCCCGCGTTGCTGTACGCCCGCGCGTCGACCGGCGTCGGCGGCACCGCCTCGCCGGTGATCTCGCGCCACAGCACGCTGTTCACGATGTGCACGAAGACGCGCCCGAAGTTCGCCTCGTCCCAGGTGTCGAGGCCGTGCGGGTCGGGGTAGATCGCCTGCTCCATCGTTCCGCCCGCGGCGAGGCCCATGGACGCGCCCTTGGCAGCGCCTGCGGCCATCGGCGCCGGCGACGGCATCATCACCGGCGGCGCGCCCATGGCGCACGCTGCGCCCGGGGCAGCGGCCGCGCCCATCGGCGGCGGCGGCGGCGGGCGGTCGGGAAAGCGCCCGGGCTTGGGCTCGTAGACGATGAGCTGCACGCCGCCGTGCTCCTCCTTGCCGGTGACCTGCCCCTCGACGGTGTAGCCCATGCCCAGCGGCATCGCGACGAACTGCCGGATGGTCTTCGCGCCGGTGTTGAACCCGTCGAGCCAGGGCTGCGAGGGCACCGTCACGTAGTCCTGCAGCGCCTCGCCGTCGGCGCCGCGCGACGGCTTCGACAGCGCCTGCGACCACGGCTTGCCCGACACCGCGTTGATCTTTCCCGCCGCGATCTTCATGGCGTTGGGGCGCCAGTGCCGCGCCTGGAACGCCATCCACATCGCCTCGCGCTGGTACATCGGCAGGAACACCCCAGACGTCTTGCGCCACGCCTCCGGCACGCGGTCGGCGTAGTCGAGCACGCGCCGCAGCGGAAACGCCCCGAGCCCCGGCGGCAGCGGGTATTTCTTCCCGTCGTCGGGGATGCGCAGCGTGCGCTGGAACGTCACCGTCACCCCGGTGTCCGTCGCCTCGTCGAAGAAGCGCAGCGCGCTCCCGTGCTCGATCTTCACCTTCAACATCGCAACACCTCCCGCTGGCTGCGATGGTACGCCGACGGCGATCCTTGGGTGCTCGGCGGCGTCAGGCTCGATCTCGCTCGAGCCTCTCCCTACGGGCCAAACAGGGATCCGGCAATCGTCGCGGAACACCTTGTCTTCGCGCAGAACTGCCGTCCCCTCGGGCCCCCACCCCCGTCCCCGCCCCCACGAGTGGGGGCAGGGTGTTCGGACGGAAGGATCGCGCGGCGGACCCGTCTCCGGGGCCGGTCGTGCCCGACGGCCAAGCCGGCTCCGTGGGGACTCACGACGGCGACCGCCGATCGCCCTGACCTTTCCGGTCGCCCTGCCCCCACCTGTGTGGGGGCGGGGACGGGGGTGGGGGCTCGCGCAATCGCCTTCAAATTCGGAGATCTGACGGTAGCGCGGCGCTTCCGCGGATCCCTGAGAATGCCCGGGGCACTTCGAATGAAGCCCGTTTCACGGGCTGTCCACAGGTCTCATCCGGTCGGTGCGACGGCGCTGCAGCCCGCGGCGAAGCCGATCGCGAGCGAGATCGACGCTCAGCAGTCGCGGCGCGCGCCGAGGCGGCTCACCGCGCGGAGCTGGGCGCGGCGCTTCTCCTGCTGCGCCAGGATCTGCCGGAGGATGTCGCCGTTGGCGATCTCCGGGTCCGTGGCGGCGCCGAGCACGACGATGTTCAGCGTGAGCGCGACGTTCGAGAGGCTCATCGCGAACCACCGCAGCTCGGGCCACCGCGCCGACACCAGGAACGTCAGCGCGTACGTCGCCGCCGCCGGAGCGAGCCACTTCTCGAGGGCGATGGCCGCGTGCGCCGACACCACGAACCACAGAAACGGCAGCAGCGCAGAAACCGTGCGCATCGGCAGCGCGAGGAGCCACGCGCCGACGGTGAGGAGGATCTGCGACACGAAGAGGAACACCACGGTGCGCCCCATGCGCCGGTTGAACGCCGTGCGGTGCAGCGTGTCGCGCGCCCAGAAGCCGAGGGCGAGCATCACGACGATGTCCGCGAGGTCGAAGAGGATCCACCGCGCGTGCGTGCCGACGGCACCGGTGAACTGCTGCACCAGCGGCGCGATGGACCACGCGATGCCGAGCATCACCCCGAGGAACGTGCGCGTGCGGACGCCGGTGCGCGGGTCGAAGTCCTTGGCCTGCGCCTCGAGGCGCGCGAGGTCGGCGTCGCGGGCGCGCTTGGCCTCCTCGACGCGCTGGCGCAGCGACAGGTTCTCGTCGCCGAGCTCCGCCACCAGCGTCGACGCCGCGCCCGGGTCGCCCTGCGCGAGCTCGTACTCGACCATCCGCGTCGTCGCCTCGGTGAGGGCCTCCCGCGCCGCGTGGTTCTCCTTCCACGCGCGCAGCGACTCCATGAACCCGAAGCGCGCGGCGCCGTAGAGCCCGTAGAGCAGGTCGCGGTCGCCAACCTCCGGCGCGGCGAGGGCGGTGCGCAGCGTCGCGAGGCTCTCCTGCGCCTCCTCGCAGAGCCGCATGGCCCCGCGGTGCTGCAGGTACGCCTGCACGGCGAGGCGGAACTGCACCACGTTCTCGAAGCGCGCGTCGGGGTCGCGCTCGAGGGCGCGGCGGCACACGCGCTCGAGCTCCTCGGGCAGCCCGTCGGGGAACGTCACCAGCGAGCGCGCGATGCGCGGGACCATCGCCGCCAGCGTGGCGGCCTGGTGCGGCGGCTGCCCCGTGAGGATCTCGTAGAGCACCGCGCCGAGCAGGTACACGTCGGTGCGCTCGCTGAGCCGCGAGCCCGGCAGGCCCAGCATCTCCGGCGCCATGTACGCCGGCGTGCCGGTCATCTCCTTCACGTCTGCGGCCAGCGGGAGCAGCCCCGAGCCGTCGTCGCGCAGCGCCACGGCGATGCCCCAGTCGACGACGTACACCTCGCCGAAGGACCCGATCATCACGTTCTCGGGCTTGAGGTCGCGGTGCAGGATGCCGCGCGAGTGCGCGAACGCCAGCGCCTGGGTCACCTGCTGCAGGATCGAGAGGTTCCACTCGAGCAGCGAGCGGGCGTGGAAGCGCTCCTCGACGGTGTCGGCGTCGTGCATGAGCTGCGTCCACTCGACGCCCTCGATGCGCTTCATCACCATGCGCGGACCGCCCCGGTCGTCGGCGCCGAGGTCGTGCACGGGCACCACGTTGGGGTGCTCGAGCATGCCGGTGATCCACGACTCGCGGAGCAGCCGCAGCGTCGAGCGGGGGTCGCGGAACTCCTCGCGCAGCGTCTTCACCGCCACCCCGCGGCGCAGCGCCGGCTGCTGGCCGAGGCGCACGATGCCCATGCCGCCCTCGCCGAGGGTGCGCTCGAGCACGAGGCCCCCGGTGCCCGCGGCGATGCTCGCCATCACGTCGGCGGCGTGGCGCTCCGCGGCGCGCTCCGAGTCGCGGGGCTCGATGGTGCTCCGCGGGCGCTCCTCGAAGGTGTTGCGCACCGGCTCGAGGCGCTGGATCGTGGCCTGCAGCTCTTCGTCGGGGACCATCGCCGCGCCCTCGTCACGCCGTGCGGCGCAGGCACTCCCGCAGGCGCTCGTCGACGGCCCAGCTCAGCGCACCCCGCACGCCCCCGCGCACGTTCGCCTCGGGGAAAAGCGCAGGCCGCCCGAAGGAGTCGACGGCGTCGGTGAGCTCGAGCACGCCGAGGTGCCGCGACCGCGCGTAGTGCATCACCTCGAGGAGCACGCGCAGCTCGCCGTAGCCGTCGTAGCCCGCCTGCTGGAGCCGCTCGAGGAAGTACCGCGTGCGCCGCTCGAGGTCCCGCACCAGCAGGAACACCTCGCCGGCGGCGACGAAGCTGCCCGCGGTGGACGGCCCGGAGAAGCCCTCGCGCACCTCGCCGACGGCGGCGCCGAGCTCCCGCGTGCGGGCCGCGAGCACGGACATGGAGCGGGTGTACGGGCGCAGCGGGCACTCGTTCTCGCCGCGCCAGTACGAGAGCCCGAGGTCGCCGAGGAAGTACGACGGGTGCTGGTGCGCCGCCACGAGACCAAAGGCGAAGTTCACCGAGGCGAAGGGCACGCCGTCGCCGCTGCGGAGCGACCCCACGGCGGCGCGCATCTCGGGCACCCACGCCACGAGGCGCTCGCGCATCGCGGGGTGCTCACCGGCGAGGCCGAAGAGCGTCTCCATGGGGGCGCGCTCGACGAGCGCGGGCATCCACGCCTGGAGGTAGTCGCGCTCGTCGAAGGGGTGGAGCGAGACCGCGTAGGCGCTCACGGACCCGGCTCGCCCTCGCTGCCCGGTCCCGCCGAGATGGCGCGCACGATCTTCTCGACGGTGTCGCGCGCGCGGCCCTCGATCATGGTCTCGAGGATGCGCCGCGTGCCGGGCATGCGGGCGAGCACCTCTTCGATGTCGGCCTGGTCGAAGCGCACCACCGTGAGCTCCGTGAGCGCGGTGACCGTGGCCGTGCGCGGCAGGCGCTTGAGCATCGCCACCTCGCCGAAGAACGCGCCGCGCTGCAGCGTCGCGAGGAGCACCGGCGCGCCCTCGGGGGTCACCGTGGTCACCTCGGCCACGCCGTGGTCGATGAGGTAGAAGTCCGCGCTGGGCTCGCCCTCGACCAGCACGGCCTTGGCCGGCGGGAAGACCATCAGCACGCCGCGGTCCACCAGGTCGTGCCGCGCCGCCGCGTCGAGCGAGCGGAACAGGAACGACCCCGTCACCACCGCCTCGACGCCCTCCCGCAGCGACGAGAGCGTGTCCGCTCCGCCCGTCGCCGTCTCACCCTGCGTGTGCTCGTTCATCGTCCCCACGTTTGCGGCCGCAGGGTGCCACGATTCCGCCGCGGCGCGCCAACCCTCGTCGGCGCTTCGGACGCACCGCCGTCAGCGCCCCGCCAGCCCGGCTTCGTCGACCCGCGAAGTCTGGTGTATAGAGCCCCTCGGGACCCTCTGCCGTGGCCGTCCACAACCTCTCGACGCCGAAGCCTCCGCGCAGCTCCGACGCGCCCGCGTTGCCCGGCGCGCTGCGTCCCGGCACGCGCCTCGGGCGCTACGAGATCGTGTCGGACCTCGGCGCCGGCGGCATGGCCACGGTGTACCTCGGGCGTGCGCTCTCGGTGGCGGGCTTCTCGCGCCTCGTGGCCATCAAGCTGCTGCACCCGCACCTGCTCCGCGACGAGAACTTCGTGCAGATGTTCCTCGACGAGGGGCGGCTGGCGGCGCGCATCCACCACCCCAACGTGGTCGCGACGCTCGATCTCGAGCGCGCTCCCGAGGGGCTCTACATCGTCTCCGAGTACATCGAGGGCGACCAGCTCCTCGGGCTCTACAAGTCCGCCCGCGCGCTGGAGATGCGCATCCCGCGGGGCATCGCGCTGCGCATCGCCCTCGACGTGCTGGCGGGCCTGCAGGCCGCGCACGAGCTCACCGACGACTTCGGCACGGAGCTGAAGATCGTCCACCGCGACGTGTCGCCGCACAACGTGCTCGTGGGCTCCGACGGCATCTCGCGGCTCACGGACTTCGGCATCGCGAAGGCCGAGGAGCGCATCTCCGACACGCGCGACGGCATCGTGAAGGGCAAGCTGTCGTACATGGCGCCGGAGCAGCCCAACGATGCGCCCATCGACCGCCGCGCGGACCTCTTCGCCCTCGCGACGGTGCTCTGGGAGTGCCTCACCGGGCGGCGGCTGTTCCCCGGGCGCACCGACGCCGAGGTGCTGCAGGCGCTGCTCAACCGCCCGATCCCGCGGCTGCGCGCGGTGGACCCGGAGCTTCCCGAGGCCCTCGACGTGGTGCTCGCGCGCGCCCTCGATCGCGACCCGGCGCGGCGCTGGCAGAGCGCGAGGTCCTTTGCGGACGCGCTCGAGGCCGCCGTCGGTCCGTCGGACATCGCGTCGTACCGCGCCGTCGCCGCGCACGTGCGCCAGGTCGCCGCGCCGAAGATCCACGCGGAGCAGCAGCGCCGCCGCGCGACCACGCGGGACCTCCCGGTGTTCCGTCCGACGGCGGAGTCGCTGCGGGATCTCGTCGCGGTGCCGTCGCCGGGGCGCTCCTCGCATCCGCCGCCGCCGGTCACCGCCGACGAGGCGCCGACGCACCTCGTGCCGGGCGTGACGGGCTCGACGCCGGGCTCCGCGGGGCTCGTGCCGCCGTTGCTCCCGTCGCCCGCGGACACGCCGACCCGCCTCGCCGCCGCGGACCACCGGGTGTCCGGCGCGCGCGCCCGCCCCAAGCTCCCGCCGCTGCCGCCCGCCGTCGAGGCCTCTGCGCCGGGCGTCGAGCGCGCCTCGCCGGAGCTTCCCGCCGCGGTGGCCCCACCGGTGCCCGTGGCCGCGCCGGTGGCGGTGGCTTCGCCGGTGGTCGAGGCCGCGCCCTTGGCGACGACGGTCCGGGCGCCCACGCGACCGCCGGTGACCGCGCGCACCGAGGACCCCTTCGGGCGTGCCTGGATCACCCTCGCGGTGGTGGCCCTCGGCGCGATCCTCGGCCTCGCCATCTGGACCCTCGGACAGCGCCAGACCTCGCGCGATGCGCCGCGTCCGGTGATCATCGTGCCTCCGCCGATGCGGCCGGCGGTGACGCAGCCCGCGCCCGCGCCGCTGCCCCTCCAAGCGCCTTCGCCGGTGGCGGTGGTGCCGGTGCAGGTCCCGGTGGTGCCGCGGCCGTCGTCGGTCGTCGCGCGTCCGCCCGCCGCCGTGGTCGCCACTCCGACCGTCGCGCGCCCTGCGCCGCGGGTCGAAGCTGCGCGTCCGGTGCCTGCGTCGCCGCGCGTGTCGGAGCCCGCGGTGCCGTCGTCGGCGCACCCCGTCGAGGCGCCCGTCACCCCCCCGCCCGCCGAGCCCTCTCCCGCGCCCACGGCGCCGGAGCGACCGGTGGGGCTCCAGCTTCCGACGTCGATCTGAGAGGGACGCGAGGTGCGGGGCGTGCGTGCGAGGTGTGCGAGGCGGGCCGCGGCGACGGCCGTGATGCTCGGGCTGGCGTTGCCGGCGGCGTCGGCGATGGCGCAGACCGCCGCCACGGCGTCGCCGTCGGGGGTGGCCGCGCAGGGCCGCTTCGACCAGGGGCGCGTGCTCTTCGAGCAGGGCCGCACCGGCGATGCGCTCACCGAGTTCCGCGCGTCGCTGGAGCTGTTCCAGAGCCCCAACACGCGGCTCTACATCGGTCTGTGCCTCCAGCGCGTGGGACGCTTCGCCGACGCCTGGGAGGAGCTCTCGCGCACCGTCGTCGAGGCCGGCGACCGCATCGCGACGGACCGTCGCTACGAGTCCGCGCGGGACGTGGCGCGGCAGGCGCTCGGCGAGGTCGAGGCCAACGTCGGCCTCCTCACGCTGCGCGCGGCGAGCGTTCCTCCGGGGCTCGAGGTGCACGTCGGCGACGCGGCGCTCGAGGTGCCTTCGCTCGGCACCGCGCGGGCCTTCGATCCGGGTTCCTACGAGGTGGTCGCGCGCGCGCCGGGCTTCGTGCCGTTTCGTCGCGCGATGACGCTCGTGGCCGGCGGTCGCGCCGAGGTCGCGGTGACGCTCGAGCCCCTCGCGCCGGTGGTGGAGGCGCAGCCGGCGCCGGTGCGGGTGCCGGTGCCGCCCGACGCTCCGCCGGTGGCGATGCGCGGCGGCGGCGTTCGCGTGGCGGGCTTCGTCGTCGGGGGCGTGGGCGTCGCGGCGCTCGCCGTCTTCGCGGGCCTCGGCTCGGCGGCGTCGTCGCAGTACGCGACGCTGTCGCAGGTGTGTCCGCGCACCGCGGCGTGCACGGCGGACCGCGTGCGCGACATCGACCAGGGGGCGGCGTTCACCGCGGGGGCCAACGCGATGCTCGGCGTCGGGCTGACGGCGCTCGTGGCCGGCGTGGTGATGATCGGCGTCGGCGGCGCGCGCCCCGTGGCGCCGGCGGTGGAGGCCTTCGCGGATCCGTCGCGCGGGGTGCTGGGGGTGCGCGGTGCGTTCTGAGCGCGCTTCGTTGCTCGCGCTCGCCGTGGTGGCGGGGGGCTGTTCGTACGCGTGGGACGCGCTGCGCCCGCTGCCCGACGCGGGCGTCGTCGCGCCGGTGGACGTGGTGCCCATCGTCGACGTCGGCGCTCCGCAGGACGATGCGGGCCCGACGACGATGGACGCCGGCACGCCGGACGCGGGCTCCGTCGTCGACGTGCCGCGCGATGTTGCTTCGGACCGCGTCGAGGCCGCCGTGCTCGATGGTGCGACGGTCGACGCCGTCGTCGACGTGCCGAGGACCCTCGGTCCCGATGCGACGTCCGCGGATGCCGGTGCGGTGGACGCCGGCCCGTGCGTGGGCGCGTCGTGCCCGTGCGCTCCGTCGACGCCCGCGGGGTGGTGCGCCGTGGGGCGCGCGTGCGTCGGCGGGGCCTGCACGACGGTGCCGCTGGCGGGCGCGCTGGTGATCACGGAGATCCAGAACAACCCCGACACGGCGCGCGACAACGACGGCGAGTGGTTCGAGGTCTACAACCCCGCCGCGTCGGCGGTGGACCTGCGCGACCTGCACGTGCACGGCAGCGCGACGGAGCGCTTCACCATCGGGTCGACGCAGCCGGTGCTCGTGCCCGCGCGCGGCTACGCGGTGCTCGCGTACAGCCAGGACACGATGGTGAACGGCGGCGTCACGGCCGTGTACGCGTACGGCTCGGCGATGACCCTCGGCAACACCGGCACCGACACCATCGAGCTGCGCGGCGCCGACGACGCCACGGTGATCCACACGGTGACCTACGACACGACGGCGGCGAGCGGCTGGCCCAACGTCGCGGGGCGCTCCAAGGCGCTGCGCCCGTCGTCGGTGGACCCGGCGGTGACGGCGATGCCCGCGAGCTGGTGCGTCGGCGACCCGATGTACGGCGCCGGCGGGTACGGCACGCCGGGCGCAGTGAACGTCTGCATGTGAGCCGTTCCGCGCGCCCGCGGTGACGGGGCGGCGTCGCTGCGATAGATCTCGAACGTGCGCGCTCGGCGCCAGCGAAGCGGAACCCTCCACGGCGTCCTCGTCGCGGCGTGTGCGGTGGTCGTCTTCGGGCGCGGCGCCGCGGCACAGACGGCAACGCACGGCGCCCCCGCGGAGGACGACGCCGATGCATCGCCCCGGCATCGGCACCGGCACCATCGCCACGACACGGCCCCGGCGGCGCCGACACCCGCCGTCGACCTCACGCCCGTCGCCCACGAGGACGCCGCGCCGCCTGCTCCCGCGCGCCCTCGCGTGGACGCCGCACCGGTCGCCAGGGAGGTCCCACCGGACCATCCCGCGGTCTCTCCCGCAGCTGCGCCGGGGCCGCCGGTGACGGTTCCGCCGCCGCCCGCTCCGACGACCTCGGCGAGCGCCGCCGACGCAGCGCCGATGCCTGCCGCGGAGCCCGAAGAGCCCCCGCCGGTGTTCGAGGACGAGGGCGACGACGGGTCGCCGAACATGAGCGACGACCTCTCGCTCACCGGGTCGGGGTCGACGGCCGCGTCGCCGCGCGCGTGGTCCATGACGTTCAACCACCGCGGCGCGTTCACGACGCATCGACGGCTGCTCGTGCGCCTCGGCGCGTCGGTGTCGTACTACGGCGCGACGTCGCCGCCGGCCGGTTCGAGCTTCGCGAGCCAGGGCGGCACGGTGTTCCAGTTCAACGCCGGGACGACGTGGAAACCCCACGAGAACTGGCTCTTCACGCTCGACGGAAACTTCTCGCCGGTGTCGACGACGCTCGCGCCGACGTCGGTGACCTTCGCCGCCGCGCGTCCTGGCGCCACGCCCACGACGGTGGACGCGCAGCTCGCGTCGGCGTCGGGGTCGGCCGGCGGCGGAGCGTCGGTGTACTGGCGCTTCGCGCACGGCGAGCACTCGTCGAGCAGCTTCACCCTCGCGGGCAACGCGGGGCTCTACGGATCGACGCAGGCGCTCACGACCTTCGCCAACCGCAACGGCACGACGACCTCCGCGGCCGAGGTCTCGCAGCTCTGCGCGCGCACGCCCGCTTCGTGTCCGGCGTGGCTCACGAACCTCCTCGCGCCGCACCCGGCCTCGGTGGTTCAGGGGCAGCTCCAGCTCACCTTCTCGCAGTCGATCCGCGCGACCACCTTCGGCGTCGTCGGCGCGTACTACCTCTACGACCGGGACCCGGACTCCGTGGGCGTCTTCGGCGTCGCGGCTTTCGGGCGCAGCACCGCGCAGTTCGGCGCCGGGGCCCCCGTCGCGGCGACGCGGTGGTCCGTCGAGGCCGACGTGGCCTACACCTTCAACGACAGCTGGTACCTCTCGGGCAGCGTCGCCTACGCGGCATACACGACGGCGGGGTCCTTCAGCATCGTCGCCAACGCCCGCCTCGACTGGTACTTCCGGGACCACTGGTCCGCGGCGCTGTCGCTCACCGGGCAGCGCGACGTCGACGTCGGCGGCGAGGCGCTCGGGTCGCTGACCACGCTGCTCGCCCTGCGCCGCGGGTTCTGAGCGCCCGCGCCATCGGGCCGCTGCCGCGCGAGGTCGCGTCGAAGAAACCGTCGTTCGTGCCCGACTTCGGCGTGCGGCGCGCGGGCGACCTGAGGTACCCTCCGCGCCCTTCCATGAGCAGCATCCGTGTCGGTACCGCGGGCTTCGTCGTCCCGCGGGAGCGTTATCTTTCCCGTCTCCGCTTCGTCGAGATCGACCTGCGCGCGCCGGTCCCTCCGCCCAAGACGCTGGCGGCGTGGCGTCGCGCGGCGCCCGAGGGCTTCGTGTTCTCCGCGGTGGCCCCGGAGTCGCTGTTCGGCGAGCGCGACTGGCCGCTGCGTGACGCGGCGAAGACCCGCTCCGAGCTCGACCGCTTCGGAAACCAGCTCCAGGCCCTCGGCGCCCGCATCGCCGTGCTGCGCTCGCCCCTCGGCGTGTCGCCGGGCAGCGTGGCCTTCGAGCGCTTTCGCCCGGTGCTCGAGCGCGCCCGCGCCCTCGCGCCGACGCTCGTCTGGGAGCCCTCGGGGCTCTGGGACCACGAGGAGGCCGTGCGCGTCGCGGAGCAGTTCGGCGCCGTGGTCTCCGGTGATCCGTTGCAGGACGAGCCCGGCGCGGCGTTCGCGTACGCCCGCATGCGCGGCCTCGGCACGGACCAGCGGTACACCATGGGGCGCCTCGAGGCGCTGGCCGAGGCGCTCGTCGACGTCGACGAGGCCTTCGTGGTGTTCCAGTCGCAGCAGGCGTGGCGCGAGGCCGTGGGCTTCGCGAAGCTCGTCGGCGAGATCGAGGCTTCCGGCGACGACGAGGAGCTCGACGACGACGACGTGGACGGCTCCGACGACGACGACGAAGAAGAAGACGACGAGGACGGGTCGGAGTAGGCCATGCGCAACGCGGTCATCGCGCGCGATCCGGTCGCCCAGGCCGCCGCGCAGGCCCTCATCGCCGAGCAGGGCACGGCGCTCGACATGGCCGTGGCGGGCATGCTCGCCGGCGCCGTTCGCGGCACGCCCGCGGCGCTCCTCGGGTCCGGCGCGATCGTCATCGGAGGTCCCGGCGTGGGGCTCCATTTCATCGACGCCCGCGCCCGCGCTCCGGGCCTCGGCACCACGCGTCCGCGCACCGGTGCGTCGCCCGCGGAGTCGAGCACGGCGGCGGTGCCGGGGCTCCTCGAGGGCGTGCTCGCGGCGCACGCGCGCTTCGGGTCGCTGCCCCTCTCGGCCATCGTGCGCACGGCCCTCGCGGCGGTGCGCGAGAGCGACCCCGACGTCGGCACCCGTGCGCGCATGGAGCTTCTCGTGCAGCTCCACCGCGTCGGCTTCGACGCCCTCGAGCGCGTGGGCGTGCTGCGCTCGATCCTGCAGGCCGTGGGGCCCATCGCCGCAGGGAGCTTCTCCAAGGAGGACCTCGAGCGGCACCCCGCGCCGGTGGTCTCCATGATCCCGTGCGTCGCCGACGGCCACGAGGTCGCGGTGCCGCCGCGCTACCGCAAGCACCCCGGCGTGCACGCTCCGCCGGCGCTGCCCGCGGTGGACGTCGAGAGCCTCGTCGCCGCCGACATGCACGGCGTCATCGTGGCGTGCTGCTGGGCGCTGCCCAAGGCCGCGGTGTCGCTTCCCGAGCTCCCCGCGCTCGCGCTTCCCGCACTGCTCCCGGCGCCTGTCAAGGGTGTTCCGCGGTGGCGTCCAGGAACGCCGCTGCCGACGCCGCTGCCGCTGGCCCTGTGCCGCGCCGAGTCACGCGCCTGGGCGGGTCTCGGAGTGTCGGGCTCCGGCAACCTCGTCGCGCTGCGCGACCGCGCGGTGGCGGCCCGCTTCGCCCTCGCGGGGCTCCCGGGGCTGCTCGTCGACGACCCGTCGGCGTGGTCCAGCGACGCGGTGGCGGCGTGGGTGGTGCGCGACACCTCGCGGGCGCCGCTGGTGACCTCCATCGGCGCCATCGGACGCGAAGATCCGCGGTGACCGTCGAGCGCCGTCGGTAGTATCGTGCCGCGCGTGAAACGGTGGAGCGTCGGGTGCGCTGCGGGCGCGGTGTTCATGGCCGGGTCCGTGGTGGTCGCGCAGCCGCTCCCGCCGGGCGCGCCGACGCCTTCGCAGGCCGTGGCCGCCGCGCGCGAGACGGTGCCCGACGACCCCAGCGGCTTCTCCTTCGGATCGTACGGGCGCGTCGGCGTCGCGAGCGACCTGCGCGGGCGCACGGCCATCGACACGAACCTCGTGGCCTTCGGACCGCGGCTGCTGCTCGCGCCGTACGCCGAGCTGCAGTTCAACTACGAGCGCCGCAACGGCGACGTGCGGTGGCGCGTCATCACCACCATCGGCGTCAACAACGACCTCTTCCACTACACGGGTGACTTCACGGCCACCTTCGCGATCCGCAACCTCTACGTCGAGGAGCGCGGCGCGCTGCACGAGCACCTCTCGCTGTGGGTCGGGTCGCGCATGTACCGCGGCGACGACGTCTACCTGCTCAACTTCTGGCCCATGGACAGCCTGAACATGATCGGCGGCGGCGCGCGCTTCGACGCGGGCTCGCACGTCGCCGTGCAGGCCGCCGTCGGGATGAACCGCCTCGACAACCCGTACCAGCTCCAGACGCTGAGCGTGGCAGCGCGCGACGGCTTCGGTCCGACGACGGCGTACCTGCTCGACCGCCCGCGCATCTTCGGAGCCGTCAAGGCGACGTGGTACTCGGCGGGGCGCACGTCGCGCGAGGGGCTCAAGCTCTCGCTCTACGGCGAGTTCCACTCCATCGCCGCGGGCGTGCGGCAGACCAACGACGCGGGCACGCGCATCGAGCTCCCCTCGGACGACGGCTGGGTCGTCGGCGCGCAGGCGGGCATCTACCGCGGACCGTCGTTCCTCAACGTGTTCGTGCGCTACGGGCAGGGGCTCGGCGCGTACGGCGACCTCGCGGTGCCCATCACCCTCGCGAGCGCCCGCACCAGCGCCCGCGCGCAGGACATCCGCGTCGCGCTCTCGGGCAACTGGGAGAGCGGCGCCTTCGCGCTCATGGTCGGCGCGTACTTCCGCTTCTTCCGCGACGCGGACCCGGGGGTTTTCAGCCGCAACGCGCTCGTCGAGGGCGCCGTCGCGGTGCGCCCCATCGTGTGGTTCGGCCAGCGCGCCGGCGTGAGCGCCGAGGCGAGCTACCAGCACGTGGTCTACGACGCCATCGACCCGGCGACGGGCAGCGGCGCGCTCGCGGGCACGGTGTGGCGCTTCTCGGTGATGCCCTTCGTGTCGCCCATGGGGCGCGGCAGCTACACGCGTCCGCACCTCCAGCTCATCTACGCCGCGAGCATCCGCGACGAGGGCGCGCGCCGGCTCTACGCGCCCGACGACCCCGCGGGCTTCAACACCGTCGAGCACTACCTCGGCCTCGGCGCCGAGTGGTGGTTCAACAGCAGCTATCTGTGACACCCTCGCGGGGGTGACTCAGACCGACGCTGAAGATGCCGCCGAGCCGAAGGGCGCTCCGCGCGCGCTGGTGTTGCTGGGCGCGGTGCTCGTGCTCGGCGGCGCGTGCGTGGGCGCCATCGCGCTCTACGGGCGCGCGCTGACCGAGAGCGACGCCGCCGTGGGCACGCTGGCCAGCCCCGAGGAGCGCGCCGCGCGCATGGCCGAGGCCCATCGTGTGTTCGTCGCGATGAGCCCCGCGGAGCACGTCGCCGCGGCGGAGCACGAGCTCGCGTGCGGCTACGTCGCGGCGGACGGCGTCGGCGGCAACATGGCCGGCGCCGAGTCGCACCTCGCGGCGGTGCCCGCGGGCGGTCCCGAGGCGGCACGGGTGGCGGCGCTTCGGGCGGAGATGGCGGCGCGTCGCGAGCGCAGCGCGGGCGCGGCGGCGGTGCGGGTGACGCGGTTCATCGCCGAGCACCCGGTGACGACGGCGACGAGCGACGACGACCGCGCGGCGCTGCGCCATCAGCTCGCGCACCGGCTCGATCACCTCGCGCGCCTCGGCGTGGGCTGCGTGCACGGCGAGGGCGACGGCGACCGAACGCTGCGCTTCGACCACGGCGCGTGCGACGCCGCGATGCTCGACCGGCTCACGCCCGCGGGGGTGCGTCCGGGGCTGCGCGCGCTGGGCTTCACGCAGGTGCGCTGCGGCCGCGGCGGCGCTTCGTACGCCCCCTGACGACGTCCGCAGACGACGCTACGGACCTTCGTGGGTGCCGAAGACGTGGTCCCACAGCGGCATGGAGACGCCGAAGCCGCGGTCGTGGTCCTGGAAGTGGTGGCGCATGTGGCGGCGGCGCTGCTCCTTCATGACCGTCGCGATGGGCGCGAGCCAGGCCGCGCGCGGCGGCTTCACGTGGTGCGTCGCGAAGTGCACGTAGTCGTAATAGACGTAGCCGCAGGCGAAGCCCGCGAAGAGCCCCGGGACCACCGACGCAGGCAGCGTCGCGCGGAACAGCGCCCAGAAGAGCCCCGCGGGGATGGCGCTGAGGAGCGGCGGCATCACGAGGCGGTAGAAGTCGTCGGGGTACTGGTGGTGGATGCCGTGCGAGTAGAAGTAGAGCCACTTGCGCACCGGCGTGCGCGGGTCGATGTGGAAGTAGAACCGGTGCAGCAGGTACTCGGTGAGCGTCCAGATGAGGAAGCCGCCGACGAAGGTGCCGCCGAGCACGCCGGGCGACGAGACCCTGGCGCCGTGCCAGAGCACGAACGCCACGAGCGGGAGGTACATCAGCGCCGGCACGCCGGGGTGCACCTTGCTGAAGAACTCGAAGAAGTCCGAGCGGAACATCCGCGGCGAAATGAAGCGGTGCGTCGCCTGGATGTCGCCGATGAAGGGGCCCGCGAGGGGCACGCCGTTCACCGTCGGAGCGTCGTCGAGGGTGCTTTCCACGGCGCCGATGTAGTGCAGTCCTCGGCGCGAGGCAATGCCGCGAAGGGCGCGAAGCAGGAGCGCGTCGCGGGCGCTACGGGAGGCGCCCGAGGGTGCGGTGGCCCACGGCGCAGCCGCCCTCGACGGTGATCGCGAGGCGCCTGCCCTCGAAGTACGTGTCGAGGAACCGTCGGAGCTCGGCGAGCACCTCGTCGGGCCGCGCGGCACCCTCGGCGCACGCGCGCCACTCGGGCATCGCGGCGGCCTGCGCGACGGGGTCGGCGAAGAGGTCCGCGGCGGAGGCGTACTCGAGGGTGAACTGCCACGCGTCGACGGAGACGCGCTCGAAGCCCGCGGCCTCGATCTCCTCGCGCAGCGCCTCGACGCCGGGCATGCCGTGCTCGTAGCGGTCCACGCGCGTCGCGAGGCCGTCGTCGGCGAAGCGCTGGGAGACCTCGCGGAGCACGTCGACGGCCTCGACGAAGCTGCCCCGGAGCGGGAGCGTCACCGCGAGCTGACCCCCAGGGCGCAGCACGCGGGCGCTCTCGGCGAGCACCGCCGAGCGGTCGCGGGCGACGCGGTCGATGAGGTTGCCCACGACGTTGCTGAAGATCTCGTCGGAGAAGCCCAGCGACGTGGGGGATCCCTGCTTGAAGAAGATGCGCCGCCCGAGCTCGGCGCCGGCGCGGGCGCGGGCGAGCTCGAGGTAGCGGCCGTCCTCGTCGAGGGCGATGACGCGGCCGTCGCGCGCGCGCTCGAGCACCTGCACCGCGGGGTAGCCGGTGCGGCACGCGAGGTCGAGGACGCTCGGCCGCGGAGGGAGGTCGAGGGCGAGGAGCAGCCGCTCGCCGAAGCGCTGGGCATAGCGGGGCACGAACGCGGCGTCGTAGGCCAGCGCGTGCTCGAGCCCGGCGTCGCCGGCGTAGACGGCCATCGGGGTCGCGGTGCGGGAGCGGGCTCAGCCCTTGATCGAGCGCAGGTGCTCGATGACGTCGTTCACGAGGTCGCCCACGGTGGGCGATCCGCCGCCCTCGGGCGCGTCGGCGTCGTCGTCGGACTCGACGATGCGCTTGTCGTTGCGGAGCTTCTCGAGGTCGCGCAGCACGGCGGGGTCGCCGAGCATGGCGAGGGACTCGACGGCCGACGCGACGACGCCGGAGTCGGCGTGCTTGAGGAGCCGCACGCAGAGCTTCACGCCGCCGGGCTCGCCGATCTCGCCGAGCACGAAGGGAACCTCCTTGAGCGCCGTGAGGGCCTTGCCGTCGTCGATGAGCTTCTCGACGCCGCGGGCGACCTCGGCCCAGCGCGAGTACCCGAGGTCGAGGAGCGTGGAGCCCGCCGCCTCGCGCACCGTGGGCTCGTCGTTGTCGAGGAGCCGGAGCAGCGCCGTCACCACCTCAGGGCCCTGGAACTCGCCGAGCAGGTCGGCGATGCGGATGCAGCGGATGCCCGACTCCTCGGCGTCCTCGAGGGCGAGGGCGGCGTCGAGGGCGCGCGCCAGCGCGGCGAGGTGCGCGGGGCCGCTGTCGTCGAGGAATTCCAACTCCGCGATGCGCAGGGCGCGGTCGGCGGCGAACACGGTGGACAGGCGGTCGTCGAGGGGGGAGGTCATGGGCGCGACACTTCGCGCCGGAAGCGTGCGCGGGTCAAGCGGCGTCGAGGAGCTCCGCGCGGCGGTGCGATTCCTTCGGCGCGGGACTTCCCGAAGCGCGCAGGACCGTGCTAGCAAGCGCGCCCCCGACCGCTCGATGGTGAGCGGCGGTCCTCGCTCCCGCGCCCGACGCGGGGGCCTCCGACGAGAGTCCAGGAGGACGATCAACATGGCAGTGGAAGCACGAAGCACCCGGTCCTCGGATTACGAGACCGTGTTCATCCTTCGTCCCGACATCGACGGCGAGACCTCCGAGAAGGTCATCGCCCGCGCGCTCGGCGCGCTGGAGTCGACGGGCGCGAAGCTCACCAAGATCGAGAGCTGGGGCAAGCGCCGCCTCGCGTACCCGATCGCGAAGCACCGCAAGGGCGTCTACGTGTACCTCCGGTACCTGGGCGCCAAGGGCACCGTGGCCGAGCTCGAGCGCAACCTGCGCATGCTCGACACCGTGCTCCGCCACATGACCATCGTGCTCGCGAAGGACATCGACGCGACCGCCGTCACCGTGGACCCCGAAGAGGTGAAGGTCCGCCGCATCGACGTGGCGTCCGACGAGGACGACCGCGACGAGAGCTTCGAGGCGCAGCTCGGGCTGTCCGACGACTCGCGCCGCGAGCCGCCGCCCCGCGAGCCGCCGCCGGTGGAGCCCCGTGAGACCGAAGAGACCGCACCTGCAGCCGCTCCCGCGGCGGAAGCGTAAGGAGAGAAGACCATGGCACGCTTCCAAGGCGGCAACGATCCCTTCGACGATCGTGGATTCAACGAGGGCGGCGCGGCGGAGATCGCGGCGGAGAACATCGCGGCGCGTCGCCGCGGCGGGCGCAAGCGCGTCTGCAAGTTCTGCGTCGAGAACGTCGCAGCCATCGACTACAAGGACGCCTCGCTGCTGCGCTACTTCCTGAGCGACCGCGGCAAGGTGGTTCCGCGCCGGGTCTCCGGCACGTGTGCGTTGCACCAGCGTGCGCTGGTGAGCGCGATCAAGCGGGGTCGGATGATCGCCCTGCTGCCGTTCACCACCTCGGGCAAGTGAGAGGCCTACGATGAGCAAGACCGTGCATGTGATCCTGCAGCGCGACGTTGCGAAGCTCGGCAAGGGCGGCGACGTGGTGAAGGTGGCCTCGGGCTACGCGCGCAACTTCCTGCTCCCCGGGGGCTTCGCGCTCGCGGCGAGCGAGGGCAACGTGTCCCGCTTCGAGCACCAGAAGAAGGTCGCCTCGGAGAAGGCCGCGAAGCTCCGCGCCGACGCGGCGTCGCTCGCGACGAAGCTCTCGGCGGTGGTGCTGACCGTCTCCCGCACCGTGGGCGGCGAGGGCAAGCTCTACGGCTCGGTGACGCACAAGGACATCGAGGCGGCGCTCAAGGGCGCGGGCTTCGACATCGACCGCAAGAAGCTCACCGTCGACACGATCCGCGCGACCGGCACCTACGAAGTCACGGCGAAGCTCGCCCCGGAGGTCTCCGCGACCTTCAAGGTGAACGTCGTCGCCGACGCCAAGTCGTCGTCCTGATCGTCCCCGCTCCCCTCTCTCCACTCCACCTCGCAGACCGTCGCGCCGCGGCTCCGTGCTAGCGTCGCGGCGGTGCGTCCGCTGCAGCGCTTCGAGGGCGACGGGCTCGTGCTCCCCGGCTGGGTGAGCGCGCACTCGCACGCGTTCCAGTTCGGCCTCCGCGGCCACACGCAGCGCGCGCCGACGGAGACGGGAACGTTCTGGTCCTGGCGCGACGCGATGTTCGCCGCGGCCGACGCGCTGGACCCGGAGTCCATCGCCGCGGTGTCGCGACGGGCGTTCCGCGCGCTGTACCGGGCGGGCGTGCGGTGCGTCGGCGAGTTCCACTACGTGCACCATCAGCCCGGCGGCGAGCCCTACGCGCAGCGCACGCTGCTCGCGGACCTCGTCGTCGACGCGGCGCTCGCCGAGGGGCTGCGGGTGACGTTGCTCCGCGTGGCGTACGCGCGGGCGGGGGCGGGTCGCGGTCCCGAGGGGGCGCAGCGGCGCTTCAGCGATGCCGACGTCGACGACGTGCTGCGCGACGTCGAGGCGCTGCGCGCGCGGTGGGGCGACGACCCGCGGGTGCGCGTCGGCGTGGCGCCGCACTCGGTGCGCGCGGTGCGGGCCGAGTGGATCACGGCGATGCATGCCTACGCGTCGGCGCACGCGATGCCGTTCCACATGCATGTGGCCGAGGTCGTCGGCGAGGTCGAGGAGTGCCTCGCGGAGTACGGCCGCAGCCCCGTGGAGCTCCTCGCGGATCTCGGGGTCCTCGACGCGCGCTTCGTGGGCGTGCACGGCACGAACCTGGCGGCACACGAGGCGCGGCTGCTGGGCCAGGCGCGGGCCTTCGTGTGCGCGTGCCCGACGACGGAGCGCGACCTCGGCGACGGCCTGACGGACCTCGCCGCGCTGCGGGACGCGGGCGTGCGGCTCTGCGTGGGCATCGACTCGCACGTGGTGACCGATCCCCTCGAGGAGATGCGCGCGCTCGAGGCCCACGAGCGGCTGCGGCTGCGCCGGCGCGTGACCTTCGCGGGCGCCGAGGGGCGCACGCTCGCGGAGCAGCTGCTCGTCGAGGGCAGCGTGCACGGCGCGCAGGCGTGCGGCTGGGACGCGTCCCTCGCGGGCACGCAGACGTCGTGGGATGCGGACACCGTCGTCGACCTCGGCGCCGAGGCCCTCGCCGGCGTGGAGCGCTCCCATGCCCTCGACGCCCTGATCTTCAGCGGGAACCTCGCGTGCGTGCGCTCGCGCTGACGGCGGCGCTGGCCGGCTGCGCGGGGCAGGGCATTCCCTCGGTGCCGTGGGGCGACGCGGGCGCGCGCGACGTGACCGTGAAGGACGTCTCGACGACCACGGACACCGCCGCGTACGTCGTCGCCGACGCGCCGCGCAGCGAGGCTGCGGTCGATGCAGCGAGCGATGCGTCCGTCGATGGGAGCGTCGACGCGACGCGGGACGCGACTGCGGATGCGTTCGCCGACGGGAGCCTCGACGCCGCGACGGACGTGCCGGTGGACGCGCCGCCGTGGTTCCCGTGTGCGCCCGGCGTGCAGCGCGACCTCGACGCCCTCGGGACGCGCGTGGGCGACACCACGACGGTGCACGGCGACAACCGCGCAGCGGGGGCCATGACGGTGCTGCCGTCGGCCTGCGCCGTGGGCTACGCGGGCTACGAGGTCGCGTACCGCTACGTGCCGCGGCGCACGACGACGCTGCGCGTGAGCACGAACGCCATGGGCACCGACGCGCGCCTCGACACGGTGGTCTTCGCGCTGAGCGCGTGCCTGCCGCTCGACGGCGGCGCGAGGTCCCTCGGGTGCAACGACGACACCGGCGACCCGCCGCGGGACCACGCGTCGACGTTCATCACCGACGCGGCGGTCACCGCGGGCGTGCCGGTGTTCATCGTCGTGGCGGGGTTCCTCCACGCGACGCACGACATCTGGGACTCGCAGGGCGCCTTCGAGCTGAGCGTCACGGAGCAGTGACGGCGCGGGCCGGGTCGCCGTGCCACCATCGGATGCGCCCCGCGAGGCGCATCGCCGGCGCCTCGACGAGGACGTGCAGCGCCCACGACGCCGCGATGGTGAGGGCGATGGCCGAGAGGAGCACCGCGAGGGCGCCCGGTCCGTGCGTGACGTCGACCTTCACGCCCTCGTGCCAGCGGGCCTGCGCGCCGGCCAGCGGGTGCAGCAGGTAGACGCCGTAGGAGATGCGGCCGAGGAACTGGATCCAGCGCCACCCGAGCCAGCGCTCGAGGCCGCCGGTGCGCCCCGCGAAGACGAGCGTCAGCGACGTGATGGCGCCGGCCAGCGGCTCGAGGCGCCCGCTCTCGATGCCATACCAGGCCGTGTAAAGCGCGAGGCCGACGTGCAGCGCGAGGGGGAGCTTGCGCTGCACCGTCCAGAGCGTCGCGGCGCCGAGCACGAAGAGGTACCAGTGCGGCATGAACCAGCCGCCGAGGAAGCGCCAGTGCATGCCGGCGTCGAGGGAGGCGAGGCCCGACGCGAGCACGAGCCAGCGCGTGGCGAAGGCGGGTACCGGGCGCAGCAGCAGCAGGGCCATCACGAAGGCCATGTAGAACTGCACCTCGATGGCGAGGGTCCAGTACACGGGCTGGATGGCGCGCACGCCGAGCAGGTCCTGGAGGTAGAAGACGTGCGCGGCGATGGCGCGCAGCGGCGGGTTCATGCGGTAGCGAAAGCCGAGGAAGCGTGTGAACCACGGGATGAAGAGCGAGATGCCGAGGGAGGTCCAGTAGGGCGGGTCGAGGCGCACCTGGCGGCGCAGGGCGAAGCGCAGCGCGTCGCCGGCGGAGATGTCGCGGTCGCCGATGGTGTGGGCGATGACGAAGCCCGACAGCACGAAGAACACCTGCACGCCGAGCCACCCATGGTGGCAGACCTCGAGCGCCCGCGCGCCGAAGAGCTGCGTGAGGCCGGGGCGCAGGTCGCCGCCGGTGAAGTGGTAGAGCATGACCGCGCAGGCCGCGATGCCGCGCACGGCGTCGACGAGCACATACCGTGGCCGGGGCTTCGGGGTCATCGGGCGGGTGCGAGGCGTGTACCTTCGGCCGGGGGGCGGCTGTCAACCATCGCGCGCGGAGTTGCTCCCCGCGAGGGCCGGTCCGGTGCATCATCGGGGGGCCCGCGCGGCGGGCGACGATGGCACGACGCACGCCGTACCTGCAGCCGCTCTTCGACGGACCGCTCGACGTCATCGGCGACGTGCACGGCGAGCTCGGCGCGCTGCACGGCCTGCTTCGCACGCTCGGCTACGACGCCCGCGGCGCGCACCCCGAGGGCCGTCGCCTGGTGTTCGTCGGCGACCTCTGCGACCGCGGCCCCGACAGCCCCGGCGTGCTCGCGGCGGTGCGCGGGCTGTGCGCCGAGGGGCGCGCCCAGGCGGTGCTCGGCAACCACGAGGTCAACCTGCTGCGCGGGTCGCGCAAGCACGGCAACGGGTGGTTCTTCGACGGCGACCACGACCGGGCGCGGGGCGAGTTCGCGGCGTCGGCGCCGATGCCGGCGGCGGTGCGCGACGAGGCGCTGGCGTTCCTGCGCGAGCTGCCCGTGGGGCTCGCGCGCGACGACCTGCGGGTGGTGCACGCGGTGTGGGATGGGCCGTCGCTGGAGCGTCTCGGCGACGACCTCGCCGGCGAGGAGCCCGAGGTGATCCACGGGTCGGACCGAACGACGCCGGCGCTGCGCGCGGAGCTCGACGCCCTCGAGGCCCAGCGCGCGCTGGAGATGGAGCGCTACGGCGCGGCGCTGCGGCAGCGCGAGGAGCGTCCGCCGTTGCTCGAGGCGGTGGGGCGCAGCGACGCGTTGTGGCAGCGCGGCAACCCGCTGCGCGTGCTCACGTCGGGCCTCGAGACCCTCGCCGAGCGGCCGTATTTCGCGGGTGGCGCGTGGCGCATGACGGACCGCGTGCGCTGGTGGGACGACTACCGCGACGACGTGCCGGTGGTCTTCGGACACTACTGGCGCTGGTCCGACGGGAGCGCCCGGGCGGCGTACTCGAAGGGCGAGCCGGACCTCTTTCGCGGCGCTTCGGCGCAGTCCTGGCTGGGCGCGCGGAGCAACGCGTTCTGCGTCGATTTCAGCGCCGGGGCGCGGTACCGCGAGCGGGCCGAGGGGCGCACCGGCGGCTGGCGCAGCCACCTCGCGGCGCTGCGCTGGCCCGAGCGCGAGCTGGTGCTCGACGAGGGGCCGCGGCTGGCGTTGGGGTGATCCGGGGTCGCCCCGTGCCCTTCGTGGGAACTCTCGCCGGCGCGCGCTGTCTGTCCGTGCAGGAGGCACCGCCGCGTGAACGACATCCAGGGGCTCTTGCCGTCTCCCGTGTACCGGTCCGCGCCGCTGCCGTCGCCGCGAGACGCGCGCATCGCCACGGTCGTCGAGGTGGTCGTGTCGTGGGGCGACGCGGGGCCGCTGGTCGTCGCCCACCTGCGCGCCGGCGAGCGCTTCGTGCTCGTCGCGAAGGGACGCACGGACCCGAGCGCCCACGCCTTCGTGCACCCCGCCATGGACGCCGGCGAACACGTCCTCGTCGAGCACGTCGGGAGCGTCGGTCGGGTGACGCCGCCGATGGACGCCCGGGCCGTCGTCGCGTACCCCGCTGCGACGGACGTTGGCGCCGGGAGCTTCGTCCTGCCGCGGGAGGCCAGCGCGTTCATCGAGCACGGCGAGATGCGCTACGTCGTGCGCCACGTCCCGGTCGCGGCGCGGCTGCCGGCGCGTCGCATCGATCGCCTGTTCGGGCTGGTAACGGTGCTCGCCTTGGGCTTCGCCATCGCCGCGGGACGCTGGGCGCGCGGCCTCGACGTCGACGATCGGCTCGTGCGCGACGATGAAGACCCCGGGCGCCGTTCGGGCGAGGAGCGCGTGCGGTGGGTCGCGGCGATGGCCCATGCACCGACGCACCCCGAGCCCGACGGCGGCCCCGAGGGCGGAACGGGACTTCGCGCCGCGGGCGACGAGGGATCGTCGGGGTCGACGCACGCGCCGAGGGCTTCGCGCAGGTGGTCGACGCCGCCGCGGCGCGGTCCCGCACGGGACGAGACGACGGCGAACGATGCGAGGGCCTTCGTCGCACGGCGCGGCATCTTCGCGGCGCTCGGGGCGGTCGGGGGCGCGAGCGCGCCGATGCTGCCGGGCGTCGACGACGACGCCCACGCGACGGGCACGATGTACGGCACCGCCGTCGGCGATGCGCGGGGCTACGCGGGCATCGGCCTCGTCGGAACGGGCTGGGGCGGCGGCGGTTCGGGCGAAGGGCTCGTGGGCCTCGGGCGCATGCGCACCCGCGGTCACGGCACCGACGACGGGAGCGGTCAGGGCATCGGACAGGGCGGCGCATGCGGCTGCGGGGACGGCAATTTCGGCACCTTCGGCCACAGCATCGGGGTGCGGGTGTCGGTCGCCTCGCCGCCGCGCACGTGCTCCGAACGCCGTGCCGACGGGACCGCCACCGAGGGCTGCGGCGCCAGCGTGCGCGCGTCGATGGACTCCGCCGCAATTCGTCGCGTGGTGCTCCGGAACCTCGGGCAGGTGCGCCGCTGCTACGAGACCGCGCTTCGCGACGTGCCCGACGCCCACGGTCGCGTGACGATCCATTGGGTCACCGCCGTCGACGGCAGGGTGCTCTCGGCGCGAACGATGGACGACAGCACCGGCGCCGCGGCGGTCGGCCCGTGCATCGCCGACGCCGTGCGACGCTGGCAGTTCCCGGCCTTCGACGAGGTGGTGACGGTGAACTACCCCTTCGACCTCGACGTGACGGATCGGTGAGGGTGTCGGAAGCGTTCACTCCTCGGGAGGTGTCGTGTCGCGTCGCGGAGCGAGTCCGAAGAGGGCGAAGAGCACCGATGCGCCCATGATCAGCGATTGAAGTGCGCCGATGCCGAGCGCCTCGCCGCGGGAGAGCGTCGACGACTCCAGCGGGCGCTCCGCCGGCACCGCCACGACGCGGTGCAGCGGCGCCTCGTCCCACGCGGTCTGCGCGCGCAACGGACGACCCGCGACGACGAGCGCGGCGACCAGCGCCGTCCGCGCCACGAGACCTGCGATGCCGCCTCGCATCACCATCGAATGCGATCTCCGGTGGTCTGATCGGACAGCAGGTCCGTCACGAAGCGTGTCGTCGCCGGCGATCCTTCGACGAAGAACGGCGGATACCCGCGAAAGTCGTTCCAGCATTGCGGGACGCCGAGCTCCCAGCTCACCGTGAGCTCGCGCGGTGCTGCGGGGTGCGTGTTGCCGTCATAGCGCAGGCGCACCTGCCGATCGCCGCGCCCGTCGACCTCCGACGCCTCGCCCTGGACCCCCGCGATGACGCCGGGACAGACCGTCATGATGCGCGGCAACGCCACCCACATCTCCGGGCACGCCTCGCTCGGGTGCAGCGGAAATCGGAGCGTGAGGCGCTGCCGTCCGATGCCCAGGCCGTCGTGTGTCGGCATGCCTGGAATGCCTGCCTCGTAGGCCATCGCGCGATCGGGCGCCTGCGGGAGCGACGACTCCGTACACCGCTCCTCGGAGCTGCCCGCGGCGCGAAGGCACACACGGAACGATCGCCAATCGATCCACGAGCACGTCGAGGCGACGAGGACCACGTTGCCGGGCGTGCGATTCGCCACGACGGTGCCTACTGGGAGCACCGCGGGGAGCCGCTCGCTGCCGACCTTCAGCACGTACGCCCGCTCGAGCGCGCTCGCGTCCCCGTCGGAGCGCCACCCCGAGGCCCACCGGAACGCGGCGCGCCGCACCACCTCGCTCGGGCTGCGAAGGTTCAGCGACCCCCGCGCCCAGGACCATCCGCGGTCGTGACCGAGGAGGCGCGTCACCGCCATGAGATCGCCGTACGTCGGCGTGGGCGGCGGCGGTCCTCCCCAATCGACACCTTGGATGCCCCAGCGCAACCCGTGAACCAGCAGCGCTGCCCCCGCGGGCAGCGCGAGGCACGACGCCCACGCGACGATGTCGGCAATGCGCCGCGCCGCCCCCGCTTCGGGGTCCCGGGGTGTCAGCTGCGCGAAGGCGAGGGAGCCGAGCGTCGCGACGCCGATGCCGACGCCCGCGGCGACCGCCCCGAGGACGTGCGCGAAGTACTTGTCTTGGAGGTCGAGGTTGCCGAGCTCGCGCCCGATCACCACGGGAACGAAGAGCGGTACGAGGACGAGCACGCACACGTCGAGGCGGCGTCGCAGCGCTGGCCAGCGTGCGAGCAGCGCCCAGAGCGCCAGCAGCGCCGTGCTCCAGACGACCATCTGGAAATGAAGGAGCGGCGCGCGCTGCGGGATGTGTGGAGAGTGCCCCACGTGACGCGTGAAGAGGATGCGCGCGTCGACGATCCAGGTGAGCGGCGCGATGACGAATGCCGTGAGCGCAAAGGAGAGCGCTGCCGTCGTCGCGTGGGCCCCGCGGCGCAGCGGGATGAGCAGCGCGACGAGGACGGCGGAGAGGCCGCAGAGGAGCCCCGTCGCGTAGAAGTTGAGGAGCACCCCGGCGAGCATTCCCATCAACGCCGTCGTCGCGAGGCGCGGGCGGAGCGTGGCGGTCTGCGCGAGGAGCACGAAGGCCGCGCCGAGGAACGGCACCGGCGCGACGTCGGAGATGACGTTGAGCTGCGTCGGGACGCCGTTGTTCACGATCATCAGCGCCACCGCGAGGACCGCGGCCACGACGCCGCCGGCGCGCTTCGCCGCCACGGCGACGAGCGCGACGCCGAGGGCGTTGCAGGCATGGAACACGAGAAAGGTTCCGTTGGCGTGAAAGCCGAGGTGCTGCAGCAGCGAGCGCCAGTGGAGGTAACCTGCGCTGTGATAGATGCCGATGGTGGCGCCGACGCCGACGGCGTTGCAGCGGCCGTGCGCGACGCACTCGTCGACGAAGTGGTTCTCGATGAGCGTGTCTTCCCAGATCATCGGGGAGACGCCCATGGTTCGCGCGAGGTGGGCGTAGGCGGCGAGGGTGATGGCGACGACCCACGCTGCGTCGTGGTTCAGCAGCGCACCGAGGAGGCCCGGTCCGCCCGCGACCGTCGACGGGATCGCGGGCTCGGGGTTCGCGCCGCGGTCCGTCACGTCGACGGGGCGCCGAGGCGCACGGCGTGGATCTGCTGTGCGACCTCGGAAAAGTTCATGCCGTCGCTCGACATCGCTCACCTCGACGCTACGAAGGTTCGAGGCGCGACTGTCATCGCGTCGCGTCGCGGGTCGCAAGCGAAATGCCTGCGCCCGAAGGAGCCTCGCGGCGCGGTGGCGAAGGGGCGCGTGCAGAAATCGACGCCCACATGCCTTGACATCAAGTAACTCGACGTCAAGATGGTTCACATGGCTCGACGGACCACATCGGCAGCAGTGGAGGGCGAGGTCACGGCGGCGGCGGTGTCGGGCACGCACCTGTGGCTGGTGCTGATGAAGGCCCACCGCGCCCTCGCGCGCCACGCCGCGCGCAGCGTCGGGGCCATGGACCTGTGCCTCTCGGACTTCGCGACGATGGAGATGCTTCTGCACCGCGGTCCGCAGGCGGTGAGCGCCATCGGCAAGCGCATCGAGCTGACCAGCGGCGCCATCACCTCCGCCGTCGACCGGCTGGAGCTTCGCGGCCTCGTCGCGCGCAGCGCCTCCGCCGACGATCGCCGCAGCGTCGTGGTGTCGCTCACGGCGCGGGGCCGGGCGCTCATCGAGCGCGCCTTCGCCGGCCATCAGCGGGTCATGGACGGCACCGCCGAAGCGCTCACCGCGCCGGAGCGTGCGACGTTGCTTCGGCTTCTGAAGAAGCTAGGTAGGTCTGCCGAGGCGAAGCTTGCCGAGGTCGACGAGGGTTCGGGCTGACACCGGGCGAGCGTTCGTCGTCTCGCGAAGGCACCGAGCGTACCGCGCGCGTCCGCTCCGTCGAGGGTCTCGTTGCGCGCCATGGAGTGCTGGTCATGGAAGTTCGTTCCGTCGTGCAGGTCATCACGTCGCATCGTCAGCAGGAGGGCGCCGGCTTCGTCGTGCGCAGGCCGTTCCCGACGCGGGGTTTTCCGCATGCTGATCCCTTTCTCATGCTCGACGAGATGGGGCCCGTGGACTACGCGCCGGGCCAGGCCGTGGGCGCGCCGGACCACCCGCACCGGGGCTTCGAGACCGTGACGTACGTGCTCGAGGGCGAGACCGAGCACGAGGACTCCGCGGGGCACCGCGGGCGCCTCGCCGCCGGCGACGTGCAGTGGATGACCGCCGGGCGCGGGATCATCCACTCGGAGATGCCTTCACGGCGGATGCAGAGCGAGGGCGGGCGCGTGCACGGGTTTCAGCTGTGGGTGAACCTTCCGGCGCGCGACAAGATGATGGCGCCGCGGTACCAGGAGATCCCGCGGGCGACGATCCCCACGGCCACTACGCCCGACGGGCTGGCCACGGTGAAGGTCATCGCCGGCGAGGCCCTCGGCGTGCGCGCCGTCATCGAGACCCGCACCCCCATCAGCTATCACCACTGGACCTTCGCCGCCGGCGCGCGCGTCGACGTGCCCTTGCCTCGGGAGCACACCGCGTACGTCTACGTCTTCGAGGGCGCCGTGCTCGTGGCGGGCAGGGAGCTTCGCGCAGGCCAGCTCGCGGTGCTCGCCGAGGGCGACGCGGTGTCCTTCGAGGCCCGCGAGGGCGCGCAGGCCCTGGTGCTCTCCGGCGTGCCGCTGCGCGAGCCCGTCGTTCAGTACGGGCCGTTCGTGATGAACACCGAGCGCGAGATCCAAGAGGCCATCGAAGATTACCGACACGGCCGGCTCGGCACGATCACACGGTAATCGCGACTTCACCCATCGTTTCCCATATCCCAAGCACCGAAAGAACGACCATGAAGCTTCTCGAGTCCGTTCACGTTGGAGACCTCGCCTTGCACAACCGCGTCGTGATGGCGCCGATGACCCGCAGCCGCGCCGACGCCGAGGGTGTCGTCGGTCCGATGCAGGCGACGTATTACGGACAGCGCGCCACCGCCGGACTCATCGTCAGCGAGGGAATCAACATCTCCCGCGAGGCGCTCGGCAGCCCGCTCACGCCGGGGCTCTTCACGCCGGAGCACGTCGCGGCGTGGCGCACCGTCACGAACGCCGTGCACGCCGCTGGGGGCACGATCTTCGCGCAGCTCTGGCACACCGGGCGCGTCGGGCACTCGCTGGTGCGCGGCGGGGCGCTGCCGGTGGCGCCGTCGGCGATCCGCATCGAGGGCCAGAAGCATTTCACCTCGGCGGGACCGCAGGACTACGAGGTGCCGCGGGCGCTCACGACGGACGAGGTCCGCGCCACCGTGGCCGACTACCGTTCCGCGGCGGAGCACGCCAAGGCCGCAGGCTTCGACGGCGTCGAGCTGCACGGCGCCTTCGGATATCTTCCGAACCAGTTCCTCGTCGACGGCGCGAACCATCGCACCGACGAGTACGGCGGGAGCATCCACAACCGCTGCCGCTTCGTCCTCGAGGTCATGACCGAGCTCGTCGCCGTGTGGGGACCGGGCCGCGCGGGCATCCGGCTCTCGCCGCTCGTTCCCTACAATGGAATGGTCGACTCCGATCCGGTGGCGCTCTTCGGACACCTCATCGGGCGGCTCAACGAGCTCCCGCTGGCGTATCTGCACTTGATGCAGGCGTTGTTTCCGCTCGACGCTTTTCCGACGTGGCCCAAGGACGCCCTGGGCACCTTCGGTCCGCTGTACCGCGGGACCATCGTCACCAACGGCGGCTACGACCGCGACCGCGCCGAGGCGGTGCTGGTCGAGGGGCGCGCGCAGCTCGTGTCCTTCGCGACGCTGTTCATCGCCAACCCCGACCTCGTGGCGCGCTTCGCGAAGGGAGCAGCGCTCGCCGCGCCGGACCGCGCGACGATGTACGGCGGCGGGGAGCACGGGTACATCGACTACCCGGCGATGGGCTGAACGCTCGGGGGGGGGGGGACGGTTTCAACATTTCAACATTTTGGTGGGACCGGAATTCTGATTTCCAGAATCGCTTGATTTCAAGGTTTTCGCGTCGGACGAATTCCGGTGGGACCGGAATGGCAACTTGTTGAAACCGTCCCCTGGGACGGCAACGGCGGTAGCGTCGTTGCATGCACTTCGACACGAAGCTCGGGCCGTTCTGGGTCGACGACTTTCGGACGCCCGCGGAGACGCGCGTCGGCTTCGAGGACATCTCCTTCGTGCGCATGGTCGGGCAGGACCCGGAGTACATGTGGTCCCTCGACAAGGAGGAGGTGCTCTACGAGGCCGCGCACGACGTCGGCGGGTCGGTGTCGCTCATCGTTCCCGGCGGCTGGCGGCTCGAGCCGACGACGGCGCTCGAGGCCTTCATCGAAGCCGTGAAGGCCCGCGCGGCGGCGAAGACGCCGACGAACCGCAACGTGACGCGCTGAGGGCGCAGGGTTCATCCTCGCCCCATGAACGACCTGTGGCGATGGGGATGCGCGGGGCTGCTGCTCGTCGGATGCAGCACCACGGTGACGGGCAACGACGCCGCCGTGGACGCTGGATCCGACGGGCCTCCCGCGGTCGATGCGGCGCGCGATGGATCGGCGGACGCTCCCGCCGTGGCGGATGCGGGGGCCTCGCGGTGTCCGTCGACGCAGCCGGCGGACGGAGTGCCGTGCACGACGGCGATCACGTGCGAGTACGGCACGGACCCGCGCCGCGAGTGCCGGGCGGTGGTGTACTGCGACGGCACCGTGTGGCGCGTGCAGCCCGAGGCGACGCCTTCGGAGCATCCCTGGTGCGCCAGCCCGCCGCCTGCGGCGCAGTGTCCGGCGACGCTCGATGCGGCGGGGTCGTGCGCGGCGCCGGGCGCGGTGTGCACCGTGGGCGGGTCGTTCTGCGAGTGCACGCCGTGCGTGGCGTTTCCGGTGGGAACCTGCACGCGTCCGCCGGTGTGGCAATGCAACGCGGCGCCGGCGGGCTGTCCGGCGGTGTCGCCGCGGCTCGGCGACGCCTGCGCCAACGAGGGGCGGCGCTGCGAGTACGGGTGCAACAGCCCCGGCGGCGCGCTGCAGTGCACCGACGGCGTGTGGGTGCGAGGGACCTTCGAGAACTGTCCCATCTCCACGCGACGCTTGAAGCGCGACATCGCCTACGTCTCGCCCGCGGAGGCCGACGCGCTGGCCGCGCAGCTTCGCGCGACGCGGCTCGCGACGTACTTCTATGAGCATCCCGGGATGGACGGGCAGCGCCGTCGACTCGGCTTCATCCTCGAGGATCAGCCGCACGGCTTCGCGGTGGACCCCGAGCGCAGCCAGGTGGACCTCTACGGCTTCACGAGCCTGCTCGTCGCGACGGTGCAGTCGCAGGACCGCACGATCCGAGCGCTGGAGCGACGGGTGACGCAGCTCGAGGGGCGCGCGCCGGGTCGCGGTGCACCGGTCACGCGGTAGCTCACGAACGCCCCCGCCCTTGGCGCGGTGTCTCCGTCGCGTCGACGCGTTCAGCCGGCCGGCAGCGGGTCCGTGCCCGTCATCGCGGCGGTGCGCTCGTAGAGCTGTCGCAGCAGCGCGGCGTCGGCGACGGCGGGGTGCGTGCGCGCGGGCCGACCGTCGCTGAAGTATCCGCCGGTGGTGTTGGCGACGTCCTCGTCGAGGGCGAGGCGCACCGAGGTGGCGGCTCCTTTGGCGAGGGAGTCGGGTCCCTGCACGCCGAACCCTTCGGTGAGCAGCTTCGTCGACACGACGCCGGGGTGCAGCGCGTTCACCGTCGGGCGACGGCCGATGCGGCGCGCGGCCTCGGCGGTGAACATCACGAGGGCCAGCTTCGACGCCGCGTAGGTGCCGTAGGGGTCGAAGCCGCGACGCTCGAAGGAGAGGTCGTCGAGGTCGATGGCGCCGCGTCCGTGCGCGATGGAGCTCACGTTCACGATGCGCGCGAGCGAGGCCCCGCCCGCCGCGCGCAGAAGCACGTGAGACAAGACGAAGGGAGCGAGGTAGTTCACGGCGAGGGTCATCTCGAAGCCGTCGGCGGAGCGCTGCCGCTCGCGCATGAACACTCCTGCGTTGTGGATCACCACGTCGACGGCGACGCCGCGGCGAGCGAGCTCGGCGCCGGCACCGCGAACGTCGTCGAGGCGCGAGAGGTCGAGCACGAGGGGCTCGAGGGCGGCGTCGGGGCGGAGCTCGCGAAGCGCCGCGACGGTGCCGGCGACGCGCTCGAGGCTTCGTCCGTGGGCCACCACGCGGGCCCCGCGCCGCGCGAGCGCGACGGCGGTCTCGCGGCCGATGCCGTCGCTCGCGCCCGTCACCAACACCGTCTTCCCTGCAGCCGTGTTCATCGTGTCGGTCTCCCTTCGATCGGTGCGTCGCGCCATGGTCGCGGCCGCGGAGGCTAGCGCCACGCCGTCGCGACGCCACGCGTCGATCACGAAACACCCGTCCACCTCCGCGCGCGTCGCCTTGGACCGACGGTGTTCGCGGAGCTACGGTGCGCCGCCGCGCCGGCGGCCCATCCCTCTGCAACCGGCGAGTACAGGAGCCTTCGACCATGTCCACCACTCGAGCCTGGGGAACCCCCGCCGCCCACGCACCGCTCGCCCCGATGACCGTCGAGCGCCGCGCGCCGGGCGCCCACGACGTCGCCATCGACGTGCTGTTCTGCGGCGTCTGTCACTCCGACATCCACCAGGCGCGCGACGAGTGGGGCGGTGCGATGTTCCCCATGGTGCCGGGCCACGAGATCGTCGGGCGCGTCACCCGGGTCGGCAGCGCAGCGTCGAAGTTCCACGTCGGCGACCTCGTCGGCGTCGGGTGCATGGTCGACTCGTGCCGCGCGTGCGGGCCCTGCGGTGAAGGGCTCGAGCAGTTCTGCGAGGCCGGTCCCGCGTTCACGTACAACGGCACCGAGATGGACCGCACGACGCCGACCTTCGGCGGCTACGCGACGCACGTCGTCGTCGACGAGCGCTACGTCGTGCGCGTGCCCGACGGACTCGATCCGGCCGGCGCGGCGCCGCTGCTCTGCGCGGGCATCACCACGTACTCGCCGCTGCGCCAGTGGAACGTCAAGGCCGGCGACCGCGTCGGCGTCGTGGGCCTCGGCGGCCTCGGGCACATGGCCGTGAAGCTCGCGAAGTCCATGGGCGCCGAGGTGACGGTGCTGAGCACGTCGGCGTCGAAGGAGGCCGACGCGCGCCGCCTCGGGGCCGACCACTTCAAGGTGACCACCGACGCGGCCTCCCTCGAGAGCGTCCGTGGAAAGCTGAACTTCATCATCGACACGGTGTCGGCGCAGCACGAGTACGGCCCGTACCTCGGCCTCCTCGCGGTGCGCGGGACCATGGTCGTCGTGGGCGTTCCCCCGACGCCGTCGGCGGTGCCCGCGTTCGCGCTCATCGGCGGCAATCGTCGCCTCGCGGGGTCGCTCATCGGCGGCATCGCCGAGACGCAGGAGATGCTCGACCACTGCGCGAAGCACGGCATCGTCTCGGACGTCGAGGTGATCTCCATCGAGAAGATCAACGAAGCCTACGAGCGCGTGCTGAAGAGCGACGTGCGCTACCGCTTCGTCATCGACCTCGCGAGCCTGCGCGACGCCGGCTGAGGCGCGGGGGGGGGGGGGCATAGGCGTAAACCATTGACACGCGGGCCGAGTGGAGCTCTACACCTCGGATGGCATCC
>CAIMWA010000299.1 GCA_903845045.1 uncultured delta proteobacterium | reverse complement strand
GCGCGGCGGCGGCGGGCGCAGCTGCGACCTCCGGTGCCGCGGGCGCGGGCGTGGGAGCCCCGACCGTCGCAGCGTCCGGCGTCGCCGTCTCGGGCGCCGCGGCTGCGGGCGCCTCGGGCTGCGCAGCGTGATGCGACGCCTCGGGCGACGTCAGGGGCTCGTCGGCGTGCGCGCGGGACGGTGTGAGGTGCGTCTCGGGCACCATGTACTGCGAGTGGATCGCGAAGCCCGCGACGACGGCGATGACCGCGAAGAGCAGGCCGCCGGTGATGGTCATCCAACGCTTGCTGCGCGCGAGCTCGGACGCGTGGTCCTCGGACGCCGGCGAGAGGTCCTCGAAGGTGTCGTGGGTCTGCTTGTACGCGGCCATCGCGGCCTCGGCGAAGAAGGCCTTGGCCTCGTCGCTGAGGTTCGTCGAGAGGGACTCCTTGTGCCCGCGCTTGCCGTCGTCCTTGCGGGCGATGACGTCGGAGCGCGAAGCCTTCTTCGAGGCCTCGTCGGCCTTCGCGGGCTTGTCCGTGTCCTTCGGCGAACCCTTCTCCGCGGACGGGTCCGCGGCCCTCGCCGCGGGCACTTCGACGGCCTCGGAGGCCTTCGCAACGGAGGCGTCCGCACCGGCCGATGCGGGCTCTTCGACGGGCTTCGTCTCGGGAGCAGGGGTCGCCGCGACGGGGGCGTCCGCGGGCTTCGCCTCCCCGGTCGGAGTCTCGGCCGGAGCCGCAGCGGCGGCGCTCGTCGTAGCTGCGGGCTCGTCCGACGGGGTACGCGTCGCCGGGAACGACGCGGTGCCAGAAATCAGCGTCGTCTTGACGTCGCGCCCCTCGCCCGCGGCGCGGGGAAACGGGATGACGTTGTCGGGGCTCGGCGGCGGCGGTGCGTTCGTCGGCGTCGCTGCAGCGGGAGCCGCGCCGGGGCTCGAATCCCGCTCGTCGTCGTCGTCGTCGGCACCGATGGGCGTCGGGTTCATGGTCACCGAACCCACCCCGGCGAGCGTCGTCGCAGGCGAAGAGTCCCGGCGTGTTCGATTGCGCTTGCCCTTGTTCTTTGCCACCGGTGCGTTCCCTCAGTTCGATGCCACCGCGCAAGCGCGCGCCGACGCGGCGGAATGGTGCAGCGTGCATGCCATTTTGTGAAGCGCCGTACCTCCGGGAAATCTTCCGCAGCATCGGCGCGACGGGACGCGGGGCACCGTGACCCACCGGCCCTCCCCCCGTGGCGTCCTGGCACGGTCCGTCGCCGCCGACGCACGCCGCGTCGTCAGCGCTTGACCCTCTGGAACCCCCTCGCTTAGCGTCCGCGGCGTCATTCGAGGAGGAAGTCCCACGATGTTCCGTTCGGTTGGTACGGCGCTGATCGCGTCGCTCGTTCTCTCCCTGGCGCCTGGCTGCAAGCGCGAGGGGGTCTTCTTCCAGAGCATGAACCCCACCTCCGGGCGGGCCAGCGGAGGCGAGGAGGTGCGCATCCGCGGCCATGGGTTCCGCACCCTCGGAGGTCTCGACATTCGCATTGGACCGAAGGCGGCGCAGAACGTTGGCATCGCCGACGACGAGACCATCGTTCTCACGACGCCCGACGCGCGCGAGGCCGATCAGGGCCATCCCCTGGACGTCTACATCCTCACGAACGAGGGCCGCAGCATCATCCTGCGCGGCGCGTTCACGTACCGCCGCAACGCCGAGGGCGGCGCTGCCAACGAGCTCCAGCGCCGCCTCTAGGCCGGCGCGCTCCCTCCCCCTTCGAGAGCGCGCCGTGGGGCGCCGACGTTCAGCCGCCGAGGGCGGTGCGAACGCGTGCGGCCACGTCGTCCGCTGCGGCGTCGAGGTCGACGAGCACGACGTCCTTCGCGTCGCGCAATTTCACCTCGACCTTGCGCTGCTCGAGACTCTTCTTGCCGATGGCCACGCGCAGCGGGATGCCCAGCAGGTCGGCGTCCTTGAACTTCACGCCGGGGCGCTCGTCGCGGTCGTCGTAGAGCACCTCGATGCCGCGCGCCGTGAGCGCCTCGTAGAGCGCGTCGGCGGCCTGCACACCCTCCGGCGAGTTCACGAGCAGCGAGAGCATCACCTGGAACGGCGCGATGGACATGGGCCAGCGGATGCCGTCGGCGTCGTGGCGCTGCTCCACCGTGGCCGCGACGAGACGCGACACGCCGATGCCGTAGCACCCCATGACGATGTGCTTCTCGACGCCCGCCTCGTCGAGGAACTTGGCGCCCATCTTCGCGGTGTAGTGCGTGCCGAGGACGAAGATGTGGCCGCCCTCGATGCCCATGAACTCCTTGAGCGGAGCGCCGCACTGCGAGCACGGGTCGCCGCTTCCGACGGCCCGCACATCGGCCACGCGCGCGCGATCGCCGAGAGCGGCGACGGCGGCCGGCATCGACACGCCGCGACGGTGAAAGCCCACGCGGTTCGCGCCCGCCACGACGCCCTGCGCGCCCGCCACCTCGGCGTCGACGAGCACCACCGTGGCCCCCGCCGCGAGCCCACCAGGACCTACGTATCCGGCGTGCAGACCCGCCGTGGTGATCTCGTCCTCCTCCGCCGGGCGGAGCCACGTCGCGCCGAGCTCGCGGTTCAGCGCGACCTCGTTGATGCGACGGTCACCGCGCACGAACACGACCACCAGCGCACCGGCGTCGCCGGGAGCCTTGCCGAAGACGTAGATCCCCGCCTTCACCGTCGCCGACGGAGCGACCTTCAGGAACTCCGCGACCTCCTCGATGGTCTTCTTGCCGGGCGTCGCGACGTCGGTCTCGCGCTCCGTCGTGGCCGCGTCGGCGGCGACCACCGCGCGCTGCGCGACGGCGGCCTCGACGTTCGCGGCGTACGCGCACTGCGGGCACACGACGATGGCGTCCTCGCCGGTCTCCGCGAGGATCTGGAACTCCGCGCTGGTGCTGCCGCCCATGGCGCCGGAGTCGGCGGCGACGACGCGGTAGTCCACGCCGATGCGCTGGAAGATGCGGTCGTACGCCGCGCGCATGCCGCGGTAGCTCTCGAGCGCGCCGTCCTGCGACGTGTCGAAGCTGTACGCGTCCTTCATGAGGAACTCGCGGCAGCGCAGCAGGCCCGCGCGGGGGCGCGCCTCGTCGCGGTATTTCCACTGGATCTGGTAGAGGTTCACCGGAAGCTGCCGGTACGAGCGCACCACGCTGCGCACGAGATCGGTGATGACCTCCTCGTGCGTCGGGCCGAGGTGGTAGTCGTTGCGCTTCTGGTCCTTGAGGCGGAAGAGCGTCGAGCCGAAGAGGTCCCAGCGGCCCGTCTCGCGGAAGAGCTCTGCGGGCACGAGCGCCGGGAGCATCACCTCGTGGGCGCCGGCGCGGTCCATCTCCTGGCGCACGATGCCCTCGACCTTGCGAAGCACGCGCAGGCCCATGGGAAGGAACTCGTAGATGCCCGCCCCCACCTGACGCACGTAGCCGGCTCGCAGCAGCAGCCGGTGCGACGGGTTCTTCTTCGCCTCCGCCGGATCTTCGCGCAGGGTCGGAATGAAAGCCTTCGAGTACCGCATGATCGTCGCCTCCTTCGGGGCGCGCGACCCTACGGAACCAGCGCGGCAAGTCAAGGCATCGACGCGCCGTCGAAGCCCGCGGTTCGCGCGTCCACCGCGCTCGTCGCGTCGGCTCCGTCGCTCGGCACCGCCGCATCGATGACGACGCCGTGCACGGTGATGCAGCGCCCCTCGAGGGAGCACGCCACCGACGTCGCAGCACCGCACGACGCGACGCCCGCGCACCGCCCCATGGTCGCGCAACCGAGGACCGTCCACCGGTCGCGAAGGGCACCCAGCCGCGCGTAAGACGGCGCGCCGGGGCTCACGTGCACCTGGCACGCGCAGCACAGCGTCTCGCACACGGGCGCCGCGCAGTCGCCGTCGCCCACGCACGTCGCGGAGTCATGAACTGCCTCCGCGTAGGCCTCGGCGAGCACCTGGCACTCCGACGGCGCGTCGTCGGCCGCGCCCGCGTCGAGGGCAGGCGCGTCGATGCCACCGCCCGCATCCCACGAGGGCACGGCGTCGGCTCGCGCGCCGGCGTCGAGCAGCGCACCGCGGTCCGCCACGATGGCGTCGCGCGGGTCGAAATGCGGAACGTCGTCGGCGACCGAAGGCGCGCCCACGCAGCCGGCAAGCGCGACGAAGGTCCACGCCGCACCCCGCGTGCGGGGCGACCGGGTCACGGGGCCGGCGTGCCTTTCGGCGCGTCGAGCAGCTCGACGACGAAATCCTCCATCACGAGGTTCGCGAGGAGCTTGTCGGCAGCCGTCGCGAGCAGCGCCTTGGGGTCGCCGACGTGGTCGTCGAGCTCGAGCTCGATGACCTTGCCGACGCGCACGCTGCGCACCCCCTGCAGACCCAGCGCCTGGAGCCCGTGGCGGATGGCCTCGCCCTGGGGATCGAGCACCTCGCGCTTCAACGTCACCGTCACCTTGGCCTTCATCGTCGCTCCTCTCTCGTCGTCACGGGATCGCCGCGGCGAGCGCGGCCTCGATGCGGGGCCCCGGGTCGCGCAGGTCGGCGACGAAGGGGGTGCCGGTGATGCGCTCGTACGCCTCGACGTAACGCCGCGCCGCCTCGACGCGCACGTCGTCGGGCAGCGGCGGGATCGGTCCGTCGCCGGTGAAGCCCACGGCCGCGAGCCAGCGACGCACGTACTCCTTGTCGAAGCTCTCGGGCTCCTCGCCGCGGGCGTGGCGCTCGGCGTAGCTCTCGGCGAACCAGAAGCGCGACGAGTCCGGCGTGTGCACCTCGTCGATCACCACGATGCCGCCGCCCTGCGACGCCGGCAGGCGCCCGAACTCGTACTTCGTGTCGACGAGGATGAGCCCGCGCTCGGCGCAGTGCGCCTGCCCCGCGGCGAAGAGCGCCAGCGCGAGCTCGGACACGCGCGCCATGTCCGCCCCGGAGACGGCGCCGGAGGCCACCAATTCGTCGGCGCTGATGGAGACGTCGTGGCCGCCCTTCGCGGCCTTGGTGCTCGGCGTGACGATGGCGTGCGGGAGCGGGTCGTTCTTGCGCAAACCGTCGGGCAGCGCGTGCCCGCAGAAGGTGCGATCGCCGCGCGCGTAGGCCGTCCAGACCGAGGTGCTCGTGACGCCGGTGAGGTACGAGCGCACGACGACCTCGACGGCCAGCGGCGCGCACTCGTGGGCGATGACCACGTTGGGGTCCGGCGCGGAGATGAGATGGTTCGGCACGATGCCGCGGGTGCGCTCGAACCAGAACGTGCTGAGCTGCGAGAGCACCTGGCCCTTGAGCGGCAGCGTGCCGAGCACGCGGTCGAAGGCGCTGATGCGGTCCGTCGTCACGAGGATGCGGCGCTCGCCAGGAATGGACCAGTTGTCGCGCACCTTGCCGCGGTAGCACGGGCCGAAGCGCGGGAGCTCGATGCCCTCGAGGGGCGTGCGGAGCGCCGCGCGCAGCGTTGCGTCGTCGATCATCGGGAAGCCTCCAGCGCGCGGTCGATCACCGCGCCGGTGTGTCGCAGCGCGTGCGACAGGTCGAAGCACTCGTCGAGGGTCTTCGCGTCGAGGCGCGCGGCCACGTCGGGGTCGGCGCCGAGAAATTCCCGGAAGTCCCCTTCGCCCTTCCACGCGCGCATCGCGCTGCGCTGGACGAGCACATAGCCTTCCTGGCGGCCGGTGCCCGCGGCGACGAGCGCGAGGAGCACGGCCTCGCTGGCCCAGAGCCCCTTCACCGCCGCGAGGTTGTCGCGCTGCCGGTCCGTGTACACCACCAGCCCCTTCACCAGCCGCGTGGCGCGCTCGAACATGAAGCCCAGCGTCGCCGTCGCGTCGGGGCCGATCATGCGCTCCGCCGACGAGTGCGAGATGTCGCGCTCGTGCCACAGCGCCGTGTTCTCCTGCGCCGCGCTGGACCACGCCCGCATCATGCGCGCGAGCCCGCAGAGGTTCTCCGAGAGGATCGGGTTGCGCTTGTGCGGCATCGCGCTGGAGCCCTTCTGGCCCGCGGAGAACTCCTCTTCGGCCTCGCGCACCTCGCTGCGCTGCCAGTGGCGCACCTGCACCGCGAGGCGCTCCACGGCGGCCCCGGCGAGGGCGAGCGCCGCGAAGAACGCCGCGTGTCGATCGCGCGGGACCACCTGCGTCGGCACCGTCTCCGCGCGCAGCCCGAGCTCCGCCAGCGCCCGCGCCTCGAAGGCCGGCGAGAGGTGCGCGTAGGTGCCCACGGCGCCGCTCAGCGAGCCGACGGCGATCTCGTCGCGCGCGGTGCGCAGCCGCGTTCGGACGCGAGCGAACTCGGCGAGGTGCCCGGCCAGCGCGAGGCCGAAGGTGACGGGCTCGGCGTGGATGCCGTGGGAGCGCCCGATCATCGGGTCGGCCCGGTGCTTCTCGACCTTCTCGCGCAGCGCCGCGAGGAGCTTCTCGAGGCGCTCGAGGCAGAGGTCCGCGGCGTCGCGGAGGAGCATCGCGAAGGAGGTGTCGAGCACGTCGCTCGACGTCATGCCGCGGTGGAGCCAGCGCGCCGACGGCCCCGCGAGCTCCTCGACGTGCGTGAGGAACGCGATGACGTCGTGCCGCGTGACCTGCTCGATGGCGTCGATGCGGTTCGCGTCGAGGTGCAGGTCCATGGCCCGGATGGACGCCGCGGTGCCCACGGGCACGAGGCCCTCGACCTCCATCGACGCGCACGCCGCTAGCTCGACGTCGAGCCACGCGCGGTAGCGCCGATCCGGTGACCAGAGTGCGGCGAAGGCGGCGGGGGTGTACCGGGGGATCATGACGGTGCGCTGCTCTTGCCACAGCGGGGGCGGCGAGGGAATGGGCCGCCGCGACGACCGCTCAGTCGCAGAGCCCGTCGAAGCCCGCATAGTTGCTGGCGAAGGCGCTGCTCGACCACGGCATGCACGTGCCGTCGACGGGGCAGCGCGCGCCGGTGCGGCACAGCAGCAGGCACTGTCCGAGCACGCAGCGGGGCGTGACGCCGGCGCTCGCGGTGGTGGGCGCGCAGTCCGTGTCGGCCTGGCAGTACGGGTGGCACACGCTGTACGCGCCGGGGTTCTCGATGCCCTGGTAGTCGCCGCACACCGCACAGCTCGCCGGACCGCAGTCGTCCATGGAGGTGCAGCGGGCGTACACGGGCAGCGCCGCGCCCGCCGCGGAGCACGCGCCCACTGCGACGCACTCGCTCCAGGTGCCGCGCGCGTCGCAGGCTTCGTAGCCGCGCTGCGTGACGCCGCCGTCGAGGGTGCTCGTGCACGCCCGAGACTGGCCCGCGACGCACTCGCGGCCCTGGAACGACTCCGCCGACGCCAGCACGAGGATCAGAACGAAGAGCCAACGCATCG
>CAIMWA010000298.1 GCA_903845045.1 uncultured delta proteobacterium | reverse complement strand
GCGGGGTCGACGCGCTCGTCGGCGACGTGAACGAAGACCGCAGGCACCGGAAGCAACGCGAAGGTCTCGCGCGCCACCCGGAGCGCCGCGCTGCAGACGTGGTCCTGGTAGAGTTCGGCTCGGCGCGTGCGGGCCATCGCACGCCGGGACAGCCCGCCGCGCGCGGTCAACGAGAGCTGCTGCGCCGGGATGACGGCAGCGTCGTGCGCGAGGATCCACGCCTCGACGCACCAGTCGTGGGTGATGGAGACGCGCACGGCGCTTCCTAGCTCCTGGAGGCGCGCGTAGGGACCCAGGTACTGCAGCACCGCGTCGCAGGCCTGGACGTTTCCGTCGAGCACGCCGCGGGCGACCTGGCCGAGCCACTCCCGCCGCGCACGTTCCTGCTGGGCAGCGGCGTCGCCCGGTGGCGCGGCCGTGGGGGGCGTCGACGCGGCCACGGCGTGCCAGTCCCATGTCGGTCCGCCGGTGTGATGGAGCGTCACGAGCGCCCGAAGGTGCTCTTCGAAGCGAGCGACCTCGGCCGCGGCGTCGGGTGCGGGTGCGGTGGTGCGCGGTGCGGTCGTCTTCGGTGCCGCCGGGGCGGGGGTCGAGCCTGGGAGCAGGCCGTTGAGCGAGCCCGTGTACGACACTCCAGTGCCCGGCAGCGAGGCCGTGTAGTGGGCTCCCGAGGGTCCCATTCCCACGCGAAATCCGCGTACGCCCCAGGACACCCCGAGGCCTCCGCGGCTGATGTTCAGCCGGAAGCCACCGGGCAGCTTGAATCGCTCGGAGATGCGCAGGCCCATGGCCGCAGCATCGACGATGGCGGCGGGCCCCGACAAGCACCACGGTCGGCGCGAGAGTGGGCGTCTGCTCTCGCGTCGCGGGCAGCCCCCGTCGGCGAGGCTCGCAGCCAGGATCGCGCCGGGCCGAATCCCCTCGGGGACCCTCGGAGGGGGGGGCCGTCGCGGAAGCATCCCTGGGAGGCGACGGCTCCGAGGGGGGTGTGCCCGCGCGGGTCAACCCGGTGCAGACCGCCCGGCACCGGGTTCAAGACGCAGGCAGCCCCCCTCACGAACGCCCGAGACGGGGTTCGCGGCGGCCGCGGCGCAACAAACAGCCCCATTCGGCGCTGCAGGAGCGAGCGCGGCGACCGCCGCGACGGCGTCAGACCCGGGCGGTGTGCTCGAGGCCGGCCGCACGTGCGACGCGCACCACCGCGGCGGTGACGTCGTCGTGTACGCGGGGGTGGAACGGGCTCGGGACGAGCTCTCCCGGCGACGCGCAGTCGGCGATGGCTTCGGCCGCCGCGAGGAGCATCGCCGGCGTGATGCTCCGCGAGCGAACCTGGAGCGCGCCGCGGAAGATGCCCGGGTAGGCGAGCGCGTTGTTGATGCTCCGGCCGTCTCCAGCGTAGGCGGCGCCGGCTGCGAGGGCGTCGTCGGGCTGGATCTCGGGGTCGGGGTTCGACAGCGCGAAGAGCACCTGGCCCTTGCGAACCATCGATGGCGTCACGAGGCCGGGGCGTCCGGTGGTGAGCATCACGATGTCGCAGTGTTGCATCACCGTGGGCAGATCCGCGGCCGTGGCGCCCATGGCGACCATGCGGGCGACGGCGGCGGGGCTCACGTCGGCGACCATCACCTCGCGCACGCCCCAGGCCAGCGCGAGGCGTGCGATGGCGCTTCCCGCGGCGCCGAGGCCGATCTGTCCGAGCCGGGCGGCGCGGGGGTCGAGGCCCGTCGCACGGCATGCGTTGAGGAGGGCGGCGAGGGCGACGGTGGCGGTGCCGTGCTGGTCGTCGTGCATCACGGGCTTGTCGACGCGGCGGTCGATCTCCGCCTCGATCTCGAAGCACTCGGGGATGCGAATGTCCTCGAGGTGGATGGCGCCGAAGGAGCGCGAGAGGAGCACCACGGCGTCGATGAAGCGCGCGGCGTCGTGCGTGTCGACGAGCAGCGGCGTGGCCGATACGCCTGCGAAGCGGTCGTAGAGCAGGGCCTTGCCCTCCATCACCGGGAGGCTGGCGACCGGTCCGATGTCACCGAGTCCGAGCACCCGGGATCCGTTGGTGAAGATGCCCACCGAGCGTCCCAGCGTCGTGAACTCCCACGCGCGCTCGGGGTCCTTCTCGATGGCCCGGCAGACCCTCGCGACGCCAGGCGTGTAGACGTACCGGAGATCGCTCACCTGCTCGACCCGCACCCGTCCGACGCTCTGGATCTTGCCGCCGCGGTGGCACTCGAAGACGCGGTCGATGACGTCGCGGACCTCGATGCCCTCGAGGGCGCGCACCGCGTCGACGACCCGTTGAACGTGCGCCTCGTCGTCGCACTCCAACGTCACATCGCGGACCGTGTCTCCCTCGCCGAACGCCACGCTGGCGATGTCGCCGATGAGCCCTCCGGCCTTGGCGACGGTCTCGGCGAAGCGCGCGAGCTGCCCCGGGCGGTGCGGAATGCGGACGCGGACGACGACATCGTGGCTGTACTTCCTCATGGCGCGCGGAGGGTACCAAAGGCGAAGCACAGCCGGGCGTGACAGCGATGGCGCGGTCTCAGAGCCGCGCGCGACCCACGCGCCGGCACGTCGGCTCCGCGGGTCGGTCTTCGACGAGCGCGCGGCGGAACGACGGAGCGACGAGCGCTACCCCGCGTCGGGGCACCGCCACCCGGTGCTGGCGCAGAAGCACGCGCCGGGGGGGCGCCCGAGGCACGCGCACTGCGTGACCGGGATCGTGCCCGAGGGGCATCGCCACGCGCCGTCCACGCAGTCCGGCCCCACGAGCGCATCGCCGCACGCGCCGCCGGCCGTGCCCGTCGCGCACCCCGCCGGGCGTCCCTCGCACGTCACTGCGCTGGCGTCGGGGTCCAACGAGGGGCCGGTGTCCGCGGGGGCGTCCACGGACACCGCGTCGGCGCCGGCGTCGCCGATCGTCGTCGTCGCGTCGCCGCCATCCCGCGCGTCCGGCGGAGCGTCGGTCCGTCCGATGTCCACCGCGACGCCCAGGTCGGACACCGCGGCGTCGAACGTCGTGGCATCGACGGAGCCGTCGACGAAG
>CAIMWA010000297.1 GCA_903845045.1 uncultured delta proteobacterium | reverse complement strand
TGCGGCATCTGTGCGTGGGACGAACGGTCGCGCGGGGATCTCGCCGAGCTCCAGCGATCCTTCGCACGGTGCGGATCCAGCGACCCCGCGCTCGCCGCGTTCACGCGCAAACCGAGCGCCCTCGACGTGCGCCCGGCGTGGTGGCTGCCCCTCGACGACGCGCCCCGACACCTCATCGCGCTCCTCGAAGAGGCGTTCGACGGCGTGGGTCTCGACGGCGGCGTGTCGTTCGACGAGGCGGAACGCATCGACGACTACGCGCTGCCGGCGCGCACCGAGCTCGACCCGCCGCCCTCGGGGTTCGGCGAGGGACCACCATGGTTGGAGCTCACACGGTTCGAGCTCGATCGCTACCCAACGGGCAACTTCGCATTCCAGGACGCGCGCGGGCTTCGCTTTCACCTCCCGGCGTTCCTGCGGGCGCACCTCCGTGACCTCGACCACCCGCCCGCGGCGCTCCCTTCGCTGCTGTGCACGCTCCACACGGGTCACCAGCTCGCGGCGTTGCGGGCGTTGCTGACGGAGTCGCAGCGGCGGGCGGTGGCGCACTACCTCGCATTCGCGGCGTTCACCGAAGACGTCGCGGAAGAGGCCTTCGACGCGCTCGACGTCTGGGGCGGCGACCTTGATCCCGAGCATTTCGCACACCTTCGAGGAGTGCGACGCGGTTGCTGAGAAGGGATGCGGGGACACCCTGCTTTGCCGTCAGAGTCCGTCGCTTCACGGACCCGTGAACATCGACTGGAGCGCCCCGCCCGCACGCGGCAGGTCCATCGCTCTCGTCCCCGTTCGGGTCGCCGCCTTTCCCCCTCCAGCATCGCAGCGTTCTCGGCTTCGCGCGACTTCGACGGCATCGTCGGTGCCGTGCGAAGTGCGGGCCCCGCCTCCCGAGCACCACCTCGTCAACCCTCCGGCGCCGGACGCCCTGCCCACCTGCAAGCCTCGCGTCGCGAGGTCCGGCACTGCGCAGGCTCGCGTCGGCGAGCCTTGCGAAGGGTTGCCCGCGGGTTCACTCCTCATTCATCCCGGAATTCCCGGGCGTCCGCGCGCCAGTCGAAATCGTGACGCGCGGGCGGCGGGTGGTCGTCTGGATCCGTCCACGGCGTCCTCTTGCCGCGCACTGAAGTGCACGGCAGGGCCTTTTCGAAGCCCGACGCAAGGCCGGGCTCTCACAGCATTCGCGTCGCGGCCCTCCATCGCTTCGATGTGCGAATTCGCGGACGGACGACGGAGCCCGCCCTCGCGGCGGGCTTCACCAGGGCTTGCCGTGCTCTTCAGTGCGCGGCGAGCACGCGAACGAGAGACGATTCGCATCGCACCAGCGCCCTCGACGAAGACGCGAAGGAGTACCGGGCGTCCCTCCGGAGCGGCGCTCTTCGGGCCTTGCGCGCCCCCCAAGAACAATTCCGGGAAGGATCAGGGTTCACCCGCCGGGCAACGCGACGGGCGACCGCGACGACCTGTTCGCTGCGCTGCGACCGAAGAAAGCGGGAAACGTGAGATCACCGGAGCGGTGAGCCGCACCACGCGGCCCCGGCCGCCCGTCGTCCGGGCGCCGACCCGATCTCCCGGCCGTTGTGAGAGAGTCGAGTGCAGAACTGCAACAGGAGGTCGGCGCTCCGATGAAGACGCGAAGGATCCATGGGCTGTGCGCGGTGACGCTCACGCTGGCGTTGGGCTGCTCGGACGGCGCGAGCGCCACGGGGTCCGACGCGGGCGCCGACGTCGCAGCGGTCGATCTCGGACTCGACCTGGGCACGCCTGACGTCGCCGTCGACGCGCCCTCCATCGACACGCCCGCGACCGACGCCCCCGCGACGGACCTCGGCGTCATGGACGTCGCGGCGGACGTTCCATTCCGCTGCGCGTCCAATGCGGAATGCGCGGGGCGGACGGGCGGCCCGGCCTGCGACGTCGCGACGGGCCAATGCGTCGCGTGCACCGCCGCGAGCGATGTGTGCCCCGCCGGGCAGTACTGCACCCCCGCGACGAACACCTGCGCGACCGGCTGTCGCGACGACGGTGCGTGCGCCGGCGGCGACGGGGGCGTGCTGGCCGACGGCGGCACGGCGCCGAGCACCCACTGCGATCCTACCGCGCACCGGTGCGTCGCGTGCCTCACCGACGCCCACTGCCCCGCGTCGACGCACTGCATGGGCAACGTCTGCGTCGCGGGCTGCACCACCGAGGCCAACTGCGCGACGGGGCAGAGCTGCTGCGGCGGCGGGTGCGTCGACCCGCGCACCAACCTCGCCCACTGCGGCGGCTGCGGGATGCCGTGCGCCGCGGCGAACGCGGTTCCATCGTGCACGGCCGGCGCGTGCGGCGTCGCGAGCTGCGCGGCGGGCTACGGCGACTGCGACGGCGTGGCGACGAACGGCTGCGAGGTCGACACCCTTCACGACACCGCGCACTGCGGCGGCTGCGCGACGGCCTGCGCCCCGCGCGATCATGCGACGGTCTCGTGCGCGGCGGGGGCGTGCGCCTTCGCGTGCGCCGACGGCTTCGCCGACTGCGACGGCGATCCGTCCAACGGATGCGAGGTCGCGCTCGGCACCGACGCGGCGCACTGCGGCACCTGCGCCAACCGCTGCGTCGTCGCCCACGGGACCGCCGCGTGCACCGCCGGCGCGTGCGCCGTGGCGGCCTGCGCGTCGGGCTTCGCAGACTGCGATGGGATGCCCGCCGACGGCTGCGAGGCCGACCTCGCGAGCCCGGCGACCTGCGGGACCTGCGCGCACGCATGCGTCGCCCCGGCGCACGCCACGTCGACCTGCGCGGCGGGCGCGTGCGGCTTCGCCTGCACGACGGACTATGCCAACTGCGATGGGAACGCGGCCAACGGCTGCGAGCGCGACATCGCCGACGGCGACCCCAGCAACTGCGGCGCGTGCGGCACCGAGTGCGGGCTGTTGCACGCCGTTGCAGCCTGCGTGGCGCGGGTGTGCCAGGTCGAGAGCTGCGACACGGGCTTCGCCAACTGCGACGCGATGCCCGCCAACGGGTGCGAGGCGAACATCCGCACGAGCAACACGAACTGCGGCGCGTGCGGCACCGTGTGCGCGGGCGGAACTTATTGCCAGGCGAGCGCGTGCCGGCTCCCGGCGAGCTGCAACGCGCTGCACGCCCTCGACCCCGCGGCGGTGAGCGGCGAGTACGACGTCGACCCCGACGGCGCGGGCGCGCTCCCCTCGGAGCGGGTGTATTGCGACATGACCTCGCAGGGCGGCGGATGGACCCTCGCGGGCTCCATCGTCAATGGCGTTCCGCGGGCGTGGAACGCGCTCGGGGTGTTCACCGACCGCGCGACCTTCGGGACCATCGCGACGCGCACCGCGGCCAACTACAAGGCCCTCGCTTGGACCGACGTCGCCGGCAACGACCTGCGCGTCGAGACCGCGGAGTACAGCTTCGGGTGGACGGCCCTGCTCGGCAACCGCTCCCTCGGGGCCTACGTGGCCGCGAGCTGGCCGGCGACCTGCAACACCACCTGGGCCCGTTCGGGGGTCGACTTCTTCACCGGAATCACCGCGGCGCAGGCGGCGGCCTTCGGGTTCTCGCTGCGCGCGCTCGACAGCAACGCGGAGTGCTTCCCGGCGACCAACGAGAACGCGGCGATGGTGTTCTACGCGGCCGAGTGCTGCTGGGTGAACGGCCTGGGCAACACCCCGGGCGGCCAGGTCGATTGGCGCACGCACGACCTTTCCCTGCTGCGCCTCTCGCACATCACCCCGGTCGACTGCACCGCCGGGACGTACCCCTGCAACGCCAACGGGCACACCATCTCCGCGGGCGGCGAGTGCTACGCCGACGACCCCGCCTGCAAGGCCCGCTACGCCCTCGTCTGGGTGCGCTGACTCAGCGGGTCACGAGCTCGCGCGCGGGGCGTTCCCGGGGGCGTTCCCGGGGGGACGTACTTCGGAAAGTCGGATGCGACGAGACCTCGGAGTTCGGCGGTCGTCGGCGGAATCGGGTCGCATGAATTCAAGGGGTTTCGGGCTCACCATTCGGGGCCGGCGAAGGATCCGACTTTCCGACGTTCGTCCCCGCCGACCTCCCCGCCGACCCCGCCTGTCGGCAGCGCGCGCGGCGACGGGTTACCTTCGCGCCCGCGTGACCCGACCCCTCGTGGCCCTCGCCGCAACGTTGCTCTTCGCCGCATGCGCCGCCCCGCCGCGTCGCGCCGCGGTCTCGCGTGCGACGTTCGATGACCCCGCGCTGCGCGTCGAAGCCTCGGAGCGCGCGCAGGAGACCTCGTGGCTCACGGGCCTCGGGCTGAGCGTGCCCGCGGCGGGCGTGGTGCGCGAGCGGCCGTGGGACCTCCCGCTGGGGCCGCGCTCCTTCGTGGTGCCGACCGCGTGGTATCGCGCGACGCCGCCGACGCGCGTGAACGCGCGGGCGCTGCGCGGCGACCTCGGGCTGCTGCGCCTCGTGGTCGAGCGCGCCTACGGCGGCTACGCCCCGGCCGCGGCGCGCGGCTGGGCCTGGGACGCGTGGTTCGACCGCTGGGATCGCTCGCTCGCGGCGCAGGGCGAGGCCGAGTTCCCGATGCGGCAGGCGCTCGCCCCGTGGGAGGAGCTCATGGCCTTTCAGCTCGACAACCACAGCGGCGCCGTCGTCGGCGAGTGGTCGGGGAGCCTGTCGCGCAGCGCGATGCTGGCCTCGGAGCCCACGGGCTCGTGCACGGCCACGCGCGGCAGCGACGGCCGCGTTGTGCCGCTGCGCGACGGCGACCCGGCGCAGCAGCCGCGGCGGGCTTGGCGCTTCGACGCCGAGGCGCGCTCGTTCGCGGCCGCATGGTACGTGAGCTTTCCGTCGCGACGGGGCGCGGTGTCAGCGCTGCAGTGCGGCGGCGCGTGGGTCGACGTCACGCCCGCCGAGGAGCTTCCGTGGGCCGAGCGCACCGCGAACGTGCGCGCGGTGCTGGGCGCCGAGCGCGACGTGCCCGCGTGGCGCGTGCTCGAAGCGGGCGTCGGCTACCTGCGTCTGCCGTCGTTCACGAAGCAGAACACCGATCGCCTCGAAGCGCTCGCGCCGAGCCTGCCCGCGAGCCTCGACGACCTCGTGGCGCTCGTGGTCGACCTGCGTTCGAACGCGGGAGGCGACGCGCCGCTGTGGCTGTTCTCTCGGTGGCTGGGCGACGCCACGGTGACGCGCCTCGCGGAGCACTCCGTCGAGCGCCGCCGCTCGTGCCTGCACGATTCGCTGCGGTGGGGCTACACGCAGGAGACCTCGCGCGACGTGCACGCGCCCCTCGCGCGCTGGGTCGGGCGCATGCTCCGCGGCGGGCTGGCGACGCTCTTTCAACCCGGTACGAGCGGCTGCCCCGACACGCTGGAGCGCGAGCGCGCCTCGGAGAACTACCGCGACCGCCGCTTCGACCCGCTGGGGTCGCGGGCGCGTCCGTTGATGCTGCTGGTGGTCGACGCGCACTGCGCGAGCGACTGCGAGTACCTGGCGGCGTCCCTGGCGAAGCTGCCGAACGCGGTCGTCGTGGGCACGAACTCGGGCGGCGTCGGCGAGTTCATCCAGCCGGGGTACTTCGTGCTGCCGCGTACGCGCCTGCCGTTTCGCGTGGCGCTGGGGCACAGCGACATCTACGGCGACGGACGCTCGTTCGACGGCTACGGCCTCGACGTCGACGTGCTGCTCCCCACCGCGGCCTCGCAGTCGCCACGGGCCCTCGTGGCGCTCGCACGCGCGCTCGTTCACTGAGCCGCCGCGGCCGCACGCGCCGCCGGGATTCGACGCGCGTGCGCGGCTGCATCGCGTCGTGGTGCTTCACGGAACGGGGCGGCGACGTCCGAGGAACGACTTCGGGAACGCCAGCATCATCATGCGGTGGAGGGTCGTCCCGTGGCGCCTTTCGCGCGACGCCTGCGCGCGCAAGGTGTAGATCCTGACGATGGACCCCACCGCTGCCCGTGTTCTCGACGTCGGGTTCGGATCGCACGACGTCAACGGACCCGTCGATGGAGCGATGCGCGCGCGGTGGTTCGCGTCCGATGCGACGTTCGATGCGGCCATTCGTGAAGAGTTCGGTGAACGGATCCCGCTGGCCGCATCGGGGGCGATGGCCGCCTGGGAGGAAACACCCGGGGAGGCGCTGGCGCTCGTCATCGTCCTCGATCAGCTCTCGCGAAACGTCTTCCGCAACGATCGTCGCGCGTTCGAATGGGACGGTGTCGCTCGCGCGATCGTCGAGCGGGCGCTCGCGCGAGGGCACGACCTCGCCGTGTCGCCGGTGCATCGCCCGTTCTTCTATCTACCCTTCGAGCATGCGGAGGATCTGGCCCAGCAGGATCGATCCGTCGCGCTGTTTCGCGCGCTCGCCGCGGATTCCGCTTCCGGCGGCGCGGGGGAGCTCGTCGAGTATGCCGAGAAGCACCGGAACGTCATCGCGCGCTTCGGACGGTTTCCGCATCGAAACGCGGTGCTCGGGCGGGAGAGCACCGCCGAGGAGCTCGAGTTTCTCCGTGGGGGTCGATGGCTCTGAGGAACGGGCCGACCGGTAGGCGACGTGCGCCGCAGGCACCGCGTTGAGAATCCGTCGGCGCTCACCCCCCCATGAAGTCGCCCTTGGTCAACGGGACTCCCTCGTGGCGTAGGATCGCGTACGCCGTCGTCACGTGG
>CAIMWA010000296.1 GCA_903845045.1 uncultured delta proteobacterium | reverse complement strand
GCTACGAGGTCTTCGCGACGGCGCCCGCCATCGACGCCGTGGTCTCGCACTTCTACCACCACGTCATCGGCCCCTACTGGCCGCCGGAGCGGCGCCACATCGAGTCCGGCTACGCGGGCCTGGTGCTGCCGTTCGAGCGCATCCCGACGCCGTCGCTGGCCCTCGCCGTCGACTGGCCCCTCGACGCGCTCGTGGGCTACCTCGGCACGTGGTCGGCCACCGCGCGGTACCGGACCGCCACGGGCCAGGATCCGATCCCGGCGGTGCACGACGCCCTGCACGCAGTGTGGGGAGACGCCGCGACGCCGCGCCGGGTGCAGTGGCCGCTCACGATCCACGCCTGCCGCAAGCCCCGCGGTGATCGGTAGCCGCCCCGGCGAGGCTCAGCGCGCCTGCACGAGCCGCGAACCCAGCCGGGTCTCGTTGCCGTCGGCGTCGCGCGCGACGACGTCGAGCGTGTGCGCGCATCCGTCGGCGACGCCCAGCGCCACCATCGCGTCGAAGCCCGGAGCGGGGCACGGACCGTAGTTCGGGTACACGGCGCACACGTCGGGGCGCGCTGCGGAGACGGGCAGCGCTGCGAGATCGCGGCCGTCGAGACGCGGCACCACGGTGACACCAGGCGCGTTGTCGAGGACCCAGCCCGTCACGTGGAGCGTCCCGCCAGGGGCTCCAGCGACGGCGCCCGCGGCCGGCGCGTCGACGGCGCCGAAGGCCGCGCGGCGCGAGAGCACCGCCGGAACGAGCGATCGTACGGTGTCGAACGATCCGAGCGCGAGGTATGCGCGCCCACGCACGATCCCATGCGGCCGGAGCCCGAAGGACTGCTGTGCGCGCACGTTGTGGAAGTACGGGGCGTGGGTGCCGTCGCCCTGCCACGCCTGCCAGCTCGCGATGCCCTGGTCCATGGCGAGGCCCACGCCATAGTCGCGCGCCATGTGCTGCCAGGTGACCCACGGCGACCCGACGAACTCGCGGTGCGTGAAGCCGTCGTTGCCCGGCGTGGTGATGGAGACCGGCGTGCCGGTGGCGTCGAGCAGCAACGGAAGGTCCGTCGAAGGACCGCCGTGACCGACGTAGAGCGTCGGGAATTCCTGCGTCGACGGCGCGTGGTCGAGGTCCTCGGCGGAGGTGACCTGCATGGACACCTCGGCGACGTTCGGGTGCACGAAGCGGAACCGCAGCGTGTACGTGACGCCCGTCGCCACGCCGCTCGCGCCGCACGGCGCCTGGGCGCACGTCGAGGCGTTCCAGTCGGGGTTCCATTGCAGCGGCGCGACGGTGACCTCGAGGGCGTCGCCGTCGGTGCGCGTGCCGAGCACCGGCGTGCCGTGGCCGCAGCGATCGCCGCCCTGCACCGGATCCCACCCGAGATAGCTGATCGACCCCGGACAGGGCCCGGGCCCCGCGCATGACGCGTCGAAGGCGCACCCCTGCGCCGCGCGGTGCGGATCGTAGAGGGCGAGCTGAAGTTCGCGCCCGGTGTCGTTGGCGTCGAGGGTGTTCGAGGCGGCGATGCCGGCCTGACCGAAGAACACCACCGATCCACCCCAATCGAGGCGCACCGCGAGCTCGGCGACGCCGCCGGGGCCCGAGAGGTACACGTCGCGATGGCCGCCGGCGGTCACCATGCGCGTCGTCGCTGCGCCGAGCGACGGAAGGTCCACGCTCCACGGGTCGGGATCCGCCGCGGGCGCCGGCAGCGTCGGGCACACCGCGGGCATGTCGACGACGACGGTGACGTCCGTCGCTGGCACGGCGTCCATCGCGGTCCGAACGTCCATCGCAGCGCTC
>CAIMWA010000295.1 GCA_903845045.1 uncultured delta proteobacterium | reverse complement strand
GCGATGGAACGCGCCTCGTCATGGAGCACCAGGGCTTCGCAGGTTTCAAGCAGGTGATCGTCAGCTTCATCATGGGCGCCGGGTGGAAGCACAGCGTGCTGCCGCGGCTGGGGCCCGTGCTCGAGGCGATGGGCCGGTAGCGCCTCCCGCCATCACCATCATGCGTGGAAGCTCGGGAGGCCGGGCTCACGCGCACGCCCCGCGCACACCCTCTTCGCGAGCGCCCGCCCGCTCCGCGTGCGCTCTTCGGCCAACCCGGGTGACCGCCAGCCGTCCGTGCGCGCGAGGTGCCTCGAAAGCAACACCGCGACCCACATGCGATACGGCCGCCACCCTTCGGCCTCGCGTACGAAGTCCTCGGGAGTGACCGCGGCGACGCCGAGCGCGTGGGCCAGCCCGTGGAGCACCCGCGGCTCCGCGGTGGGAAGCGCGTCGACGGGCGCCGCACCGCGGTAATAGATGTGGCTCGCGGCCCAGGGTCCGACGCCACGGAGCTTCTGGAGTTCGCGCAGCGCGACCTCTTCGGACATGCCACGCAGCACGTCGGCGTCGAGGCGTCCTTCGAGGGCGGCCTGCGCGACACCGCGCAAGCGGGCCACCTTCTCGTCGGCCAAACCCTCGCAGCGTTCGAGCCTCGCGAGAGCCTCGGGCCCCGGAAACACCCGATGCTCGACGCCGCCGAGGCGCACCGCGTCGCCGTGCGTGCGGGCCAGCGCGTTCTTCACCGCGGCAGCGAGGTTCATGGGCATCCGCGGTGCGATGACGGCCCACGTCGCGGCGTCGTAGGGCGATGACTTCGCCGCGGTGAAGAACCCCGGAAACTCCCGCTGGAGCGCGCCCACGGTGGCGTTGCGCGCACCGAGTTCCCGCCACGCATCGGCGTCGGCCTCGAGCCCGAGGATGCGCGCGATCTGCCTGTGAACCGCGCCGGCGTCGTCGGTCCCGGCGAAGTCGACGACGAGGCGCTCGCCCTCCTCGCGGAGGCTCGCGGCGACGGCGGCGAAGGTGCCATCGAGGCGAAAGGCGAGCACGAGGCCGTCCGTCGACGCCGCGGCCATGCCCGAGCCGGGGGTGAACTGCGCGTAGAAGTCCGTCGCGCTCTGGAGCCGAAAGCCCGTCGGACGATCGATGTGGAAGGTCTTCATGGGCTGGACCTTGGCACGCTCGATTGTCAGCCTTCTGTCAGGTTTGTGTTTGCCAGTTGGAAGCTCCGCGCCACGCTTCGGCCCTCAGTCCGTACACGGCGCCCCCCACGCACCCGCGACGCGCTCGTACGAGGCCCGGGAGTGCACGCCGGACCGGAAGAACCGCACCGCCGCCGTCGTCGCGACGGCCCAGAGCACGGCGAAGGGAGCCACGCTCCACGCGCTCGCTCCCGCCGCGACGTAGGGCAGATGCAGTGCCGTGAAGGGAGGGCTGACGGCGCGTTCGAGGTACGTGTGGACGAGGTTCGCGAGCACGCCGAGCCAGCACAGCCTCGCGCGAAGCGAGCCGCGCAGCGCCGCACGCAACGCCGCGACCCCGAGCGGGATGGCGACGAAGAGCGTGGCGGCGCTCCATCCCCGAGCCTCGGCGAGCACGCTGCTGTCCACGGACTCCGGGAATGGATTCGGGAACGACCCGGACCATGCCAGCGTCGCGACGGCGGTCGCGGTACCGACGACGAGGACGACGACGGTGAGCGCCGCAGCGGCCGACGGGACCGGTCTGCGGCATGCGTTCGCGGGAGCGGCTCCGTGCTCGTCTCGCGTCATGGAGGAATTCCCCTTGCGAGATCGAGACCCTCGGCGACGGATGGCATTGGCGACACCGCATTCGCGGCGAGCTCCCGGCCTCGGGAATCGCGCGAGGGCGCAAGAACGCCCCAGTGGCGCATTTTCGCAGCACCGTGTGCGATGCCCGCGGGACGAACGCACTCCCCAGGGCCTTCGATGATCCGTCCAGCCGACGGCAGGCGTGCGGCACGCGGATTGCGCATCCCATCCGCATGAACCCATCTCAGGCCGTCGTTCCCGTCATGGCGGTGCAGCCCCCCCTGCCGCCGCCCAGTCCGTTTCTACGGGCCGACCTCGTGGACCGGGTCGTCATGCTCACGCGCTTTGGAGGTCCCGAGGGGCTGGTGCTCACCGAGCGCCCGATGCCGATTCCGGGCCCTGGCGAGATCCTGGTGCGCGTGCTCGCCGCCAGCGTGCAGTCTTCGGACACGCTGCTGCGCGCGGGCAAGTACCCCGAACACCACGCGAAGCCGCCGCTGGTGCTCGGCTACGACGTGGTGGGAGAGATCGTGGCGTTCGGTCCGCGCGACGGCGAGCCGAGTCCGCTGCACCTCGGCGATCGCGTGGCGGACCTGACGGTGACCGGATCCCATGCACGGTACCGCTCGCTCTCAGCCAAGAGCGTGGTGCGCGTGCCCGACGGACTCGACGCCGGCGAGGTGGTGTCGTTGGTGCTCTCGTACGTGGCGGCGTGGCAGCTCCTCCACCGCGAGGCGCGCGTGCGCACGGGGCAGCGGGTGCTCGTTCACGGCGCTGCCGGGTCCGTGGGTCTGGCGCTGTTGGCGCTCGGCAAGCTGGCAGGACTCGAGATGTGGGGCACCGCCCGCGCCGATCACGCGGCGGTGGTGCGCGCCGCCGGGGCCACCCCCGTGGACTACCGGGTCGACTGCCGCACGCTGCGCGCCGACGGCTTCGACGTCGTCTTCGATGGCATCGGCGAGGACGGCTTCGAGCGGTCCTGGGAATGCGTGGCCAAGGGCGGAACGCTCGTAGCCTACGGCTGCACGTCCGGGGCCGCGAAGGGGACCCCGATGGCGGTGCTCGGATGGTGGGTGCTCCGGCTCCAGCTCTGGCACGCCTTCGGACGCGACCGCTCGGCGCGCTTCTATTCGATCAATGCAATGCGCAAGAGCCACCCGGACTGGTACCGCGCCGACCTCGCGAGGCTTCTGTCCATGCTCGCGGCAGGCACGATCCATCCCCGCATCGCCGACCGCATCGGCTTCGACGGCGTCGCCAACGCGCACCGGCGCCTCGAGGCGGGCGGGCTCGAGGGAAAGATCATCCTCTATCCGTGGGGAGAAGATCGTGTCGCACGCGATCTCCGCAACACCCTCACAACCGATACGAATACGCCGTATATCGATACTCGCTCCACGCCGACGGGAGGGCCGCGGCGCCCGGCGTGAGCGGGTGCGGCATCGGCGACCACACGGCCCGCACGCGAATCGCGCTGCGCCCCGCCGTGAGCCTCGCCGGAAGCAGGAACTCGTCGTCGCGCCAGCGCCGGTTCGACGTCTGCACCGCGGGTTCGACGGCGCCGAGCTCCGCCGCGGGGTTGCTCTGCACGCACCGGTTCGACCCCGCCGTGTACCAGATGCCGGCGCTCTCGAAGGCGCCGTCGGGCACGTCGTCGGCGACGAAGATCTCCGCGCGCTGGTCGGGATATCCGTAATCCAACGTACGGCGCAGCAGCACGCCGCGGTTCAAGGGATCGATGGCCACGGTGAACACCGTCGCGCCCACGGTGTGCCGCCCGGTGTCCGTGCTCGTCGGGACCACCACGGTCCCGTTGGGCAGCGTGTCGACGCCGAGCTCGTAGCGCGACGTGAGCGTGTCGACGGCGGTGGTGCCCGTGGCGACATACCGATGGAGCGCCTCGTCGGCGGCGTCGCCGACGTGGAGATGGTCCGTGGGAACGAGGCACGCGCCGGGGCGGCCGTACCAGTACGTCACCGAACGATAGTGCTCCGCGGAGTCGTCCTCGCCGCCGTGCTCGAATTGGATGCGCGCGTTGCGCCCGAAGGGAAACGCGTCGGCGACGAGGAAGCGATACACCGACTCGATCTGGTCCTCGGCGTTCATCGCAGCGCCCGGCGACGGGGCGCCGGTGGGGTGGCCCGCGAGGGGCAGGCTCATGGTCACGCCGCCCCAGTAGTCGCCGCCGCCGCCCCACTCCTCGGTGCCCGTGCCCTGCGCCTGCGGGGTCTGCGAGTCATCGAAGAAGAAGCGCGGGTCGCCCTCGAGCGTCGTGAGCTCGGCGCGATCGGAGAAGACGAAGGACGTGCCGAAGAACAGGCCGCACCAGTCGCGCTCGCCCTCGGCGCCGACGGTGTCGAGAAAGACCAGATCGCGGCCGGGCATCGGTGCGGTGTGGTCGACGTACGTCGCGTGGAGGTACCCGGTGACCGTCGGGGAGTCGGTCCACGCGCTGGTGCTCGCGAGCCAGTGAATGTCGGGAATCGCGACGCCGTTGCCCACGAGCTCGACGACGGCGTGATGAAAGAACGGCATCGGCGCGCGGAACTCGAGCACCATCGCCCCATCGACGACGGCGATGGACGAGAACAGCCCGCGGACCATGCCCGCCCCCCGCAGCGCCGCGGGGTCTCGCGAGAATAGCGTTCCAGCCCCGAAGAACAGGGCGATGGGCGCCTCGACGGAGGGCCGCGAGCGGTCGTCCCAGGTGATGCGGATCGTCGCGCGGCCGAGGTCCACGGCGCGGGCGGGGTCGACGCTCAACGAGAGGCGCCGGATGACGGCAGGACCCGCGAGGTCCGCGAGCCGCACGCTCCCGGAAGCGGGAAGCGCCGCGGTGCCCGTCGCATCGGTGTCGCCATGGAGAAATGGTCGGACGCTGGCGGCCCCCGCATGGGCGGCATTCAAGAGGTCGAGGACGTCTTGCGACGGCGGCGTGCGGCCATCCCAGGTGTGCAACGGGTGCGTGAGGTTCGTCGCGTCCTTCGGAAACGACTGGAAGATGTAATACCCGGTGCCGTAATGCGTCCGCCCGTAGCCGAGGGTCAGCGAACGCTGGAACTCGATGGGGACCCAGTTGAGATCGGCGCCCTGCGTCGTCGACCAGGTCCACGTGAGCGGGCTCGGAAGCGGCGCCGACGGCAGGAAGATGCTCCCCGCGACGGGGTGGTCCGGATCGGCGGTGGAGGACTCGGTGACGACCTGGTCCATGCCGTCGACGCCGTAGTGCCAGGGGCTCCCGTGCCAGTGGTTGGTGCGCACGAAATCCAGCGCCCCTTGGCCTTCGACGTCCAGCGTGACGTTGAAATCGGAGCGCTCTTCACGGAGGAAATGGCTCGCGTCGGCGCCCTCGTTGCCACCCGTGCGGTCGTAGGTGCTGCGCAGGTACGTGCGCGTGCCGATGCGGACCACGGGCATGCGCGCGATCTGCCGAAACGCGTCGATGCCCACGGGAACGACCGGCGTTGGCTCCATCGTCGCTGGCACGTCGGCGGCGGGCAGGTCCGCCGTGGTGATGTCCCGTGCCGACGCGTCGCGCGCCGATGCGTCGAAGGTGTTCGTCGACGGCGTGTCCGAGCAACCCACGAAGAGCGGTGCGGCGAGCGCGACGAGAGACAGGACTGTACCCCGGGCCATCACCGCGCGAGCGTGAGCGCCCCTTCCGCGAGCAGCCGGCGGAGCATGGTGACCTTGCCGGCGTCGTCGAGCTCGTCGCCCAGCGCCGTCATGTCGAAGACGCCGTCGGCCTCGAGCGCCGCGCGGAGCATCGGCGCCACCGCCGCAGGCCACTCGGTGCTGCGCCCGTTCACCGTCAGCGTGAGCCGCGTGTCGCCCACGTCGACGGCGGTGCGCGCCCCCGCACGCCGCACGAAGCGGCTGTCGGGACCCAGCGTCGCCACGGCGTCGGCCACGAGCCCGCGCAGCTCTTCCTTGTGCTCGGCCTCGAACTGCGAGCGCATGCGCGGAGCGACGGCCTCCCAGCGCATCGCCGCGGCCGCCGCCAAGGCCTTCGCGCGCAGCGTCGCGGCCACGTCATCGGTCGTCCCTCGGGCGCCGAAGGTGCCCAGCGGCACGCCCGCGCGCAGCGACGGGTCGTCGATGGCCACCGCCGCCAGCGCCTCGAGCAGCACCTCGCTCCAGCGGAACGCATGGAACCCCACGGTCACGTGGATCGACGGCTGATCCCCCACGGCCACCGCGTCGTGCCTGAGCCCGCGCGGGATGTAGAGCACGTCGCCGGGCTGAAGCAGCAGCTCCGCGGTCTGCGCGCCGGCCTTCGTCGCCTTGGCGTCGAAGCGCTCGCCGCGCATCGGGAGACCGCTGGGGCTGTCGTAGAGCCGCCAGTGCTTGGCGCCCACGCACTGCACGAGGATGACGTCGTGGCTGTCGTAGTGCGCCGCGAAGCCCTGCGCGCCGCCGCCCGGCGTCATGTACAGGTTCGCCTGCACGTGGATGCCGAGCTCGCACTCGAGCTTCGCGAGCAGCCCGCGCACGTCCGGCGCGAGCTGGTCGAGGTTGTTCACGATGATCGTCGCGCCGCCGCCGAAGAGCTTCGCGAGGCGGATCGGGTCGATGTCGTCGCTCTCACCCGCGTAGTCCGCGGCCTCCACCGGGCTCTTGGCGTTCACCACGGTGATGCCCGGGTGGCGGTTCAGCCGCCCGGTGAGCATCGCGTCGATGGCCGCGAGGTCCAGCATGCCGTCGCGGCGCACGCCGTCCTGCGCGCGCACGTGCAGGTACCGCTGCTCCCAGTGGTTCGCGAGGAAGTCTTCGAGCGGGTGCGGCGCGATGAGGTGCGCCAGCGAAGGGAAGCGATCGCCCATCGGGCGCTTCAGCAGTGGCGGCCGTGGTTGACGCCGTCGCTCGGATCGGAGTCCGTGCAGCGACGACGCGGCGCGCCGCCGCAGTTGCGACCGTGGCCCGCGCCGTCGGCGCCGTTGCCCGAGTCCGAGTCGGTGCAGTTGCCGCTGCGACGCGGCGCCGCGCGCCCTCCGCGACCGCGGCCGCAGTTGGCCTCGTCGCCGGAGTCGCTGTCGGTCATGCCCGTGTGGCCGCGGTTCACACCGTCGGCGCCATTGCCCGAGTCCGAGTCCGTGCGCCCGGTCTGCCGGCGGCAGGCCTCGGCCTCCGAGGGTGCGAGCACCACCACGCCGACGGCGGCGCCCACCAGGGCCCCCACCGCGGCGAGCGCGGACCGCCGACCGACGGAAGGACTGTCGGTGATGTCGTCCGCCGTGAGCGTAAGGGTCTTCGGTGCAGTCCGTTCGTCGCGGGCCATGAGGTCCTCCTGGTTGTCCTACCCAGCCCCGAGGTTGAACCCGAGGCCCGCGAGGCTGTCAACGCAAACCGTGCATGACTGCGTCGTTCGAACCGCAGCACCTGCGCCGTCGCAGGCCGAGCAGTGCGACCGCGACGACCCACGCGAGGGAGCCCTTCGCGCCGCCGCGCCCCGTGGAGCAGCCGCCGGAGACGAGCGTGTTGCCTGTGATGCCGGCCTCGACGGAAGCCCCACCGTCGGGTGCGACGCCCGCGTCGGCGGTGATCGTCGCGACGTCGGCACCGGACCCCGCGTCGGCGCTCGCGGGCGCATCGGGGGCCGCTCCCGCGTCGACGACATCGGGCACGCAGCGTGCGCCGGGCACGTCGCCGCCGGTGGCCTCGACGCAGCGCGTACCCGTCGGGCACGACGTCGCCGGGAGCAGCACGCCGTCGCCGTCGCATTGCGCGATGCGTCCGTCGGCGAGGCACACCGGGCGCTGCGCCGGGACCTCGTTGGCGTCGTGCACGCACACCGTCGACACGCAGTGCGGGGGCGTTCCGCTGAGCGTCGAGCAGAGCGCGTTGGCACCGCAGGGGCGGGGGTCGATCACCGAGCCGTTGAAGCAGTGGCCGATGGTCGTGGCGCTCGCGCAGATCTCCTGCTCGCCGGTGGCGGGGCAGCGCGAGGCCTCGCAGTGCGCGCCGCCGACCATGGAGCACGCCTGCCCCGCAGGGCACGCGGTGCGCGTCGGCGCACCGTGGGCGTCGCAGTGGAGCAGGTCGCCGCCGGTGATCCAGCAGCCGTCGTGGGCCACCGGGACGTCGTCGTGGTTCGCGACGCAGAACACCGACTCGCAGCGCGCGACGCCGGTGCGCGTGGAGCAGAACGACGCGTACGCGGCGCAGTCGCCCTGCGACGTGAGCGCTCCGTTGCTGCAGTGCCCGATGTGCGTGTCGCTCCAGCAGACGTCGGTGTCGCCGCTGGGCGGACAGAACGCGAAGACGCAGCGCGCGCCGGCGCCGTCGGCGACGCAGCGGGCGCCGTAGGTCGCGCAGTCCCCCTGCGACGTGAGCGCGCCGTTGCTGCAGTGACCGACGTGCGAGCCGTTCCAGCAGACGTCGCGCTCGCCGGTGTCCGGGCAGAACGCGAAGGCGCAGCGCGCGCCGAGGGCGTCCTGCACGCAGCGCGAGCCGAAGGCGCCGCAGTCGCCGCGGCCGCAGTCGCTGCCGACGAGCACCGTGCCCTCGCAGTGCGCGGCGCAGCTCTGCCGCGTCGCGAGGCGCATCGGCAGGTAGGCCGGATCGACGCTGCGCACGATGACCCGCGCGGGCGTTCCCGTGTGCGACTCCTCGAGGGAGCAGAAGCGCGTGTGCGCGTCGTCGAGCCAGCCCCCGAAGAGCACCACGTGGCCGGTGCCTGCGCTCGGAACGCCCGGGTAGTTGAGCGCGTCGCCGGTGACCAGCGCGGCCATGCCGATGCGCACGGCGGCGTGGTCGTCCCAGGGGCCGCCAGCAAAGCTGTAGGTGGTGTGCCCGGGCGCCGGGAGGCTCCACACCATCGACACGAAGCCCGAGCAGTCCGTGCGGTAGCCGCCGACGGCGCCGCTCACGCACTGGCAGTACGGGATCGCGCGGTGGATCCAGTCGAAGGCCCGGTCGAGCATGGGCGCGGCGTCGGCGGGCGCGGCGCCGCGGATGGAGCCGTCGCTGCAGACGGCGAGGGTGATGGCGCTCACGGCCTGCGCGGGTTCGTCGGGCGCGGCGCCGGCGAAGCACCCCGCGAGGGTGACGGTGAACGCGATCGACGCGACGCGACGGGAGGTGCCCATGAGCGGCATGGGAGCGCCTCGCGCGACGCGGCGTCAAAGGGGGGAGCACACCCCCCACCCGGTGATCAGCGCGCTCGCCGGCCGCGCGAACGCCGACGGCGCGCGGCGAACGCGATGACGGCCGCAGCGACCAAGGCTCCGGCCCCGCGCGAGGGCGTCGACCCGGTGCGCACCGCACACGACGCGGGCGCCGCGGCGCCGTTGGCGAGATGGTACTGCTCCCAGAAGTCCGTGACGGCGAGCGGCGTCACGCAGTCCGACGCGAGGGCGACGGTGCTGCGGTTGCCCG
>CAIMWA010000294.1 GCA_903845045.1 uncultured delta proteobacterium | reverse complement strand
GACCTGGCCGAGGTAGGGGTACCGCGCGTCGAGGTGCGGGGCGTCGGCGAGGGTGATGAAGAACTGCATGCCGCCGGTGTCGAGGCCGGCGAGGGCCACGCCCACGGCGCCGCGCTCGAAGCGGGCTCCCGAGAGCTCCGTCGTCACGATGCGGGTGGTTCCGCCGTAGCCGTCGTGCCGGGGGTCGCCGCCCTGGGCCACGAAGCCCGGCACCACGCGATGAAACACCGTGTGGGCGTAAGTCCCAGCGCGGGTGGCGTCGGCGAGCACGCGCAGCGCCTCGGGCGCCGTGTCGGCGCGCAGGGCGATGCGAATGGTCCCCGCCGTCGTGTGCAACACCCAGGTCCCCGCACCCGCCGCCGGCGCCAGCACCCCGTCGGCAGGACCGATGCCCGCGTCGGGCTCGGCGGCCTGCCGCAGCGCGCGCACCGTGGTCTCCGGCGACGCGCCGGTGAGGTGCAGGTCTCGTCGCAGCGCCACGGCGTGCAATCGGGCCTCGAGGGAGACCGGCTCGGGCAGGTCGAAGGGGGCCTGCAGGAGCTGCGAGAGCGCGGCCGGGGCCATGGCGCGGGCGTGCTCCGGGTGGGCTTGCATGGCTCCGAGCAGCGCCGCGAGCACCCCTGGGTCCCGCTGCCCGGCGAGCGTCGCGAAGAGCGGACGCGCGTACACGGCGGGCAAGAGGGCCGCCGCCTCGGCGATGGGCTCGATGGCGCGGGGCTCCGATCCCGCCCGGGGGAGCAGGTCGCGCAGGGTCTGGGCGAGCTGCGCCGGCGGCATCGGGGGACGGGCCCGCTCGGCGAGGGTGGCCACGACGCGCCAGGCCTCGTCGCCGGTGGCGCAGGTCTCGGTGCGGCGTCCGGCGTCGAAGCGGTCGAGGTGCAGCGCGAGGGCGCAGCGCCAGGCGGCCTGCACCGGGGCGGGTGTGAGCTCCAGCGTCGAGAGCGACGGCTCGAGCGCGGTCAGCGAGGCCCGCAGCGCCGGGTCGTCCGGCGGCATCGACTCGAGCAGGGCCAGCCACGCGCCGCCCCAGCTTCGGGGGTTGTTCTGCACCCGCGCTCCGAGGGCGGCGAGCAGGTTCAGCCACACCGTCGTCGTGACGCCCCCGCGCTGGGCGAGGGAGCGCACCGCGATGGGAAAGGCCACCGGGTGCAGCGCCAGCAGGCTCGCCACCGGCGGCACGGCCACGCTGGCGTTCTGCAGCGCCCGGGCGCCGGCGACCTGATGCTCCACGTCGCCGTCGAGGAGCATGGACTGCACGACCGCCGCCGCCGGGGCCTCGAGGGACATGGCGTTGCGTCCGAAGATCGTTCCGAGGGGCACCGAAGCGGGCTCCTGGGCCCAGCGCGCGCGCCACGACGGCGGCATCGCCAGGGCCCCCAGCGGCCTCCCGGTGATCCCGCGAAGGAACGCGTCGAGGCGCTGCGGGGGGAGCGTTCCGAGCACCGCGGGGAGCCCGTCGAGGGGCGTGCGTCGCCCGAGGGTCAGCGCCGCGCCGTCGCCATCGCGCACGGCCACCTCGGCCATCAGGCTGCGGCTCTCTTCGGGACGCAGCGGGTCGTTGGTGTACGCCCGGGTCCAACGGTCCGTGGTGGCCGGAGCGGGGGGAGGGGCCGGGCCGGCGTCGTCGGCGTGCGAGGCGGTGTCCGCGCTAGCGACCACCGGGGCGGGGGTCGGCGGCGGCGGACGTCGCGGGCACCCGGCCAGGGTCAGGGCCAGCACCGCGAGTGTTTCACGTGAAACACTCCTCCACCGTCCAGCCCGATGCGCTATGCCCCCGGCGCCATGGGCTGGATGGACGACGATCTCCGGGCGCTCGAGGACGCTGCCCGGCTCCGCACACCCAACGCCCTCGCGTACGAAGACGCCACGCATGCGCGGCTCCGATCGCGCACCGTCACGGTGCTCTGCGGCAACGATTACCTTGGACTGAGGCATCACCCGGCGCTCCTTCGCGCGGCCAACGAGGTCACGACACGCCACGGTAGCGGGACCGGCGCGTCCCGTCTCATTTCCGGAAATCTGACCCTGCACGACGAGGTCGAGGCCGAGGTGGCCGAGGTCGCCGGAGCCTCGACGGCGCTGCTGTGCACCTCGGGCTACGCCGCCAACGTGGGAGCCCTGGCTGCGCTGCTCGGGCCCGATGACGTCGTGTGCTCCGACGCCCTGAACCACGCCAGCCTCATCGACGGCATGCGCCTCGGGCGCGCCACCGTCGCCGTGTTCGCGCACAACGACATGGCCGCGCTGCGCGACGTTCTGGCCCGCAGCCGCGGCGCCCGCCGTCGATGGATCGTCACCGAAGGCCTCTTCAGCATGGACGGCGACCTCGCCCCGCTCGACGCCATCGCCGAGCTGGCCGCCGCGTTCGACGCCCACCGCTACGTCGATGAGGCCCACGCCTTCGGGGTGCTCGGTCCCGGCGGAACCCGGAGCTCCGTCGGAGCGCCTCCACCCGACGTGCGCATGCTCGGCTTCGGCAAGGCCCTCGGCGCCGGCGGTGCGGCCCTCGTCGGCGGCCCCTCGCTGCGCCCATGGCTCTGGAACCACAGCCGGAGCTTCATCTTCTCCACCGGCGTGCCCCCCGGTCCCGTGGCCGCCGCCCGCGAGGCGCTGCGCGTGCTCCGCGACGATCCGGAGCTCCTGCCCAGGCTGCGCCGCAACATCGCCGTGCTGCGCGACGCCCTCGGCGAGCACGGGGTGAGCGCGACGCACGGGCACCCCGAGGTTCCCATCGTGCCGGTGGTGCTGGGCGACGATGCCCGCACGGCGAGGGTGAGCGCTCGGCTCCTCGAGGCGGGGTGGTTCGTGCACCCCATTCGCCCGCCGACGGTGCCCGAAGGAACGGCCCGGCTCCGTGTCACCGTCAGCGCCGCCCACGACCCCATGGAGATCCGAGCGTTCGCGCGCTGCCTCGGCGAGGTGCTGCGATGCGAAGGGTGATCTTCGTCGGCGGCACCGACACCGGCGTCGGAAAGACCGTCGTCGCTACGGGCATCGTCCGGGCCCTGCGCGACCGCGGCGAGACGGTGCTCCCGGTGAAGCCCGTGGAGACCGGCTGCGACGACCTCGACCGCCCCGACGACGCCCTCGCGCTGCACCGCGCGGCCGGCGGCGGGGACCTCGGGGCCATCTGTCCGGTGCGCTACCGAACGCCCGCAGCGCCATGGAGCGCGGCGCGACGCGAAGGGGTGAAGCACACCTTCGACGGGCTGCGCGCGCACATCGACGCCCTCGACGCACCCTGGGTGGTCGTCGAAGGAGCGGGGGGGCTGCTCGTTCCCCTCGACGCGACGCACAGCTTCGCAGACCTCGCGCGCGCCGTCGGCGCCACCCTCGTGCTCGTGTCCCGCAACGCCCTCGGAACGATCAACCACACCCGGCTGTCGCTCGAGGCCGCCCGCGCGCGGGGTCTCCCGGTGGCGGCGGTGGTGGCCAACGGATCGCCTGGTCCAGGGGGCGTCTCGCACGTCGACGAGCTTCGCGACCTGGGCCTCGGCGTGCCCGTGCTCGGACCGCTCCCGGTGTGGAGCGAGGTGCACCTGGGCACCGTGGCCGAGGCCGTCGAGGCCATGGGCCTCGTCGACGTGCTCGCGGCGGGCTGAGCGGACTACGCGGCGCTGCGACGCAGCCGCGACGACACCGCGTCGAGGGCCATGACCAGCGCCACCACGGCGGCGATGACCACGGTGACCTTCGCGTACTCGGCCCCGCGCATGTACGTCTGCAGCAGGAACCCGATGCCCTGGGCGCCGACGAGCCCGAGCACCACCGCGCCGCGCACGTTCAGCTCGAAGCGGAACAACGCCTGCGAGATGAAGTGCGGCGTGAACTGCGGCCAGATGCCCCAGCGAAGCACCTGCAACTGCGTCGCGCCGACGCTGCGCATGGCCTCCACGGGGCCCGGGTCCATGGTCTCGAGGGTCTCGTAGAACTGCTTGCCGAGCGATCCGACGGTGTGGATCGCCAGCGCTCCGACGCCCGGAAACGCGCCCGGTCCGTACGCGCTCACGAGGATCAATCCCACGATGAGCAGGTCGATGGAGCGGTTCAGGTTGCAGAAGAACCGGGCTGCGCGGCGCACGAGGCCCGACGGCGTGACGTTCTCCGCCGCGAAGAGCCCCAGCGCGAGGGCCAGCGGAACGCCCGCGACCGTTCCGACGAGGGCGAGGCGGATGGTGAGCACCGTGGCCTCGAGCACCTCGGCGACGACCCGGCGATCGGGCGGGAACATGCCGCGCACGAAGGTCGCGATGTCGCGTCCGCCCTTGAAGAAGTCGCTCAAGGGGATGCGCGCCGCCGCCGCCGCCCAGCCCAGCGCCACGACGAAGAGCCCCGCCACGGCCCAGCGCTGCGCCCGCGGACGCCGCCGCAGCACGCCCGCCCCGAGGAGCCCCGTCGCCAGCAGCAGCGCCGTGAAGATCTGCATCGACCGCGGGTCGTCGAAGCGCCCGGCGTGCGTGCGGGTGCGCTCGTCGCGGGTGGCCCGAAACGCCTGCCGCACGAGGTCGTACTGCGCGAGGTTCGACGGAACGAAGCCGTCGGTGCTGTTCAGCCGACCGAGGAT
>CAIMWA010000293.1 GCA_903845045.1 uncultured delta proteobacterium | reverse complement strand
CGTGGGGCGGAACAGCGAGTCGTCCCGGGCCGGGGAGTAGCGCGCGCGCGCCGGGTCTCGCCCCGCCACGCCGACGGCCGCGAGGAGCGCTCCGAAGGCTCCGTGGGCCGCCGCCGCCACGCGCGCCGCGTCGTCGTCGAGGGCCCAGCCGCGCGGAAGATCCACGACGGTGCCGACGCGCAGCCATCGCCACGCGCCCCCGTCGGCGCCCGTCGGTGCCGCCTCGACGATGACCGCGCGCACGTCGGCCGGAAGCGCCGCGACGGCGTCGTCGAGGTCGCGCGCCGCCAGCGTCTGCGCCACCGTCGCGTTCGGCGCGAAGAGCGCCAGCCAGAGCTTCGGCCGCGCGTGCCCGGTCTCCTGCGCGCCGGTCGCGACGAGGTGCACGGACCACGCGTCGGTGACCCCGGCGACGTGCCACGCCGCGAGCGTCGGCTGGCGCACGCTCGGCGCGCCCGCGGTGAGGGCCGGAGCGTCGGGGTACCCCATGTTCCACGCCGCCGCGACGCGTGCGGACCACCCCCGCGCGAAGCCCGCCGCCTGCGGACGCAGCGTGCGCAGGTGCCACAGCGCGTTGGGCGCCGCCGCGTGCGCGTCGTCCCAGGCCGGGTCGTCGGGCGTGAGCGATGCCCAGCGCGCGGCCTCGCGGGCGTGCGTCGCGTGGAGCCGCGCCACGAGGGCCCGCGCCGCGTCGTGGCCGCCGAAGCGCATGCGCAGCGCGTCGAGGGTGAGCGCCGCGAAATCGAGGGCCACCGACGGACGCGCGCGCCGAGCGACGTCGACGGCCTCGTGCGCGGCGCCCAGCACGTCGCTCCACGCGAGGCACGCCGTCGCCACGCCACCCAACGAAGCCCGCGGACGCCGTCGGTCCGGCGTCACGTAGACGAGCAGGGTGTGGACGCCGGAGCCCTGCGCGCGCAGCCACGCTGCGTAGGCCGCGAGCTGTCCGTCGCCCTCGGCGGCGTCGACCTTGTTCTCGACCAGCACGGCCCAGCGACGGCCGCCGCGGTCCGTGCCCTCGACGCGAAGGTCCGGCGCCCGCGCGCGCACGCCGTCGGCGAGGGGTTGTTCGCGGAAGACGCGCACCGTCGCGGCGTCGAAGCCCGCGAACGGTCCCGCGGGGGTCACCGTCCCCGCGAGCGCCTCGACGGCGCCGAGGGCGCGGCGCAGCACCGCGTCGAGGACCGCGACGCCGAGGCCGTGGGCGGCGCCGGGGCGCACCGTCGACGGCTCCAACAACCATGCGAGGAACTGCGTGTGCGGGCGCTCCTTGCGCGTCGTCGCCAGCACCTCGAGGGGGTCGAAGGCCGGCGCGATGGCGTCGAGCGCGCGCAGGTCGGCGTCGGCGAGGAGGGCGTCGAGGGCCGCGCGTCGCACGCCGCAGCGTCTAGCACATCGACGCGGCGCCCGAGCCGTCGTATCGCATCGGGACCTTCATGCGCCTGTGGCAGCTCGCCCTCTTCGCCGTCGCGATCTCGCTGGTCGTCTTCGGGCTGCACCACTTCTTGTGGGCGCGGCTCTTCCGCGACCCGCTCTGGCCCGCGCCGTGGACCCGCGGCGGCGCCGTGCTGCTCATGTCCCTGGGCCTCGCGATCCCCGTGACGATGGTGTTCTCCCGCGCCCTGCCGCGCGCCATCGTGACGCCCTTCGCGTGGATCGTCTTCGTGTGGATGGGCACGGCGTTCCTGCTGTTCTCGCTGCTGCTCCTGGGCGAGCTCGCGGGCGTCGCGCTCTCCGCTGCGGGCATGCTGCGAGACCCGGCGCGCCGGCAATTCTTCGCCCGCGCGGTGGCCCTCGGCGCCGGCGGCGTCGGGCTCCTCGCGTCGGCCCTGGCGGTGCACACCGCCCTCGCGCGCCTCGTCGTGCGCACGGTGCGCGTGCCCCTCGCGAAGCTGCACCCGTCCATGGAGGGCTTCACCGTCGTGCAGCTCACCGACATCCACGTCGGACCCACCATCGACCGCGCGTTCATCGAGGCCATGGTGGCGCAGGTGAACGAGCTCGACGCCGACGTCGTGGTGATCACCGGCGACCTCGTCGACGGCTCCGTCGACGCCCTCGGCCACCACGTCGCGCCCATCGCCGGCCTGCGCGCGAAGCACGGCGTGTTCTTCGTCACCGGCAACCACGAGTACTACTCCGGCGTCGACGCGTGGATCGCCGAGGTGCAGCGCCACGGCGTGCGCGTGCTGCGCAACGAGCACGTCACCGTGGGCGAGGGCGACGCGCGCATCGACCTCGCCGGCGTCGATGACTGGTCCGCGCACCGCCTCGGCCACGGCCACGGCGCCGACCTCCCGCGGGCGCTGGCGGGCCGCGACACGTCGCGCGAGGTGATCCTGCTGGCGCACCAGCCCAAGGCCGTCGCCGAGGCCGCGTCGCTCGGTGTCGGGCTCGTGCTCTCGGGCCACACGCACGGCGGACAGATCTGGCCGTTCTCGTACCTCGTCGCCCTCGACCAGCCCATCGTCGGCGGCCTGCATCGCGTGAAGGACACCTGGGCCTACGTCTCCGAGGGCACGGGCTACTGGGGTCCGCCGATGCGTCTCCGCACGCACGGCGAGATCACCCGCGTGGTGCTGAGCCGTGGCTGACCGCCGGCTGCTTCCGATGCTCGTCGCGCTCGCGGTGGCCGCGTGCCAGGCGCCCGCCGAGGCTCCGCTGAGCTACGCGCGCTGCAGCCCCGGCGACGTCTGCGGCCTCGGCCTGCGGTGCGAGAGCGTGGGCTGGCGCAGCCTCGACGCGTCGGTTCCGCTCTGCACGCTGCCGTGCGCCGCGGACCCGGACTGCCCCGGCGTCTTCTCGTTCTGCGGCCTGACGGTGGCGACCTCGGCCCTCGACGGCGGCGTCGGAGGCCGGTGCCTGCGAAGCTGCGAGGTCGACGGTGACTGCCGCCCCGGCACCACGTGCCAGGTCATCGCGCAGGACGGCGGTCCCCCGAAGGCTTGCCTCGGCGGGCGGGGGCCGTAGCGGGGCCAGCTCAGTTCGGGTCGGCCCCGAAGGCGTGCACGCGGTTCCGCCCGCCGCGCTTGCAAGCGTAGAGCGCCTCGTCGGCCTCGGCGATGAGCCCGTTCACGTCCGTCGTCGCGGGCCGCGCCTCGGTGACGCCGATGCTCACGGTGACGGTGATCGTCGCGTCCATGAACGCGATGGGCGTGGCCTCGATGACCCGGCGCACGCGCTCCGACACCACCGCGGCGCCGCGTGCGTCCACCGCTGGGAGCACCATCGCGAGCTCCTCGCCGCCGTAGCGCCCGAGGATGTCGACGTCGCGGATCTCCGCGGCCACGAGGGCAGAGACGCGACGCAGCACCTCGTCGCCGCCGAGGTGGCCGTGCGTGTCGTTGACGCGCTTGAAGTGGTCCACGTCGAGCATCGCGAGCGAGAGCGGCGAGCCGTAGCGGCGAAAGCGCGCGAACTCGTCGCGCATGCGGATGTCGAGCGCGCGGCGGTTGAGGATCCCCGTGAGGCCGTCGCGGACGCTGAGCTTCTCGACCTCGGCGAGGGCCTCGCGGAGCTTCGCCGAAGCCTGCTCCGAGGCCCGCTCGGAGAGGCAGGCGTCCGTGGCGTCGGTGATGGTCACGCACACCGCGATGACGGCGCCGTCGGGACCCTTCACGGGCACGAAGGTCACGTCCTGCTGCATGCGGTCGACGCTGCCGGTGACCGGGCGGTTGTGCGCGAAGGCGAAGAGGTACGGGCGCTGCCGCCACGACGAGAACGCGAAGTTCTGCAGCACGAAGACCCCGCGGATCTTCTGCTCGAGCCACCGCCGCGGAAGCTCCGGGAAGCACTCGAAGAGGTTCCGTCCGAGCACCGCCGAGGCCGCGACGCCGGAGTGCTGCTCCATGAACCGGTTGAACTGCACCAGGGTGCAGCGCTCGTCGACGGTGAAGACGCCCACCGCCACGCGTTCGACGATGAGCTGCGCCAGCGCCGCGGCGTCGACGGGCGCGGTCATCCGAGGTCTGCGAGGAACCCGTCGAGGCTCTCCCGCACCCTCGAGACCGCCGACTCGGGCCAGAACATCAGGATGTGCGCGAGGAACGTCCGTCCCTCGATGCGGAAGTTCACCTCGAGGAGCAGCGCCGTGCGCCACGGGACGTTCGCGGGGTCGAGCACCTCGTCGATGCGCGCGTTCGCGACGATGATCGACGGCGCCGAGTAGCTGAGCTCCTGGCCGAGCTGCTCGCCGATGCCGCCCGCGCAGGCGCCCACCAGGAGGTTCGTGATCTCCAGCAGCACCTCGTTCCTCGGGGCCCCCGCCTCCGTCGCGTCGCTCGCCACGAGGTCGCCGAGCTCGTGCACGCTCGCGTCGCCGTAGATCACGATGCACTCGCCCGGCGCGACGCTCGAGAAGGCCTGGCGCACCGCCGTGACGTCGCCGTCGATGCGCACCATCGAGCGGATCGCCTCGCGCACGTCCGGCGCGTCGACGAAGCGCACGATGGGCACCGGCAGCTCGATGAAGCAGCCGAGCAGCCGAGCGAGGCGGTCGCCGGCGCGTCCCATGGCGATGTTCACGATCTCGCGGAGGGCGTCGAGCTGATCGGCGCTGAACTCCATCGAGGCGCTCATCGGAGACCGTGCGCGTCGAGGAGCCCGGCGAGCACGCCCTCGGCGAGGGGCTTCTTCAGGAACGCCACGGCGCCGGCCGCCCGCACGCGCTCCTCGGCGATGGGCTGGATGTCGCCGGTGAGCACGACGATGGGCGGGACGTTGGTCTCCGATCGAAGCGCCTCGAGCACCTGGTAGCCGTCCATCACGGGCATGTTGAGGTCGAGGAAGATCACGTCCGGGCGCCGCGCCCGGTAGGCCTCGAGCGCCTGCGCTCCGTCCGCCGCCTGCGCGATCTCCACGACCCAGTCGCGGGGGAAGGCGCGGATCAGGATCTTCCGCGCCACCGACGAGTCATCGACGACGAGCACGTGCGTTCCCATGCCCGCGAAAGGAACCGCACGTGTCGCCTTGTCGTCAAGGTTTCGCGGGGTTGCGCAGATTGTGCGACGGGCTCACCAGACGCGCGGGGTGAGCGCGATGGCGGCGAAGAAGTCCCAGGTCAGGTCGTTGGTGGTGCGGAACCGGTTGCCCGCGGCGTCGATGACCGTGCGGTGCGTCGGATCCGGGGTGCTCGAGCCGGTGCATCCGCCCTGCCACTCCGGGTGCGCCGCGGGGGGCACCTGGCTCGGATTGCACGCGTCGGTGTTGGTCAGCAGGTACGACGACGTCCACGCGAGCCCGCCGCCGAGGGTGAACCGCAGGAACTTCGCCGGCTGCACCGACACCGTCGCGCTGCCGCCGAGCACGACGTGCGACCCCGTGGTGGTGAGCCCGTCGAAGTAGACGTTGCGCTCGGGCTGGCAGGCGCCGTCCGGCGCGCGCGCGTTGGCCGGGCACCCGGGCATGAGCAGCGGGCGGCTCGACGACGTGCCCAGGGCGTCATACAGCGGCGAGTAATCGCGCCCCGGCGAGAAATACTGCCCGCGGAAGCGCAGGTCGATGATCATGCGCTGCCACGTCTCGCGGTTCTCCCAGGGGATGATCTCGGCGCCCATGGTCAGCGTCCCGACGATGGGCGGAAAGTTCGAGAGCTGTCCGTAGGGCGTGTCGGCGTAGTGGAACGCGCTGTCGCGGGCCGGGAACTCGGCGAGCACGTCGAGGCCCGCATACGGCTCCAGGTAACCGAGGCGCCGCGAGACCATGGTCTGGAAGAACACGCCGTGCACGTCGCGGGAGATGCCCGGGTTCGAGCCCGGCGCGTTCGGGCGCGAGGCGACCGTCGGCGCCGCCGTGCCCGACGCGGGGATCGCGGGGATGTTCGAGGCGTCGGGGCAGACGGTGCCCGAGGCGGTCTGCTGGCACGGGCGGAGCTGCGCGCCCACCGGCGGGCGCCACTCGAAGGAGAGCGTCCACGTCGGGCGGTTGCGGTTGCGCTGCTGGTTGAAGATGGACCACTGCACGCCCAGCCGGATCTGGTCGATGCCCGAGCGCTCCGGCGAGTCGAACTGCGGATTGAACAGCGACGTCGGGGTCCCGGCGCCGGCGCCCTGGCTCCATCCGTCGGCCAGCAGCGTCGCGGCGTTGGCGCTGCTCAGGCCGCTCACCGGGCGCAGGCTGCGCGAGTCGGACAGCACCAGCGGCAGCCCGAAGGTCAGCGCGAGGTCGTGGTAGACGCCGACCTCGGCGCCCACGAGCAAGGTGTGCGTCGTGTGCGTCGCATCGACCACGTTGGCCGTCTGCGGGACGCCGAGGCTCGTCGACGGCGGGCTCACGCCGAGCTCCCGCGCGACGCGCACGTCGTGCCGGCGAAACTGGTAGCCCGCGGTGAGGCGCACGCTGAACGTGCTGCCGACGTCGAAGGAGTCGACCACGTCGACGATGCGCGCCGTCTCGGCCAGCATCGGCATCGGCGCGGCCGCCGCAGGATCGGTACGCTGCGCGTTCGCGACCCCGGGGGCGGCGATGCAAGCCGCGGCGAAGAGGGCTCCAGAGAGACGCACGATCGTGGCGGCACGCTAGGCGTCCCGTCGGAGCAGTGTCAAGCCTGCGACGGTGCGGCGGTGCTACCCTCGCGCGCGTCCCGAAACGGAGGCTCCATGAAGGTTCAACGGATCATCGCGGTGGTGCTCCTGGCGTTGGCGGCGCTCGAGGTCGCGCACGTCTATCCGTTGCTCCCGGAGCGCGTGGCATCGCACTTCGACGCCGCGGGGGCGCCCAACGGCTGGGCGCCGAAGGACCTCTTCGTGGGCCTCTACGCCGGCGTCCTCGCGATCATGGCGGGGTCGTTCTTCGGCCTGCCCGTCGCGATGGCGTCGATGCCGACGTCGATGATCAACCTCCCCAACAAGGACTTCTGGCTCGCGCCGGAGCGCCGCGACGAGAACTGGGAGCGCGTCGCCGCCTACATGAACGCCGCGGGCAACGCCGTGATGGCGCTGCTCGTCTACATCTTCCATCTCGCCTTCGAGGCGAACCTCGGCGGCGGTGGACCGCTCGGCGGCGGCGCGGCGGTGGCGCTCTTCGTCTTCGTGGTCTTCCTGATCGGCTGGACGGTCGCCTTCATGGCGGCCTTCGCCGTGCCCATCGGCGGCGGCGGCCGTCGTCGCTGACGCCCCTCAGGGGACGCCGTAGCCCGTGGCCTCGAGCCACGCCGTCTGCACCCGGTGCGTCGCGTCGAAGGACCCGTAGTCGAGCGCCGCGCTCGCGTTCGCCGGGTCGTGCGGACGCGTGGTCACCAGGGTCATGTGCATGCACCACACGGCGCCCGCGTTGCAGCCCGCGCCGCCGGTATCGAGGCGCACCGCTCCGCCCGCGCCGGGGTGCGCCGCGCCGAGGGCGAGCATGGTGCTGGCGTTCGGCGAGCGCGTGCCGCCGGCGCCGGCCTCGGCCCACACGAAGTACCCGTGGTGCACCGAGGCCGCGATGGTCGCGTCGTAGCCCGACGACCCGCCGTCGAGGTCCCAGTAGCTGACGCGCCCGGCGGTGAGGTGCGTCGGGTCGAGGCCGCGCTCGAAGAGCTGCCCGAGGAGCTCGTGCGCGACGTAGGCGCCGCTCGAGTGCGCCGCCACGAGCACCCGCGCGCCGGGCACCAGCCGCGGGAGCATCTGCGCGATGAGGTGCGAGTTGCCGATCTCCTGCGCGGCGTAGAGCACGTCGCGAGGCCCCTGCACCGCGTACACGTGGCGCACGCCGTGGTCGTGCAGCGTCGCGTGAAAGAGCGCCGTCACCCACGCCCGCGCGGCGTCGGCGGTGACGTTGTAGCCCGCGTAGCCGATGAAGACGTCGTCGCCGCGGGGGTTGCCGCTGTCGCGGTAGGCCACGCCGAGCCCCGGCTCGCTCCAGGGGATCGCGTCGAAGTTCGGCTCCGTCGGACCGGCGTCGGGCGGGGGTGCGGGCACGTCGGGGTGGTTCTCCGCGGCGTCGCGCGGGGCGTCGTCGGGCGCGTCGGCATGGGCGTCCCGGGCGGCGTCGCGGGGCGCGTCCATCGTCGCGGGAGCGTCGTCCGGGTGCGTCGTGGCGTCGTCGGCGGCGCCATCGAAGGAGGTCTCGGGAACGTCCGCGGCGGCGTCGAGGCTGCCTGTGGTCGCGGGGTCGTCGACGGACCCGCAGGCGGCGACCGCGAAGGCGCAGAGCGCGGCGCCGACGAAGCGCGAACGCTCAGCGCGCGGCGGCACGCAGCATCTCCTCGGCGGCCTGGCGCGTGCGCTCGGTGACCTTGATGCCGCCGAGCATGCGCGCGATCTCGGAGACGCGCTCGGCGTCGTCGAGGCCGTGCACCGTCGACTGCGTGCGGTCGCCGACGGCGCGCTTGCGCACCACGAGGTGCCGGTCGCCGTACACCGCGATCTGCGGAAGGTGCGTGATGCAGAGCACCTGGTGCCGCGTCGCGACCTGCCGGATCTTCTGACCGATGACCTCGGCGACGGCGCCGCCCACGCCCGCGTCGACCTCGTCGAAGACGTAGAAGGTCTCCGGTCCCACGTCGGTGAGCACGCGCTTCACCGCGAGCAGCGATCGCGAGAGCTCGCCGCCCGACGCGATCTTGCGCAGCGGCCGGGGCTCCTCGCCGCGGTTCGGCGCGATGAGGAACTCCACCCGGTCGATGCCCGACGCCGTGAGCCGCGCGCCGTCGACGACGAGGTCCGCCGCGCCCTGCGACGCGTGCGCGACCTCGACGATGACCCGCGCGCCGCCCATGCCCAGCGCGTCGAGCTCGCGGCCGATGTTGTCGCCGAGAAGCCCCGCGGCGACGCGACGGGCCTCGCGCAGCGCCCGCGCCTCGGACTGCGCCCGCGCCCGAGCCGACTCCACGGAGCCCTCGAGCTCCGCGACGCGGCCCTCGCCCTGCTCCAGCGCCGCGAGCTCCGTCGCCACGCGCTCGCGAAAGGCCAGCACCTCCTCGACGGTGCCGCCGTACTTGCGCTTGAGGCGACCGAGGGACTGCAGATGGTCCTCGATCTCGACGAGGCGCTCGGGGTTGCTGCGCACGGCGCGGGCGTAGCGGCCGATCTCCCGCGCGGCCTCCTGCACCAGCGTCTGCGCCTGCGTCACGAGGTCCAGCGGGGGCTGCAGCGCGGCGTCGAAGGGGGCGAGCTTCGCGAGGGTGTCGACGACGACGCCGAGCTCGTCGAGCACCGCGCCGTCGCGCGCGTACAGAAGCTCCTCGGCGCGCGCCGTGCCCTCGGCGAGCCGCGACGCGTGACGCAGCCGGTCGCGCTCCGCGGTCCACGAGTCGTCGACGCCGGGAACGAGCCCGAGGCCGTCGATCTCCTTGGCTTGAAAGCGCAGCAGGTCCTCGCGGTCGGCCCGGTCGCGCAGCGCGCGCAGCACGCCCTCGAGGGACCGCGTCGCGTCGGCCAGCGCCGCGTGGGCCCGCGCCATCGAAGCCCGCGCCGGCTCCAGCGACGCCGACGCATCGAGGAGCAGCAGGTGCGTCGCCGGGTCCGTGAGGGTCTGCTGGTCGTGCTGCGAGGTGATGTCCGCGAGGCCCGCGGTGAGCGCCACGAGCTGCGCGAGGCTCACCATGCGCCCGTTGAGGTAGGCCTTGGAGCGCCCGCCGGTGCGCTCGCTGCCGACGATGCGCCGCACCACGAGCTCGTCGTCCCAGGCGATGCCGGCCTCGTCGAAGCGCGCCCTTCGCACCTCGTCGCCGGCCACGGTGAACACCGCCGTGACCTCGGCCTGCGAGGCGCCGGTGCGCACGATCTCCGCCGCCGACGCGCGCGCGCCGAGCACCAGCGACAGCGCGTCGATGAGGATGCTCTTGCCCGCGCCGGTCTCGCCGGTCACCACGTTGAGCCCCCGCCCGAAGGAGACCTCGACCTCGTCGATGATCGCCAGGTCCCGCACCTGCAGCGTCGTCAGCATCTTCGCGGTGACCGCGTACGCTGGAAGGTCCGGAGCGTCAACGCGCTGCCTTGACCGCCCCGGCGCGGGTGTTACCGTCGCTCCGTCCCCGGCGCCCCCGGCGCGCGAGGGGCCCTTGTGCCCGCCGGACCATCACGCAATGAGCAGTAGCCTCGAATGGGTCGCGTTCTCCGGCGCGGCGCTATTGCTGCTGCTCGGCGGGGTCCTGGTGCTCATCGAGTCGGCGCTCGCCGCGCTGCCCGACGCCCGCATGCGCGCGCTGCGCGACGAGCTCGGCCCCCGCGGGCGCTCGCTGGACCTCTACCTCGCGGACCCGCAGCGCGTGTTCTCGCGGCTGCACGCGGGGCGCGTCGTGTGCCCGGTGGTCGCGACGGCGCTCACCACCGGGGCGGGTCACCAGGCGTCGGCGGAGTCCTGGGAGATCGTTCTTCGGGTGCTCTGCGTGGCGGTGTTCTCGGGGCTGCTGACGGAGTTCGCGGCGGCCCTCGGCCGGCACCGTGCGCGGCAGATCGCGCCCCTCGCCCTCGGGTGGATGCGTCCCCTCGGCTGGGTGCTCGCGCCCATCGCGCAGCCCATGGCCGTGGCCGGCCGCGCCGCGAAGCGATGGCTCGCGGAGCAGGGCCAGGAGCACGTCGCCGAGATGACCGAGAAGGAGGTCGAGTACGTCGTCGAGGCCGCGGAGCAGTCCGGCGCCGTCGACAAGGCGAGCGGCGAGATGCTCCAGAACGTCATCGACATGATCGAGACGACGGCGAAGGAGATCATGGTGCCGCGCACGCAGATCGTGTCGCTCGACGTGCACACGCCCTTCGACGCGGCGGTGAAGCGGCTCCACGAGGAGGCCCACTCGCGCGTGCCGCTGTACGACGGCCAGGTCGACAACGTCGTCGGCGTGCTCGTCATGAAGGACCTCTTCCGCGTGGCCATGGACCCCGCCGCGACGCCGGCGCAGCGCTCCCTCGAGGGCCTCGCGCGCAAGCCCGTGGTGCTCGTGAGCGACGCGCAGCCCGTGACGAGCGTGCTCCGCGAGCTGCAGGCGACGCGCATGCACATGGCCATGGTGGTCGACGAGTTCGGCGCCGTGGTGGGCCTCGTGACCCTCGAGGACATCTTGGAGGAGCTCGTCGGCGACATCCGCGACGAGCACGACGAGGGCGCCGACGCCGACTGGGTGGTGGTCGGTCCCGATCGCTACCTCGCGAGCGCGACGATGCCGATCTCCGAGCTCGGCGAGCGCCTCGGCGTCGAGTTCCCGGACGACGGTGACTACACGACGCTCGGAGGATTCCTGAGCGAGCGCGCGGGCAAGGTGCCGGCGGTGGGCACCGTGGTGCTCTGGGAGTCCATGCGCTTCCTCGTGCGCGAGGCCGACAAGCGCCGCGCGAAGAAGGTCGAGATCGTCCGCGATCCGCAGCGGGCCGTGGAGCGCGCCGCCGCCGACGCCGACGATTGAGCGACCGCCGCGGGCGTCCATCGCGCATACTGGCCGGCCACATGGCCTCCGGTAGAAAAGATTCGACGAACTGGAAGCTCGAGAACCTGCACGGTCCCATGGCGTTCATCGCCGACCTGCACGGCAACCTCGCGGCCCTCGAAGCCGTCCTCGCGGCGATGAAGGACGACCACGCCACGACGCTCTTCGTGGCCGGCGACCTGCTGCTCGAGGGCGACGATCCGCTCGGCGTGTGGCTCCGGCTCATGGAGGTCAACGCTCGCTGCGTGCGCGGCACGTCGGACCGCGCGCTGGGCTCCATCGACCCTGCGAAGCTCCGTCCGCGCTCCGAGGACGAGGCCGCCGCAGTGCAGCGCTTCGCGGTGACGCGCGCGGCGCTCGGCGACCTGATCCTCGCGAAGCTGCGCAAGCTGCCCGAGGCGCTGCGCCTCGAGATGCCCGACGGCCGCGAGTGGCTCGTGGTGCACGGCTCGCCGCTGGACCCCGACGAGCAGATCACCTTCGACCTCGACGACGACGAGCTCAACGCGCTCATCGCCGACGACCCCGCCGACGTGGTGATCTGCGGCGGCGCGCACACGCCGTTCGTGCGCAGCCTCGAGGGCGTCACCGTGGTCGCCCTGGGCAGCGCCGGTGCCGCACCCGCCGGACGCGTCGCGTACTACACGCTCATGGCGCCGACGCCCGGCGGTCCGCGCATCGAGCAGCGCAGCATCGAGTACTGAGCTCGCGCCTAGCCGGTGTCAGAAGTGCGCGACGCCGCAGGCGTTGCAGGCCGACGGGCAGCTCGCGTAGCGCGGCGCCAGCGGGTGCAACGTCGCCCAGAGCGTCGTCGGCCACCCCGTCATCGGGCAGCCCGCCGAGTCCGTCGGCAGGAAGTAGTTGATCGTGTGGGCGGCGTGCGTGACGGCGCAGAAGTGCGCGGCGGTGGAGTGTCCGCCGGTGCAGACGTTCCCGGCGGAGTCGGTGCCGAGGTAGCCGGTGCCGGTGGTTCCGCCGCCGGAGAAGCCCACGACCCAGCCCGCGGGGTAGATGTGGTCCGGGTGCGCCGCGTCGGTCAGCGCGACGAGCTGCACCGGGCCGAGCGCGTGGTCGTTGCCGCCGAACTCGGAGTTGAGGTGCAGGTGGTTGAAGTGCACCCACTCGCCTGACACGAGGTCCGTGAATTCGGGCTGGAACCCCGCGCCGGCGAGATACACCGCGGTGAGCCGCGAGGCGTGCGGCAGCGCGATGGGCGTGCCGTCGACCATGTGGAAGTCCGTGTCCCAATCGTGGCTCGACGGGTACTGGTACTGGTAGGTCACGCGGCAGTTCCACCAGTGCACGCAGGCGCCGCCGGGGCAGTACGTGTCCGCGTTCGACGTCGGCGGCGCGTCGTGGATGACCGGAGCATCGACGGCGACGACCACGTCCCGGGGGGCGCTCGCATCGGGTGCGGTCGTCACATCGCGCGGTCGTGCGGCGTCGGCCTCGGCGGTCGCGTCGCGCGGCATCGGCACGTCGAAGGAGGCCGCGTCGACGGGCGCGCTCGCACCGCCGTCGACCGCATCGACGGTGTCGACGGCATCGACCGCGGGGGCCCGAGCGTCCGTCTCGGCGGCCGCGTCGGCGGTCGTGAGCTCGAGCGTCGGCGAGCACGCCGGCAACGTAGCGAAGGCCCCGAGCGCGAGCCCGGCGAGAACGAAGCGTCCGGTGGATCGTCGCGCCATGGACGGGGAGTGTAGTTCCAGATCGGTCAAGGGGGCGCGGGGGAGGTGCCGCGCCGTCATGCTCGGCGGCGACGTCGGCGCAGCGCCGTCAGCACGAGCAACCATGCACCAGCGATCGCCGTTCGACGCGCACGCTCGGGTACGCCGACGGAGCAGCCCGCGCCCATGGGGATCGTCGCCGCCGCATCGGCGGCCATCGTGGTCGCATCGACGTGTGCGTCCGCGGTCGCGTCGGCGAAGGTCGCATCGGTCGCGGGTACGTCCGCCACGGTCACGTCCGCGACCGCTCCCGCATCGCTCGCTTCGTCACACCGAAGGTCCACGGTGGTCTCCACGGTCAGCGCGACGTCGTGCCCCGGCACGTGCGCGACGAAGCCCAGACGATGCACGCCGGGTCGCGGACCACCGTCATACGCGCCCGCATCCGGCGCTCCGCATTGGACGAAAAAGCGCTCCACGCCGAAGCCGAGGCCGTTGGTCCCGGGGCGCGGCGTCTCGGGCGACGCTGGAGGCATGCGCCACGGAGCGCCGTCGAGCGTCGCCGACCATCGCAGCGTATGCACCCACGGCAGCGCCTCGACGGAGAGGCTCACGCGGGCGTCGACCCACGCCGCCGCGAAGGTCGGTCCGCAGCTTCCGGACTCGAACGCGACGCCGACGATGCTGATCGGTCCCCGCGAGATCGCGCCGACGTCGATGACGCCGAGGGTGGTCGGCAACGTAGCCGGGGCCGTCGCCGTGAATCGCAGCGGGGCTCCGACGACCGGACCCGTGCACGTGCTCGCGCCGGTGACCTCGTACTGCGCGCCCTCGACGAGCGGCGACGACGGCACCAGCAGTGCCTCGTCGAACGCGTTCGTGCGGGTCGTGAAGGCGACGGCGTCGTGCCGAGCACCGTCGATGCGAAACAGCGTCGGCAGCGTCGTCGACGGCGGCTGGTGGACGTCTCGCTGCGGCCAGAACGCGAGCGCCTGAAGGTTCGCGGGCGCATCGCCGGTCGGCGACAGATCGGCATCGAGGCAGGTGAGTCCGGGCAGGCACGCGACCGCAGGGCGCGCGATCGTCGACACCGCGACGCACAGCAGTGCACCGACGCAGCGCCGACGGTGATGCCCACGGTTCCCCATGGAGCGACGCTCGCGCACGGGAGCGCGTGGGTCAACGCCAGCGGTCGTCGCCGGTCAAGGCGCAAGCTCGCTCGGACGGGACCGCGCCGGCGTACACTTTGCGGCCATGGTTCACCGCCACGCGATCGCATCGTTCGCGCTCCTCGTCCTCGCCGGGTGCCATCGTCCCGCTCCGGTGCCCGAGGGCGGGTGTCGCTACGCGTTGCGCCGCGCGACGTGCAGCTTCGATCGCGTCGACGGCTGGTCCGCCGAAGGACGGCGCGCGACGGTGACGTTCCGCACCGACGTTCCCGAGGCCACGTGCGCGTCGTGGCTCAACGTGGACGTCGCGCACTACGCGGACTTCGTCGCGCGTGCGCAGGGTCTCGGCACGGTGCCGTGCGAGATCGAGGTCGAGCAGGGTGGTTCGTGCCCTCCCGTCGGCGCATGCCGCATCCACGCGCCGCGTCCCGCCAACACCACCTGGGCGGGCAACGCCACCTTCGATCCGCCCGCTCCGTGAGTCGTCTCTCGTCGTCGCGCCGACGGCGCCTCGACGACGTCGCGCGGTCGCGGCTACGTTCCATCGCATGGCCGCACGGCGCAGGATGAGGTCGTTCGGACCGTGGATCGCGATGGCGGCGCTCGGATGCTCCAGCGGTGCCGCGTCGGACGCCGGCGCGCCGATCACGGACCTTGGCGTCGATGTGCCGAGCATCGACGTGCCCGTCCCCGATGTGGCGAGCGTCGATGTGCCGACGGAGGCGACGGTGGACGCCGGCGCACGCGACGCGGCGGGCGCGGACGCATCGGCGATGGACTCCGGAGCCGACGTCGGAGTCGATGCCGCGATCATCGACGTCGGAGCCGGCGACGCGACGTTTACCGACCTTGGTATGGACCTCGGGTCCGCCGACGCGCTCGCCGATGGCCCCGTCGCCACCGACGCGGGATGCCCCGTGGGCCGCGCGACCTGCGCCGGGGTCTGCTGCGCCGCCGGCCAGATCTGCGGGACCTCGGGATGCACGCCGTGTCCCACCGGGACGGCGTTCGTCGCCGGCGGGAGCTTCGTCATGGGCGCCGCGGACCTCGACCTGCGCTTCACGGGCATGGCGCCGCACCCCGTGACCATCTCCGCGTTCTGCATGGACCTCACCGAGGTGACGGCGTCGGCCTACGCGGCTTGCACCGCCGCGGGGTGTGCGGGCGTCGCGACCGGCGGAACGTGCAACCTGGGCAACGCGGCGCGCGCGAGCCACCCGGTCAACTGCGTGACGTGGTCCCAGGCGCAGGCGTACTGCGCGTGGAGCGGGGGCGCGCTGCCCACCGAGGCGCAGTGGGAGTACGCCGCTCGCGGCGGCTCCGCGGACGCCGATGAACCGTGGGGATCGGCGGCCCCGTCGGACTCGCTGCTGTGCTGGAACGGCGGGGCGTCGATGAACGCGGGCACCTGCCCGGTGCGGAGCCAACCCGCGGGTGCCTTCGGGCTCTTCGACCTCGCGGGCAACGTCTGGGAGTGGACCCACGACTGCTACGCGCCGTACGTCGCGTCGACGACGCCCGTCACCGATCCGGCCGTGGAGCCGCCCGCGGGGAGCGCGTGCATGAACCGCGTCGACCGCGGCGGGAGCTGGGCCGAGACGAGCGCGACGTACGTCCGCGCGGCCATTCGGGGCCCCAACGCGCCCGGATACCTCGATCCGCGCATCGGCTTCCGCTGCGTTCGCGGAGGGTGAGCGCCCAGCTGGGGGCATGCGTTGGCGCGTGCCTTCGAGCCCTCGAACTTTCTGGCGGAAGCGAAGTGCGCTAGTCGCACGGATCCGGTTCCGGCGCACCGAGCGCCCGGTCCGAGGGAGGTCCGCGCATGACGAAATTCTGGGGCGAACGATTTTGGCTCACCGCGACGCTGGTCGCCGCGGTCACCGTGGGGGGCTGTACCGGCGACTCCGTCGTCACGACGACGGGCATGGACGCCGCCGCGGACATCGTCTGCTCCGGAGCAGCGATCCGCTGCGGCTCGTCCTGCGCGGACCTGCGCAGCGACCCCGTGAACTGCGGCGCCTGCGGCAACGCGTGCGGCCCGTCGATGCTCTGCACCAACGGCACGTGCCAGCTCACGTGCGCCGGCGGCGCGTCGGCGTGCAGCGGCTCGTGCGTGAACCTCCAGACCGACAACGCCAACTGCGGACGCTGCGGCCAGGCCTGCGCCGCGGGCCAGGTGTGCAGCCTCGGCCGGTGCTCGCTCACCTGCGCGGCGTCGCTCGCGACGTGCGGCGGCGGTGACGCCGGGGCCGACGCCGGCGGCACGCAGCGCTGCGCCGACCTCAGCACGGACAACAACAACTGCGGCGCTTGCGGCACGTTGTGCCCCGCCGGCCAGCGCTGCCTCGACCGGCGCTGCCAGGTCACCTGCAGCGTCGGCCAGACGACTTGCAACGGCGTGTGCCGCGACCTTCAGACCGACAACCTCAACTGCGGCGCGTGCGGAACGACCTGCGCATCGGGGACGACCTGCAGCGCCGGCGTGTGCGTCGTGTCGTGCTCGGCCAGCCTCACGCAGTGCTCCGGCACCTGCGTGAACCTCCAGACCGACAACGCGAACTGCGGCAACTGCGGCCTCGCCTGCGCCCCCGGCCAGGTGTGCTCCCGCGGCACCTGCGCGACGAGCTGCGCCACGACGCTCGCGACGTGCCCGTCGTCCGCCGGCGCGTACTGCGCGAACACCGCCGTCGACCCTGCCAACTGCGGCGCCTGCGGTCACGGGTGCACGCTCCCGAACACCGCCATCACTGGCTGCACCGTCGGATCGTGCAGCGTCGTGCGCTGCGCGACGGGCTTCGGTGACTGCGACGCCGACCCGGCGAACGGCTGCGAGAGCGGCACCACCGACAGCGTGACCAACTGCGGCGCCTGCGGCCGCGCCTGCGTCCTCCCGCACGCCACCGCCACCTGCGCCGCGAGCGCCTGCGCCATCGGGACGTGCGCCCCGGGCTTCGCGGACTGCGACGGCGTCGCAGCCAACGGCTGCGAGGTCAACACGCAGGCCGACAACGGCAACTGCGGCACCTGCGGCACGAGCTGCCCGGCCGGCCAGGTCTGCTCCGGCGGCACCTGCGGAACCACCTGCGCCGCGCCCCTCGCGGCGTGCACCGGCGTATCCGCGGCGTACTGCGCCAACACCCAGAACGATCCGTCGAACTGCGGCGCGTGCGGGCGAAACTGCGCCCTCGCGCACACGGCGGTGACGTCCTGCGTCGCCGGCGCGTGCGCCGTCGCGAGCTGCGCCGCGAACTTCGCCGACTGCGACCGCGACGCGACGTCGGGTTGCGAGGCCAACCTGCAGACCGACAACGCGAACTGCGGCGCGTGCGGACGCGCGTGCGTCCTCGCGAACGCGGCGTCGACGTGCACCGCGGGCGCGTGCGCGGTGACGACCTGCAACGCCGGCTTCCGGGACTGCAACGGCGTGGCCATCGACGGCTGCGAGGTCAACACGCAGACCGACAACGCGAACTGCGGCGCGTGCGGCGTGACGTGCACCGCGGGCCGCGTGTGCTCCGGCGGCGTGTGCGGGACGACCTGCGCGTCGCCCCTCGTGACCTGCGGCGTGGCGCCGGCGACGTACTGCTCGAACACCTCCATCGACCCGTCGAACTGCGGCGCGTGCGGCACCGTCTGCGCGCTCCCGCACACCGCCGCCGACGGCTGCGCGTCGGGGAGCTGCACCGTGCAGCGCTGCGTGCCGGGCTTCGGCGACTGCGACAACTCGCCGTCCAACGGCTGCGAGGCGACGCTCGCCACGGACAACACCAACTGCGGCGCCTGCGGCCGCGGGTGCCTCACGGGCCAGACCTGCACCGGCGGCGCGTGCCTTTGCCCCGCGGGGCAGACGGCGTGCGGCGGGGCCTGCACCCCGACGGCGACGGACCTCGCCAACTGCGGCTCGTGCGGCCACGCCTGCGCGCTCGCCTACGCCACGGCGGTCTGCTCCACCGGCGCGTGCGCCATCGCGGCCTGCAGCACCGGCTTCGCGGACTGCGACCACGTGCCGGCCACGGGGTGCGAGACGAACGTTCGCGTCGACAGCGCGAACTGCGGCTCCTGCGGCCACGCGTGCCCGGGCGGCCAGGTGTGCAGCGCCGGCGTGTGCACCACGACGTGCGGCGCGGGTCTCACGACCTGCGGCGCGAGCTGCGTGAACACCTCGACGGACCCGTCCAACTGCGGCGCGTGCTCGACGGTCTGCCCTGCGGTGAGCAACGCCACCGCGGTGTGCGCGGCGGGCACGTGCAGCTTCGTGTGCAACACGGGCTTCGCGCTCATCGGCGGCGCGTGCGTGGCCACCTCGACGACGGTGACGTTCCCCTCCACGGGGTCGACGGTGGGCGGTCCGGCGGGCGGTGGAACGCTCGGGGCCGGCGGCGGCGGCGCGCGGTTCCGCACCGGAGATTTCGTCTCCGAGGTGTTCCCGCGGGCGACGTCGGTGACCTCGCTCTCGGTGAACTTCCAGATGTCGGACCTCACGTCGACGTCGCCGTGCGTCACCGGCATGATGACCTGGAACGTCATGGTCAACGGCACCGTCGTGGGCACCTACGGCTGGGCGGCCGGCACCGGGGTCAACCCGCGCACGGTGACGCAGACGTACAGCTTCGCGCCCATCGCACCGGTCTCGGGCAACGTGACGCTCGAGTTCATCGCGCTCACCACCGTGTGCCCGGGCGCAAGCTCGTGGAACTGGATCGCCGGCGGCTCGGCCACGATGATGTGACCGGCCTCCCGCGGCGCCCTCGGCCTCTGGTAGACCCGTCGCATCGATGAGCGATGACGCACGGCGATCTTTCTGGGGCTGGGGCGTCGAGGGCGGCGGCCTCGACGATGACACGGTGTCCATGGTGCGCGACGCGCTGGGACACCGCTTCGGCGCCGCGGCACCGGCCCCCGTCGAAGCTCCCCGTCTCGACTCCGTGCGTCTCCCGACGCCGCGCTGCTCCCCACCCGCATCCATCGCATCGATCGCCGACGTCTCCGCCGCGGAGCGCGCCGGTCACACCTATGGAAAGGCCTTTCGCGACGTGGTTCGCGGCCTCGCCGGGGACTTCGACGCGGCGCCCGATTTCGTCGCGCACCCGCGCACCGAGGCCGACGTCGCCAAGGTCCTCGAGGCCTGCGAGGGCGCGCGCGTGGCGGTGATTCCCTACGGCGGGGGGTCGTCGGTGGTGGGCGGCGTCGAGGCGCGGGGGCTCGGTCGCTGGGCCGGCGCGTGCTCCCTCGACCTCGGTCACCTCGACCGCGTCGTCGAGGTCGACCCCGTCTCGCGCGCTGCGCGCATCCAGGCAGGGGTGCTCGGTCCGTCCCTCGCCGCGCAGCTACGGCCCCACGGCCTCGCGTTCCGGCACTACCCGCAGTCCTTCGAGTTCTCGTCGCTGGGCGGGTGGATCGCGACGCGCGCCGGCGGCCACTACGCCACGCTCTTCACGCACGTCGACGACTTCGTCGAGTCGATGCGCGTCGTCACCCCGCGCGGCATCGTCGAGACGCGGCGCCTCCCGGGCTCCGGCGCGGGACCGTCGCCGGACCGCCTCTTTCTCGGCAGCGAGGGCACCCTCGGGGTCATCACCGAGGCGTGGATGCGCGTGCAGCAGCGCCCTCGCTGGCGGGCCGCGTTCACCGCGCGCTTCGAGACCTTCGCCGCCGGCGTGCGCGCCGTGCGGGAGCTCGCGCAGTCGGGCCTGCACCCCACGAATTGCCGCCTCCTCGACGCCACCGAGGCGAGGCTCAACGCCCTCGCCGACGGCACCGAGCACCTGCTCTTCGTGGCCTTCGAGAGCGCCGACCACGCCCCCGCCGAGGCCTCCGCGCGGGCCGTGGCGATCGTTCGCGAGGCGGGTGGGGTGGTGCGCGACGGCGCCGGCCGGCCGAAGGAGTCCGTCGAGGGCGACCGTGACGACGCCGCGGGCTCGTGGCGCGACATGTTCCTCAAGGGACCGTATCTGCGCGACGCCATCGCGCGCCTCGGCTACGTCGTCGAGACCTTCGAGACGGCCGTGACCTGGGACCGCTTCGACGCGTTCCACGCCGGCGTCCTGGAGTCGGTGCGTGCGGCGGTGCGGGCCGAGTGCGGCGACGGCGAGGTGAGCTGCCGCTTCACGCACGCGTACCCCGACGGTCCTGCTCCGTACTTCACGGTCATCGCTCCGGGCCGCGGCGCCGCGCGCGTCGCGCAGTGGGACGTCATCAAGGCCGCCGCCGGCGAGGCCATCGTGCGCCTCGGCGGGACCATCACGCACCACCACGCCGTCGGTCGCGACCACCGCCCCTGGTACGACCGCGAGCGCCCGCCGCTCTTCGGCGAGTCCCTGCGCGCGGTGAAGCGCGTGATGGATCCGGCGGGCGTGCTCAACCCCGGCGTGCTCTTCGACGCCTGAGGCGGGGACGGTTTCAACATTTCAACATTCCGGTCCCACCGGAATTTTGAAATCGCAAATTCCTTGAATTCGAGCGTTTCTGCGCGGGCCAATTCCGGTGTCACCGGAATGGCAACTTGTTGAAACCGTCCCCGGGGTGCGGACCCGCACCGTGACCGCGCGTTCTCACCGCGCCCGTCGCGAGGCCCCGTCGGACGCAGCAACTGCCTTCGAATCGCGACGAATTCGCACGCTGGCATCGCGCGTGCTCGGTGGAGGGACGAAGGAGTCCACCATGAAGCACCTCGCTCCCACGGCCTTGCTTGCGGCCTTCGCCCTGGTTCTCGGCGCTTCGTCGGCGTCGGCGCAGACCGTCGACCGCACGTCGGCGCCCGCGATGGTGGCCGCGCTCAACGCCGAGCGCGCGACCACCGGCGCGCCGCCGCTCGCCGAGGACCCGCGCCTCGATGCCCTCGCCGAGGCCCACTCCTTCGACATGGTGCGCGCAGGCTACTTCTCGCACGACTCGCCCACCGAAGGCGGTCCCGCGGACCGCGTCACCCACGCAGGCCTCGGGTGGAGCGCCGTGGCCGAGAACATCGCCATCAACGCGTCGCCGCAGGCCGCCGAGGAGTCGCTGCTGCACAGCCCCGGGCACCACCAGAACATGGTCGATCCGGCGCAGCGCGCGGTGGGCATCGGCATCGTGCGCCGCGGCGAGCAGGTGTGGGTCACACAGCTCTTCGCCGCGCTGACGTCGCCGGCTCCGGCGCTCGCGACACAGGCGCCGACCCCGGCCGCCGTGTCGGTCGTGACGCCCGTCGCAGCGCCCGTCGCAGCGCCCGTCGCAGCGCCCGTCACGACGCCGGCGGTGCTGGCTGCGCCGGAGCCTCCCGCCGCGACGACGACACCGTCGACGGTGCCCGGCGTGCCCGTGCTGCCCGCGCTGCCTCCGGCGTTCACCGAGGCGCTCCAGCAGGTCTTCGGGGGCCTCGGGTTGCCCTCGTCGACGCAGCCGTCGTCGACGGCGAGCACCTCGCGAGGGCCGCGTTCGGTGGTGGTTCCGACGCCCTTCGGTCCGCTGCGCGTGGAGCTCGGGACGGCGCCCGTCGAGGCTCCCCCGCCCGCGACGGTTCCGCATGCGACGCCCGCCGTGCGACGCCACCCGGCACCTTCGCACCCGCGCGTGACCGCCCTCGACACCCTCGACGTCTGACCCCCCCTCTCACCGTCGCGCGGTGCTCGTTCTACGATCGCGCGCACATGATCCCCTCGGACTCGATCGGCACACCGCAAGGGCTCGAAGGCGAGCGCCGCTTCGACGCGCCCACGCTGACGTGGCCCGAAGACGTGCTGGGCTTCGCGCGGCTGCTCTCGAACTACGCCGAGACGGGCCTCGCGATGCACCTCCGCAAGGGCTTCGCGTTTCGCGCGCGATTCCCGATGCGCACGCTGGTGCTCGCGCACCCGCGGCACCTCTACCGGGTGCTCCGCAGCCACGCGCTCAACTACCCCAAGGACCGCGACTACGAGTTCCTCCGCCCGCTCCTCGGCGACGGCATCTTCGTGAGCGACGGCGACCTCTGGACGCGGCAGCGACGGCTCCTCGCGCCGGAGTTCCGTCCCAACGCGGTGCAGCGGTTCCTGCCCGGCATGGTGGAGAACGTGGGGTCGCTCTTCGCCGAGTGGGACCGCGCGCCGGGCGCCGCGCGCGACGTCTCCGACGACATGATGCGGCTGACGCTCTGGATCGTGGGGAGCGCGCTCTTCGACAGCTCCTTTCGTGCCGAGGCGGAGAAGATCGGCCACGCGCTGGAGCTGTGCCTCACGCAGGGCACGCTGCAGATGATGTCCATGGGGCTGCTGCGGCCGTGGATGCCGACGCCGGGCAACCGCGCGGCGCAGGCGGCGCAGCGGGACCTCGACGACATCGTTCGGCAGGTCATCGCGCGGCGCCGTGCGACCGGCGACGGCTCCGACATGCTCTCGCGGCTGCTCACGGCGAAGGACCCCGACACCGGCACGGGCATGAGCGACGCGCAGGCGCTCGACGAGGTGAAGTCGCTGATCCTCGCGGGGCACGAGACCACGAGCCTCACGCTGTCGTGGGCGCTCTACCTGCTCTCGCGGCACCCTGACGTCGAGGCGCGGCTCGTCGACGAGACCCGGCGCGTGCTGGGCGGCCGCGCGCCCACCGCCGAGGACCTTCCGAAGCTCGAGTACACCCGCATGGTGCTCTCCGAGACGATGCGGCTCTATCCGCCGGTTCCGGGGGTGCCGCGCCGGGCGCGCGAGGCCGACCGCTTCGACGGCATCGAGGTCGCCGCCGGCGAGCGCATCGCCCTGAGCATCTACGCGACGCACCGACACCCCGAATTCTGGACCGACCCCGACCGCTTCGCTCCGTCGCGCATCGACGCCGTGACGCCGTACAGCTACCTGCCGTTCCTCCTCGGCCGTCGCGCGTGCCTCGGCGAACACTTCGCCGTGCTCGAGGGCATCCTCGCGCTGGCGATGATCGTCGACCGGTATCGCCTCGAGCGCGTCGACACCGACGCCATCGCGACGCGCCCGATCTCGACGCTCCGCCTCGCGCGCCCGCTGCGAATGCGCGTCCACCCCCGGGGGACGGTTTCAACATTTCAACATTTCGGTCCCACCGGAATTTGAAAATTCGAAATGGCTTGAAAATAAGCGTTTTCGTCCGAGCGAATTCCGGTCCCACCGGAATGGCAACTTGTTGAAACCGTCCCCACGCGCCCAAGCTCGCCGCGCGCCATGCACCCCTCCGAACTCTTCGCCCTCGACCCGTCCGTCACGTTCTTGAACCACGGCTCCTTCGGGGCCACGCCGCAGCCCGTGCTCGCGGCGCAGAGCGCGTTGCGCGCGCGCATGGAGGCGCAGCCCGTGGCGTTCCTCGGCCGCGAGCTCGAGGAGCTGCTCGACGAGGTGTGCGCCGTGCTCGGCGACTACCTTCGCTGCGACGCCGCCGACCTCGCGCTGCTGCCCAACGCCACCCATGCCGTCAACGCCGTGCTGCGCTCCATCGACCTGCGCCCCGGCGACGAGATCGTCGTCACGGACCACGGCTACGCGGCGTGCACCAACGCCGCCCGCCATGCCGCCGAGCGCGCGGGGGCGTCGGTGGTCACGGCGCACATCCCGTTCCCCGTGGCGTCGTCGGACGAGGCCCTCGCCGCGGTGCTCGCCGCGTTCACCCCGCGCACGCGTCTCGCGCTCGTGGACCACGTCACCTCGCCGACGGCCCTGGTGCTGCCCGTCGAGGCCCTCGCCGCCGAGTGCGCCCGCCGCGGCGTCGACCTGCTCGTCGACGGAGCCCACGCGCCCGGCATGCTCCCCTTGGACCTCGACGCCCTCGGCGCGGCCTTCTACACAGGCAACCTGCACAAGTGGGTTTGCGCTCCGAAGGGCGCGGCGTTCCTGCACGTGCGGCGCGATCGTCAGGCCATGGTGCGCCCCCTCGCGATCTCCCACGGGGCCTCGACGACGCGCACCGACCGCTCGCGCTTTCGCGTCGAGTTCGCGTGGCAGGGCACCGACGACCCCACCGCGCTGCTCGCCGTTCCCGCGGCCATCGGCGTCCTCGGCGCCCTCGCTCCGGGCGGCTGGGACGGCCTTCGCGCGCGCAACCACGCCGTCGCGCTGCGCGCCCGCGACATGCTCTGCGAGGCCCTCGACGTCGCTCCCCCGGCGCCCGACGCGATGCTCGGATCCATGGCCACGGTGATCCTCCCGCCGTCCCTCGCGCCGAGCGCTCCATCGACGCCCTTCTTCGAGGACGCGCTGCAGGAGCAGCTCTGGAACGTGCACCGCATCGAGGTGCCGGTGATGCGCCGCGGCGACGCGCTGCTGCTCCGCGTGAGCGCGCAGATCTACAACAGCTCGCCGCAGTACCACGCCCTCGCGCGGGTGCTCGCGGACCTCGCTGGCCGCTGACCGGCTTCGATGCCAGAGTCGCGCGCATGAGCCTCTTCTTCGACAAGACCCGCATGCCCGCCGCGTCCGACGCGCTCCCGGGGCGCAGCGACCCGATGCCCGTCCCCGCGAAGCACACGGTGCTCGGAGCGCCGCTCGACGGACCCTTTCCCGGCATGGCCACCGCGCTCTTCGGCCTCGGCTGCTTCTGGGGCGCCGAGCGAAAGTTCTGGACCCAGCCCGGCGTCGTCTCCACCGCCGTGGGCTACGCCGCGGGCTCCACGCCGAACCCCACGTACCGCGAGGTCTGCTCGGGCCGCACCGGCCACAACGAGGTCGTGCGGGTGATCTTCGATCCGACGAAGACCTCGTACGAGGCCCTGCTCAAGGTGTTCTGGGAGAACCACGACCCCACCCAGGGCATGCGCCAGGGCGCCGACGAGGGCACGCAGTACCGCTCCGGCATCTACGTCTACGACGACGCCCAGCGCGCCGCCGCCGAGAGCTCCCGCGCCGCATACGGGGCCGCGCTGCGCCTCGCCGGGCGCAACGCCATCACCACCGAGGTGCTCCCCGCCCCGACGTTCTACTTCGCCGAGGAATACCACCAGCAGTATCTCGACAAGAACCCCGACGGGTACTGCGGCATCGGCGGCACCGGCGTCGCCTGCCCCATCGGCACCGGCGTCCGCGCCTGACCGCCGCTCAGCGCTGCGGAGCCGCGACGCCCAGCGCTTCGCGCACCCGCGCGGCGTACGGTGACGTCGGCGCCGCCGTGAGGAGCTGCTGCGCCCAGCGCGCCGCGTCGGCCGCGCGCCCGAGCCGTCGCGACGCCGCGAAGCCCAGGAATGCCCGCTCCTCGAAGAGCTGATCAGAGGCGCCGCGGGCGCCGAGCAGGGCCACGCACGCGAGGGTCACCGCGGGGTCGTGGGAGAGCGCCCGCGTCGCCGCAGCCAGCGTCGCGGCCTCGGCGTCGGACGAGGTTGCCGACGGCACCGGACACGTCGAAGCCGGCGTCGCGGGCGCGCTCTCCGCGGCGACGGGGGCCACGGCGACGGGCGCCACGGCGGGCACCGGCGCGGCGTGCGCGGCGACCACCGTGGGCGGCGCGAAGCGCGGGGGATGCGTCGCGTGAACGACGGTCTCGGGCGGACGCGACATGGACGTCGCCGGGGGCGCGACCGCGGGCACGACCTCCGGGACGACCTCGACCCGAGGAGCGACGGCCGCCTCGACGTGGGCTCCGCGCGACGGCCTCGGCGACACCCGCGCGACGTGCGCCGACGGATCCCGGTGCGCGAGACGCGGACGCACCGACAGCGCCGTGGAGACGCCGACCACGGCGACGAGGCCCGCGAGGGCCTGGGCCTTCCAGCCCGCGACGGTGAGCTTGTGGAGCCACGCCGCGCCCGCCGGCGCCGCGCCGATCTTCGCGGCCACGGCCAGCATCGCCGCGCGCTCGTGCTCCGTCGGACCTTGCGGACCTGCCGCGCCGCGCAGCCACGCGCGCACGTCGTCGGACACCTCGTCGCCGCCATCGCGCCACCGAGCTGGATCGCTCATCTCGTTCCTCCGCGCGCATCGCGCTTCTTCGACCGCTCGAGCACCGCCCGGAACGCGTTGCGCGCCGCGTGCAGCCGCGAGTGCACGGTGCCCACGGGCACCCCGAGCATCGCGGCGATCTCCTCGCAGGGCTGCTCCTCGATCTCGTACATCACCAGCACCGCGCGCTTGTCGGCGTCGAGCTCGTCGAGCATCGCGTCGAAGCGTCCGCGCTGCTCCCGCGAGAGCGCCGCGCCCTCGGGGTCGGCCTCGCGCGACGGCGAGTCGGGCATCGACGACGGCGCCACCGGGAGCTCCCGCCGCACCCACGCCCGCCGGCGGTGCACCGACGCCTCGCGCAGGCACACGCCGTAGAGCCACGCCCGCAGCGGTCCCCGGCTGTCGAAGGTGTGCAGCTTCTGGTGCACCACCAGCAGCACGTTCTGGAGCACGTCGGCGCAGTCGTCGCGGCGCACGCCCATGCGCTGCAGCGTGAGCCACAGGAACGACCCCTCGCGCGCCGCGATCTCGGCCACCGTGGGCATCGCCACCGGAGCGGCGAGGTCCAGGGCCGGAGGGTGCATCGCCGCGTCCACACCCCGACTCGTGCGCGACGCCGTCATCGCTTCACGGAAAGCGCACGCCGAGCCGCACCGCGAGCTCGAAGCCCAGCGGCGCCTGCGCGTAGACGTCGCCGCCGGCCGCCGTCGACGTGAGCGTGTACCGCGACAGGCTGAGCCGGATCGCGGTGTTGAAGTCGACCACGAGCGGTCCCCACGGGTACAGGCGCACGTCCGCCGAGGCCTCCAGCGCGAACGCGCCGCGGTTGCCAGCCGGACCGATGGCCCCGGCGTACACGAAGCCCTGCACCACCCCGGCACGCACGCCCCCGCACCCGGCGAGCTGCAGCCACCCGCGCGCGTTCGCCCACGCCACGGTGCACGCATCGACGCCGAACTCGACGCCGGCGAGGTTCACCGTCGCGTTGGGGATGTCGAGCGGGGTCTCGGTGAACGCCGTCGCGAGGACGCCCAGCCGAAAGCGTCCGTAGACGAAGGGCTCCACCACGAGCTGGAACCCCACCGACAGCGGCGGAAGTCCGCGGATGGCGAGCACCCCGCCCAGGAGCACGTCGCCCATGTGCGCGCGCCGCGGCGAAGGTGCGGGCGCTGGCGCCGGCGTCGCTGTGGGAGGGGTCGGTGCGGGGGCGGGAGCGGGTGTCACCGGGGCTGGTGCGGGGGGCGGTTCCGGCGGTCGCGTCGGCGCGTCGATGCCATCGGCGCCGAGGGCCACGGCCATGCTCGCGACGGCCGTCTGCACCACCGCGTCGCAGCGCTCCGAGGCGTCGTGCAGCACGCGCGTTCCCGCCGAGGTTCCGTCGGCGCTGCGCCACCACAGCGTGACCTCCCAGCCCGCCGCGACGCGGGCGACGACGGCCTCGAGGGAGCGCCCCGCCAACGCGGTCTCCGCGGGCCGGCCCAGCGCCGACGCGAGGTCCGACAGCACGCGCTCGCGACCGGCGCATGCATCGGCTCCGGCCGCGCGCACCCACGAAAACGATCCGCTCGGCGGCTGCGCCGGTGTGGCGGGCGAGGGCGCGGCCTGCGCCGAGGCCGCGGCGGTGTGGAGAAGCGCGCACGCGAGCGCGACGGCGAAGAGATCAGTACCGGGCCGAGACGTCGAGGCCGCTCGCGCCGCCGGCGTAGCGGAAGCTGCACGCGGCGAAGGACGGCGCGGAGAGCACCGGGCGCACGTTGTTCGAGAAGCCGTAGCCCTCGAGCGGCACACCGAAGATTCCTCGCTGGAAGACGTCATCGTCGTTCTCGTCGTGGTGGATCACGACGGCGTACTGTCCCCCACGCGCGGGCGCGGCGAAAGCGCAGACCGCCTCGCGGCCCGAGGGCACGGCGCGCACCGTGGCGATGACGTGCGCGCGCTCGGGGAACCCGTCGGCGGAGTCGAAGAGCTTGCAGCGCACCGAGCCGCGGTCGCTGCGCAGGCCGTGAACCCGCACGACGATGCCGCCGCCGGGCGCGGTCTCGACGGGGGGGTGGTCGTCGGCCTGGGCGACGGGGACGAGGGCGCTGAGCGCGAGGGCCGTCGCGGCGGCGAGGCCCCGAACGAGGCGAGCGTGCATCGGGGATTCTCCTGGGTGGGTTCGGCGCCCCGCGATCGGGGCTCCACGTGCTCTCGTGCGCAGGGCCTCCGTCGCTTCACGAAATCGTCGCGGCGCCCGCGCCGTGGTACTGACCGGGGTCATGGACGCGATCACGCTCGTCGCGGCGCACACGGCGCTGCTGGTGGTGGACGTGCAGGAGAAGCTCCTGCCGGCGATGCCCACGGCCGAGGCTCCGCGGCTTCTGCGCGCGGTGGACCTGCTGCTCGACGCGGCGGACCGCTTCGGCCTCCCGACCTGGGTGACCGAGCAGTACCCGTCGGGCCTCGGCGCGACGGTGCCCGAGCTGCGCGCGCGCCTCGAGACCAGGGCGCGGCGTCCGCCGGTGCTGGCGAAGACGATCTTCTCTGCGACGGGCGTGCCCGAGGTGCCCACGGCCCTCGCTGCGAGCGGCGCGCGGTCGGTCATCGTGACCGGCGTCGAGGCCCACGTCTGCGTCTTCCAGACCGCGCGGGACCTCGCGCGCCGCGGCTACCACGTGCACGTCCCCTTCGACGCCGTGGCCTCGCGGGACCCGGCGTGCAAGCAGGCCGCGCTCGCGCTGCTGGCGTCGCACGGCGTCACCATCACGACCACCGAGACGGTGGTCTTCGACCTCCTCGGCGACGCCGCGAGCCCGCATTTCCGGGCGCTGTCGAAGCTCGTGCGGGCGCTGCCGGGCTGAGTCCGCGATGGCGCCGCCGGTCTGCACCTGCCCTTCGCCGGAGTCCCATGCGCGCCGCACGGTGGTGCTCACCGGCGGTCCCGGCGCGGGCAAGACCGCCGTGCTCGAGGTCATCCGCCGGCAGCTCTGCCGGCACACCGTGGTGCTCCCGGAGTCCGCGGGGATCGTCTACCAGGGTGGATTTCCGCGGCGGCCGTCGGAGCACGCACGGCGCGCGGCGCAGCTCGCGATCTTTCACGTGCAGGTGCAGCTCGAGCGCATGGCACTGGGCGAGGGCTCGCCGGCGCTGGTGCTCTGCGATCGCGGCGTGCTCGACGGCCTCGCGTACTGGCCCGGCGACGAGGCGTCGTTCTTCGCCGAGGCGGGCATCACCCGCGAGGCGGCGCTGGCCCGCTACGACGCGGTGATCCACCTGCGCACGCCCGGTGGCGACGGCGGGTACAACCACCAGAACCCGCTGCGCACCGAGACGCCCGCCGAGGCCGCGGCCATCGACGCGCGCCTCGTCGACGCGTGGCGCGGCCACCCCCGCCGCGAAGAGGTCGCCTCGACGGCGGACTTCATGGACAAGCTGCACACCACGCTCGCGCTGCTGCGACGGGAGCTCCCCGCGTGCTGTCGACCGGTGCGCGCGCCGGCGGCCCCGCGCTGAGAACCTCTGGAGAGACGATGTCCGACGAGACCCCGAACCCCTACGAAGCCCTCGGCGGCGAGGTGGCCGCGCGCGCCCTCGCACACCGCTTCTACGAGCACATGGAAGCCCAGGAGCCGGTGCTCGCGAAGCTGCACCGCTGCGACGCCGACGGCCGCATCGACGCCGAGGTGAAGGAGCGCTTCGCGCTGTTCCTCATCGGCTGGCTCGGCGGACCGCAGACGTACATGGAGCGCTACGGCCACCCGCGGCTGCGCATGCGCCATGGCCACGTGCCGGTGAACGTGCCCATGCGCGACGCGTGGGTACGCTGCATGCTGGCCGCGCTGTCCGACGCGTCGGTGCCCGACGCCACGCGCACCTACCTTGCCGAGCGCTTCAGCGAGGTCGCCGACTTCCTGCGCAACGTGCGGTAGCGCGGCGAGGGGCGGAATGTGGGGCCCCATTTTCACGATTATGGGCCCCCATTTTCCCCTCACACCGCCGCCGCCCACCGCCACCCGCCGCCACCCCGCCACCCAGGCGGACCTCACGAAACCCCGCGCATTCGCAGCGGCACGCCCCGTGGAGCGGTGTCGTCGATGGCCGTCGTCGACGAGATCCTGCGCGGGGTGACGCGGCTCTTTCCCGAGGAGCTCGTGCGGGCGCTGACGCGCCCCGGCGCGGTGGTGCGCGACGTGCGGTGGCTCGAGACGCAGTTCGCCGCGCGGGAGCGGCGCCTCGACCGCGTGCTCTCGGCGGAGGTCGACGGCGTCACGACGCTGCACTTCGTCGAGTGGGCGTGGCGATGGACGCGGCACGTCCCGTGGCGAATGTTCGAGTACCACGCGCTGCTGGCGCTGGCGTCGCGCGACGCGACGACGGGCGCGTTGCCGCCGATGCGCGGCACCGTGGTGGTGCTGACCGGGGGCACGCGGCTGCCGGCCGAAGGGGTCTTTCGCACGAGCGCCGCCGACGCTCCGTTCAGCGGCGTGCGCTTCGGCATCGACGTGCTCCGGCGGCAGCGCATCGACGACCTGCGTGGCCGCGGCTCGGACCTGTGGCTGGCCTTCGCGCCGCTGGCTCGCGACGCCACCGCCGACGCCGTCGTCGACGTGGCGCGGGCCCTCGTCGCCCGCTCGAAGGACGCCGCGCGCACCGCGGACCTCGCGGCGATGCTCGAGGTGCTTGCGCTGCGGGCGTTCCCTGCGCTCGCCATGGACCGCCGGCTGATCGACGTGCTACCGAAGGAGCTGACGATGCGGAGCCACATCTACGACATGGGCCGTGACGACGGGCGCGTCGAAGGGCGCGTCGAAGGGCGCGTCGAAGGTCTGATTCATCCGGTCGCCCGGCGCCTTGGGCGTGCGCCGTCGGCCACGGAGCGCGCTTCCATCGTTCGTCTCGCGGCGACGGCCGAGGGCGCCGAGCGTCTCGCCGACGCGGTGCTCGACCTGCACGGCGCCGACCTCGCGAGCTGGCTCGCGGCCGCAGCGCACTGAACCGCCGCTCACTCCGGATCGACGAGCGCGTCCTCGAACTCGGCGAGGAAGAACGCGCACTCGAGCCAGCCGTCGGTGCTCTCCATGAGCCGCAGCACCACCTGGCCGTCGTCGAGGAACCCCTCGGCGCGGTCCTCCTCGCCGAGGAACACCGCCGTCGCCGCGCCGTTCTTGCCGCGCAGGATGAACGGGAGCTCCTTCTTGATGGCGTCGAAGAGCTGCGCGTCGTCGGCGGCCACGGAGAACAGGTCGCCGACCTCGATGCGGCTCCGCGCGTCGGGGCTGTCACCGAGGCCCTCGGCCACGAACGCACCGATCAGTTCGAGCGCCGCGAAGTAGTTCGTCTCGGCGCTCTCGATCCACTCCGGGTCGACCTTGAGGATCACGCCCGCGAGGCCGCGCGTGGGCTCCACGAGCAGCTCGATCTTCGCCGTGCGCGCGATGTGCGCGAAGCCGTAGTAGCGCTTCACGATGCGCCCCACGGGCTTGCCCGTGCGATCGAGCTCCAGCGAGAAGCGCCGTCCGAAGGGCGTGCCCTCGATCTCGAGGGTCTTCCACCCCGCGACGCCCGCGCGGTCGCCCTTGGCGAAGCCCACCGGCGCGCTGAAGAGCAGCTGGCCGAGGTCGAAGGCGGCCTTCTGCGTGGCCACCGCGACGTGCAGCCGCCGTCCGTCGGTCTCGTTGCGCACGACGAGCGTCGCGCCCTTCTTCGCGAACGGCGCCGAGCACTCCATGCGCTTCCCGAGGAACACCTCCGTCGCCGCGCCCGCGCCGTCGCCGGGGATCCACGGAAGCGCCTCGCGCAGCGCCGCGAAGGTGCGCGTCTGGTCGTAGGGGACCGAGAGCAGGTTGCCGATGTTGCGCTGGTCGTCGCCCGTCGGCTCGCCCACGGCGTCGGTCACGAAGCGCGCGTAGGCCTGCATCGCGCCGGTCGCGAGGGTGCGGTCCTGCAGGGCGCTGCGCGCGAGCCAGAGGCTCACCACCTCGCTGTGACCGTCGGCGTCGAAGAAGGCCTCGAGCTCCGCCGCCTCGCCGAGGAGCTGCGCGCGCCACTCGACGCGCTTCATGCCGCGGGTGCGAGGGTCGGCGTCGTCGCCGCCGGTCATGCGCACGAGCGCGTAGGCGCGTGCGAACTCCGATGACTCGATCTCTTCGGCGGTGCGGTCGAGGAGCTTTCCGCGGGCGTTGGGGCGCATGGTGCGCGGAGGGTCGTCCAGCGCGGGGCGCAGCGTCAACGCCCGATCATCACCGCGAACGAACGCGTGCGCAGCGCCGTCGGCGGCACCCCCAGCGCCGTCGATACGTCGTCCTCGGTGACGGCCCCGGCGTCGAGGGCGCGCAGCACGTCGTTGACCAGGCCCTGCGCCGTCGCCGCGTCGTCGAAGACCGCCCCGTCGCGCACCGCCGCCGCCCCCTGCGCGAGAAAGGACTTCAACCGCGCAGCGGTGCCGGCGAAGCGCGCGCGGGCGTGGGCGATGACCAGCGCGTGGCGCCAGAGCACCTGTCCAGGGTGCAGGTCCCAGCCCTGGTGCAGGCCCATCGCCGTCGCGTGGCGCCAGTGCCGGGTCATCACCCCCAGCGCAGCCACCACCGACGCACGGTTCTCGGAGCGCTGCGCCGCCGTGAGCGCCCCGCCGCGGTGCACGTCCACGGGGAGCGTTCCGGTGGCGCCGTCGACGAGCCGCACGCCGGTCCCCGCGAGCGCGAATTGCGCCACGCTGCGGGCGAAATCGCAGTGCGGATGGAGCAGCGACGCCGCGTCGGCGCCCACGCCGAGGGACGCCGTGAGGTCCCACGCCCCGAGGTGCACGGCCACGCAGCGCCCGCTCGCAGCACGCAACAACCCTGGCAGCGCCACCGTTCCATCGGCGGCGAGCACCGAGCGCGGCGTCTCGAGCATGAGCTCCACGCCCACGGACCCTTCGGTCCAGCCGAGCGCACGCTCCACGGCCGCGATGGCCTCGACGAGCCGCGCGACCTCGTCGGCGCCGCCCACTTTCGGCAACGCCACCACGAGCCCCGGCACCGAGGCTCCATCGCGACGCCGCGCAAGCCCCGTGAGGAATCCGTCGAGCGTGCGCAGCCCCCGCGCCGCCGTCTCGGGACCGAACGCCTTCACGCGAAATCCCACGCCGCGCGGGGCCGTCCCGTCGCGCAGTGCATCGGCGAGGGCGCTCGCCGCCGACACCACCGCGGCGTCCTCGTCGGCGTCGCTGCGGGGACCGAAGCCGTCCTCGAAGTCGATGCGGTAGTCCTCGACGGGGGCCGTGGAGAGCTTGCGGTGCAGGGCGACGAGCACGGCCTCGAGGGCGGCGTCCGACGGGGGCGCGTCGAAGCCCCAGGGGAGCGCGCGAAACCCGTCGAGCGTGGGCGCGAGGCCGTCGAGCAGCGTGCGCGCGTGGCGTCCGATCTTCGCGGCGACGTCGGCGGTGAAGCGCTGGGCGCCGCCGTAGACCGTGTGCACCGGCTGCCACGGCGCCGGACCGGGCGACCCCACTGCACTCGCTGAACGCGTCAGGCGCGCGACGAGGGCCGCGTCGAGGGAGGTCTCCATGGCGCCCTCAGCAGTGACCGTGGGGGTTGTCGAAGGCGTCGTGGTCCTCTTCGCCGGGTCGGCCGGTGAGGCACGCGAAGTCCTTCTCCACGAGGATGCGCAGCGTCTCGTCGGGGGCCACGGCACCCTCGTGCTCCATGCCGACGTCGTCGCCCGCGGCCCACGCCGCGACCTCGCCGCGGGGGGCCTGCACGACGATGCGCGCGCCGTCGAAGTGCGCCACCAGCGCAGGAACGTCGGCGGCCTCGAAGACGTAGGCGAGCGCCACGCCGGGTCCGAAGGGCACCCGCTCCTCGACGCGCCCGCCGGCGCCGAGCGCCGCCACCTCGCCGCGGTTGAGCCGCAGCCGGATCGAATTCCCACGCACGCGCAGCTTCATCGCCGGGACCTCAGGTCCGCAGGTGTATCCCAATCGTCGAGCAGCGTCGCCTCGGCCGCGTCGAGCGGGAGCTCCCGCGCTCCCAGCGCGTCGAACAAGCGCTGCAGCGACCCGTCGCCCGCACGGCCCCGGGACCGCACCGTCGGGAGCGCGAGCGGGGCGTTCCACCGCGCGAGAAAGGGCTCCCAGCGACCATCGCGACGCGGGGCCAGCACCGGCGCATCGCAGGGCGTGGCGACGAGGCGCGCGACGAGCGATGACGTGACGAAGGGCATGTCGCACGCCACGGAGAGGGCCGTTCGGTCACCCGCGAAGGCCAGCAACGCCGCGACGCCCGCGAGGGGACCCTGGAGTCCTGCCTCGTCGGCGAGCGCGCGACCGAGGCCCGGGTACGCGTCGGCGCGGCCGACGAGCACGGCGTCGATGCGTTGCGAGGCGAAGAGCGCGCGCCACCGAGCGACGAGCGACGGGGCGCCGTCGGGCGAGGGGAGCAACCCCTTGGGCGCGCCGCCCATGCGCGACGACGCGCCGCCCACGAAGATTCCTGCGACGACGGGAGGGCGGGGCACGACGCCCGGAGCCTACTCCCCGCGATCGAGGTGGAGCGTCGTCTCGGTGGTGAACGCCTCGCCCGGTCCCACCGCGGGCAGGCCGTCGATGCCGCGCGCGAGGCACGTGCCGAGCACCGGCGTGCGCGCCGGACGCAGCGCGAGAGCGTGGGGCCGGCCCTCCTCGTCGACGCGCAGCGTGAGGCTCACGGTGAGCGCCGGCGTCGTCGGGTCCGCGAGGAGCTGCCGCTCCCAGCAGCGCCGCAGCACCGTGGAGCGCGAGAACGCGCTGAGCACGCGGTCGCGGCGGCCCTCGGCGGGGTCCATGGCCGGGGCGTAGAGCACCGTCATGGGGCCGTGCGGTTGCACCGACGGACGCCCGGCGTGGCGGGTCTGGGCGGTGGCGGTGGAGAGCGCGGTGAGCGTGAGCGTGCACACGAGCACGGCGCGCGCACGCCGGAACATCGGCAGGTGCAGCATGGGCATGGGGGTCCCTCGTCGAAGTGGGGGATCGCCCCGGCGCCGCGCGTCCGCCCTCCGCGGACCGCGCACTCGCACCGGGTCGGTCAGTGTTCGAGGGGATCCGTTGCACGGACCCGCGGGGGACATTCAGCGCATGTGCGCACCCGTCATCGGAGGCGGCGAGCGCCGGTCAGAGCCCGCGTCCGAGGTCGACCTCGCCGTTGTCGATGTCGATGCCCACGGCCGTGTGCGTGCGCCGCGTCACCGTGGCGTGGGTGCGGCTCACCGGGTGCGACGGAGCCGCGGTCGTGATCGTCGCCACCGTGGTCGGCGGAGCGTTGCGCAGCGTCGCGGCCCGCGCCTCGGCCTCGGCGGCCCGGGAGCGCTCCACGTCGGCCCGCAGCGTCGCCGCCGTCACCTCGGCCCGCGCGCTCTGCGCCGCCCGCTCGGCCCGCATCGCTTCATCGGCCTGGCGCTGCATGGCCGGTCGTACGGCGCCGAACCAAGCACCGGCGCACAGCACCACCGCCGCCGCCGACACCGCGAAGACGGCGTTGCGGGTGCGTCCCTGGGCCGACGCGCGCTCGGCCACCTCGGCCAGCGCCCGCTCGTGCGCCAGCCGGGCCTGCAGCGCCCGCTCGCGCTCCGACGCCTCGGCGGCGAGACGCACCTGCAGCGCCCGCGCCTCGCGCTCCACCTCGGCGTGCCGCGCTTCGTCGCGTCGCTTCTCGGCCCGCGCCTCGTCGGCCTCGCGCTTCGCCTGGACCTCGGCGGCCCGCTCCGCCTCGGCCCGCTGCACGGCCTCCGCCGCCCGCTCCGCCGCCTCGGACGCGGCCCGACGGCGGTCGGCCTCCTCGCGCTGCAACCGCTCGTCCTCCATGGCCATGAGACCGCGGAGCGACACCAACACCGAATCATCCCGTTGCTGCTGGTTCATCGTGGGACCTCCTTCGTTCCGACCCGTGGAGACGTTCGACCTTGGCTTGGGATTTATGTTCCTGCAAAAATATTTTGGTCCCACCAAACCACATGCGCGTACCTTTCAGCCCGGCGATGGGGTCCCCGCGGCGCGGTACACTCGCGATCCCGTGAGGAAGCTGCGTTGCGCCTGGGTCGGCGCGCTGGGTGTGGTGCTGGCGTCGTGCGCGAACGTGCCGTGCTCGCTGAACTCCGACTGTCCTGCGCAGGCGCACTGCGTGATGAACCAGTGCACCCGCGACTGCGTCGAGGACCGCGACTGCCTCGACGGGCAGCGCTGCAACGTCAACGGGCTCTGCGTGGGCCCCGATGGCGGCGCGGCGGCCGATGTGAAGGGCGCCGATGCCGGTGACGAGTCCCTCGCGTCATGGCCCGACGCGGGGCCGGCGCGCGACGTTCCGACGCCGCCGATGGACGTGCCCGCCCCCACGGACCTCGGCGTGCGCGGCGACCTCGGAACGCCGACGGACCTGGGAACGCCCGTGGACCTGGGGCCTCCGGCGGACCTGGGCGTTCCTCCGAACGACACGGGCTCCACGGACCTCGGCACCCCACCGCGGGACGTCGTCGTGGTGCCCGACGTTCCGGCGCCGGTGGACGCGGGTTCGCCGATGTCCGACGCCGCGGTCCCCGTGGGCGTCTACGAGTTCACCGGCGTGCGTCCGACGGACCTCGTGTCGCCCGTGGCCGTGGCGTTCCATCCGTCCGGGAGCTACGCGCTGATCCTCGCCGCGGTGGACCGGGTCTACCGCTACACGCCGGCCGGCGACGCGTTGACCGTGGTGTCGTCGCAGGGTTCGACGGTGCAATGGCAGACGCTGTCGTTCACGCCCGATGGCGCGCACGCCGTGCTCCTCGCGAACTCCGGCACGGGCACCGCGCGGCACGGCCGGTCGTTCCTCTGGACCGACGCGACGTCGACGGTCGCCGAGCGCACCGCCGACGCCTACAACACGGGCATCTATCAAGACCTTCGCTACCGCGGCGACGGTTCGCGCGGCGCCGTGCTCGGCATGGCCACGTCGTCGATCACCCTCTGGAACCTGCTCCCCGACGGCACCCGCGGCGGCGTCATCGTCGCGCGCGGCATGGTCGCGAACACCGGCTGCAACACCCTCGCGTGGACCGTCGACGGCTTCGGCGACCCGTCGATCCAGGTGGGCTGCGGCGTGAACACCGGCGGCATCCTCGCCGTGACGCAGCTCGCGGGCACGCCGGTCATCGCGGAGATCGCGTCGTCGAGCAGCACGGGCAACGTGTCGCAGGTGGCGTCGCACCCGCGCGTCGACCTCGCCCTCGCCATCGGCAGCTCGAGCCAGCGCGTGTACCGCTACGCGCGCGGAAGCTGGATGGCGATGTTCGCGTCGCCGTCGGTGCGCGCGGCGTACGGCGTGACCTTCAACGACACCGGCGCGCGGGCGCTGGTCTTCGGCGGCTTCGGGTACTTCGGCGAGTTCCGCACGGACCTCTACACAGCCGCCGACATCGTGCAGACGCAGCTCGCCCTCGACGCCGCGCCGTACAACCAGCCCAGCGACGCGACGGTGACGGCGGTGGCGTGGCGCCCCGGCTGCGACGGCGGCCTCGTCGTGGGCGGGGCCAACACCTTCGCGCACCAGACGGCCTTCGTCGCGCGCTTCGCCGCGAGCAACGGCCGCGCGTGCCCGTAGCCGTCAGCCTCGGCGCAGGCGCGCGAGGATCGTCGCGCGGTCGGCGGCGTCGAAGGTGATCCACCAGGCGAAGAACAGGTAGACGACGAGCACCGCGAGGCACGACGGCGCGATGCCGAGGAGCGAGCGGTGCAGGCCCAGGCGCTCGGCCCCGCGCAGCACCGCGACGCACGGCAGCAGCGGCGGCAGCGTGCGAAGGAACGTGTTCCCGAGGT
>CAIMWA010000292.1 GCA_903845045.1 uncultured delta proteobacterium | reverse complement strand
CTGGTGATCTACTTCAACGTCGCCCAGATCACGCTGCGGGGGGTGCTCCTGTAGGGGCGCACGGCGCGAGGGCGCACGGCACCGCCGCCTCGGCGGGGTCGATCTGCACCGTCGCGTGGCCGATGTCGAAGCGCTCGCGCAGAGCGTCGGCGAGCGCACGCTGGAACTCCGGCGGACACGCGCCACCCGGCATCTCGAGGTGCGCCGTGAGCGCGACGTCGGTGGTGCTCGTCGCCCACACGTGCAGGTCGTGGAGGCCGCACACGCCCGGCAGCGCGAGCAGGTACGCCCGCAGCGCCGCGAGGTCGACGTGCTCCGGCGCGGCGTCGAGGGCGAGGTCCAGCGACGTGCGAAGCACCTTCAGCGCTCCGACGGCGAGGAACAGCGACACGACGATGCTGGCGACGGGGTCGATCCACGCGCGGCCCGTGGCGGCGACGAGGGCTCCCGACAACACCACCGCGACGGAGATCGCCGCGTCCGCCGCGAGGTGCAGGAACGCCGCCCGCACGTTCACGTCGCGCCCGCGGGACCGCGCGAAGAGCAGCGCCGAGACCCCGTTCACGAGCACGCCCGCGGCCGCCACGGCCATCACCGTCGGAGCGCGCACGGCGACGGGATCGCGCAGCCGTCCGAGGGCCTCGACGAGCACCGCGGTGACCGCCACGAGGAGCAGCACCGCGTTGGCCACCGCCGCCAGGATCGTCGACCGTCGGAACCCGTAGCTCCGCCGCCCCGACGCGCGCCGCCCCGCGAGCCACGCCGCCGTTCCTGCGAGCGCGAGGCCCGCGACGTCGCCGAGGTTGTGCGCGGCGTCGGCGAGCAACGCCATGGAGCGCGCGGCCACGCCGAAGCCCGCCTCGACGGCGACGAACGCGAGGTTCAGCGCCGCGGCGGCGACGAAGACCCCGACGCGCCCGGACACCGGCGGACCGTGGTCGTGCTCGTGGCCGTCGTGCTCGTGGCCGTCGTGCTCGTGGCCGTCGTGGTCGTGGTCGTGGTCGTCGTGGTCGTGGGCGGGGTGCATCGGACGGGAGCGAGTCTAGCGCGGCGGGTCAGCGCCCGTGGCGCAGTGCGAACTGCACCGTGAAGATGAGCCCGTCGGTGATGGCGATGGCCGCGAAGGCGAGCTTCAGGAACTTCTGCGAGACGCGCTGCGACACCCACGGTCCGAGGCGCGCGCCGAAGACGCAGCCGAGGCCCGTGAACGCGCCCATCTCCCACGGCAGGCCGCCCAGAAAGCGCGTGTGCAGCGCCGCGAGGAACAGCGAGTTCAGCGAGAGCAGCGCGACGCCCAGGCCGATGCCCCGCTCCGGCGCGAGGCCGTACACGAGGATGAGGAACGCCGCGACGATCTCGCCCTCGCCGATGGCGACCCATCCCGTGACGAGGCCGCCCAGCACGGACACGGCAAAGAGCGCAGGCAGCGCCTTGTCGGCGAGGGTCTCCCGCGTTCCGACGCGGTTGCGCGTGGCGAGGATGATCACGCCGACGAGCACGGACACCGGACCGAAGACGCCCTTCACGAGGATCGCGCTCGGGCGCACGACGAGGCTGCTGATGGTGCTCCCCACGAGGAGCCCCGGCGCCGCGGCGAGAAAGAGCCGCGCCGGGACCTTTCCGCGTCCGGCCCAGGCGATGGCGCCGCTCGTCATGCCGAAGCACTGCGACAGGATCGCGAGCTTGAGCGCCTGCACCGGCGGCAGGTGCAGCACGAGGATCGCGACGGGGATGAACACGAGGCCGCCGCCGACGGCGGTGATGTTGCCGATGAACGCCGCGGCCAGGCCCACGAGCACGAGGTAGCCGTTCTGCGCGGCGAGCTCGGCGGGATGCGGGGCCAGCGCGATGTACGCGCCGAGCCACGCGACCACGAACGCTCCGAGCCACGGGGACCAGTAGCGCATCGGCGCGCCCGTCGACGTCGTCATCGTCGGACGGTGCGCAGGTTCTGCATGGGCGTCAAATCCGCGAGACCAGCCACATCACCGTGTATGCCGCACCCCAGCCGAGGAGCGTCGCGGCCAACGCCCAGAGGCCGCCGGCAGTGCGCGCGAGGCGGCGCTCGTTCGAGGGAGCAAAGCGCCACGCGAGGCCCAGCACCAGCGCCCCCGCGAGGAGCGTCGCGTTGGACCGCGCGAACCAGTCCATGGCGATGACCCCCGACGGCGGGTCGAAGGTCCAAGAGTGCCGTGTCGGGAGGTAGTAGATGAGGCCCGCGCGCGTCGTCGTGGTGACGAGGTACACGGCCGCTGCGGCGAGGGTTCCGGCGCCGGTGGCGAAGCGGGCGCGCGCGCTCACACGGACCTCGCGCTGACCACGAGGAGCCCCGCGATCAGGTCGAACCACACCCCGAGGAGCACCGCGAGCGAGGCCCAGCGCAGCACGCGGCTCGGCTTCGCCGGGTCCTCGGTGCGCGCGAGCACCGCCATGGTCGCGAGCAGCGGCGCGAGCAGCGTCGCGAGGTTCTCCTTGAGGTCGAAGAGCACCGACATCGCCGGCGAGTGATCGTCGAGCCACGCCGCGCGCACGTCGACGCGGTACGTCGGATAGATCACCGACCCGAGCACGTAGACGACGCCGAAGCACGCAAGCGCCACGGCGGGATAGAGGCGCTGGAGCCGGGGGTACGGACGACCCCGCGCGGCGTGCCGAAGCACCAGCGCAAAGTGCGTCACCGCCCCGGTGAGCGCCCCTGCCGCGAGGGCGTGGGAGACGAGGCCGAGCTTGATCCAGAACATCGGGCGTCGGTGGTGGTACCGCGGCGGCGCGGCGTTGACCATGCGACCGGGCGTCGCGGCCGCGCGCTCTCGGTGCGAGCGCCGTCGCCATCGGCACCGACGCGTTGCACGTTCGTCACGGAGCGCTCCGGGCCTCCCGCGCCAGCAGCTCCCGCTTGCGCTCCACACCCCAGCGGTAGCCCGCGAGGCCCCCGTCGATGCGCACCACGCGATGACACGGGATGGCCACGGCCAACGCGTTCGCCGCGCACGCAGCCGCCACCGCGCGTGCGGACTTCGGCGCGCCGACCGCCGCCGCGAGCGCGGCGTAGGTCGTCGTCGTGCCCGCGGGGATCGCGGCGAGCGCGGTCCATACGCGCTGCTGGAACGCCGTCCCGCGAATGTCGAGGGGAAGCGACGCGCCCAGGTCGGGTCGCTCGACGAGGCCGACCACCGTCGCCACGATGCGCTCGAACGCCTCGTCGGCGCCGATCAGCTCCGCCTTCGGAAAGCGCCGCGCGAGATCCACCGCGAGCGCGTCGGGATCGTCGCCGAGGAGGATCGCGCAGACCCCCCGCGCCGTCGCCGCCACGAGGATCGCGCCGAGGGAACACTCGCCGATGGCGAAGCGCACGGGCACCGTCGCACCGCCCGCGCGAAAGGTCGTCGGCGTCATGCCGAGCAGCGCGTCGGCGGACTCGTAGAAGCGCCCCGACGAGCCGAAGCCGGCGTCGTAGATCGCCTGCGTCACGGTCTCGCTCGCGCGCAGCGCCGAGGCGACGCGATGCCGACGGTGTGCGAGCGCATAGGCCCGCGGCGTGAGGCCGGTGTGGACCTTGAACATCCGGTGCACGTGATGGGCGCTCAGACCCACGTGCGCGGCGAGGGCATCGAGCGACGGCACGGCGTCGGTCCCCTCGATGAAGCGGCAGAGCGCGGCGACACGGTCGGCGTCACGCTTTCTCGCTGCGGTCATGCGGGGATCATGCTCGGTGGTCGTTAGGGGCATGCGGGCACCGTAGGTCTCGGCGAGCGGGACCGAACTCCGGATCTTGCGGTCGAAGTCGATGACGCTCCAAACCATCGGTACACTCGCGCGATGAACCGGGTGGCTCGGGCGGTGCCGTGGGTGCTCGCGGTGGCGGTGTGCGTCCCCGCCGCCGCCGACCCGCCGCGCTGGCAGATCTGCCTTCGGATGATGCCGGGCGTGGCCCGCGGGGTCCCGTACTACCGAGCGTGCACTCCGATCCCCGCGGCGTGCGTGGCGACGCCGACCTGCGCGTGCCTCGCGCGGCATGTGGGGCCGGGCTTCGCCTACCATTGCGAACGGCACGGACACATCTTCGTGCGAGGGACCGTAGGGTTGCCATGACGAATGCCCGTCGCCCGAGCCGCGAGGCCCTTCTTCGGCCCCTCCGCGTGCATGCAGGCCGCGACCCCGGCGCCATCGAGTTCCACCGTCGCGCGGTGCAGTGGGCCTTCGACCGCGCGGGCTCCGTCGCGTCCGGCGGCGGACTCCGGTTTTCGCCGTGAGCGACGACCCTCGATGGAGCGCGCCCGGTAACCGCCTTGGCCGCGTGGGCGTAGGAGCCTCCGGCGCCATGTGCAGGCCGGCCCCACGCTTCCTTGTCTGCGTACTTGCGGTGGTGTCGGCTTCGTCGACGGCCCGCGCGCAGGGGTGCGGCTGCGTGGCCGTGCAGAACAACGTCACCCGCGGGCTCGTCGAGGGCGACCTGCACGGCAACGCCCTCGGCGCGCGGCAGTGGATGGCGTCGCTCGGCTTCCGGTGGTTCCGCTCCGACCGCGTGTTCGTCGGCGACGTCGAGCAGCCGGCGCTCTACGGCCGCATGACCAACGAGGTGCTCTCCTTCGACGCCTCGCTCACCTACGCCATCACGGACCGCTGGAGCGTCACCGTCGACATGCCCGTGTCGTACGGCCGTCGCACGAGCGCCTACGAGCACGACGGCGTCGACACGTACACCATGACCGCCGCGGGCCCCGGCGACCTCCGGCTCACCGCCGACGCGTGGATCCTCGACCCGCGCACCGCGCACCGCGGGAACGTGGCCGTCGGCTTCGGCGTGGTGTTCCCGACGGGCATCGCCGGGGCGACGGACACGGCCCATCGCGCGACCGGCCCAGTGGAGCGACCGGTGGACGCGTCGATCCAGCCGGGCGTCGGAGCGTGGGGCGTGGTGCTGCAACTGCAGGCGTATCTCCGCATCCACGCCGGGCTCTTCGCGTACGCCGACGGCTTCTATCTCGTGCGCCCGCAGGAGCAGAACGGCACCGAGTACACGCAAGCCGACCTCGAGGTGCGTAGCGCGCCGCTGGGCACGACGCCGACGCGCGACAGCGCACCGGACCAATACGTGGCGAGGCTGGGTCTCGGCTACGTTCTGTGGCCCGCGCAAGGCCTCTCGATGTCCGTCGGCGGGCGCGTCGAGGGGATCCCGGTGCACGACCTCGTCGGCGGCGACGGCGGCTTCCGGCGTCCCGGCGCAGCGCTCGCGGTGGAGCCCGGGTTGACCTGGTCCTACCGAGGAAACGCGCTCTCGCTGACGGTGCCCGTGGCGGTGTACCGCGACCGCGTGCAGAGCGTTCCCGAGGCCGCGGCGGGACAAGCGGCGGGCCCCGCGGCGTTCGCCGACGTCTCGGTGCTCGCGCGGTACACCCGGCGGTTCTGACGGAACCCTTCCAAACGTGCGAGGAGTGCCGTCCATGGACTCCGGAACGTCCGCTCCCCGCGCGTCGCTGATCGCCGTCGCCCTCGGCATCGCCGCATCGGCCGTGGCGCCCGCGAGCGCGCGCGCCGAAGAGCTCGACATTCCGGTGCACGTGGAGCGCCTCGAGAACGGGCTGCGGGTCGTGCTCTCGCCGGACCACACGTCGCCGATGGTCGCCCTCGAGGTCTTCTACGACGTCGGCGCGCGCGTCGAGGAGCGCGGTCAGTCAGGCCTCGCGCACCTCTTCGAACACATGATGTTCCAGGGCAGCGCGAACGTCGGCCGCGGCGAGCACTTTCGCATCGTCACCGGGCACGGCGGCGAATTCGACGGGCGCACCAACCAGGACCGCACGCACTACGCCGACACGCTTCCCGCCAACGACCTCGCGCTGGGGCTCTTCCTCGAGGCCGACCGCATGCGCTCCCTCGCGATCACGCCGGAGACCTTCGAGATCCAGCGCGGCGTCGTGATGGAGGAACGCCGGCAGTCCTACGAGAACCGGCCTTACATGCTCTCGTATCTGCGCCGCGACGAGCTCGCCTACGCGGGATGGTTCCCCTACGAGCACTCGACGCTGGGCGACATGGCCGACCTGCAGCGTCTCTCTCTCGACGAGGCGCGTGCGTTCCACGATCGCTGGTACGCGCCGGACAACGCCGTCATCGCCATCGCCGGGGACTTCGACGCGGCGCAGGCGATGACCCTCGTGCGCGAATACTTCGGCTCCATCCCGGCGCGGTGCGCGCCGCCGTGGCAGCCGCCGCCGTACGAGCCGCAGCGCGAGGAGCGCACGGCGACGATGACCGACGCCCACGCCGAGTCACCCGCGTTTCATCTCGTGTGGCACATCCCGCCGCAGCGCGCGCCGGACCACTACGCCCTCGACATGCTGGCGACGGTGCTCGGCACCGGCCGCAGCTCGCGGCTCTACCAAGACCTCGTCGGCCGAGGCGAGATCGCGCGGAGCATCGAGGTCGACACCGACGGCCGTCGCGGTCCCGATCTCTTCACCGTCTGGTGCGTGCTCGCGTCGGGGCACACCGGCGCCGAGGCCCGCGCGCACATCGACGCGCAGCTCGCCGACATCGCCGCGCACGGCATCACCGAGCGAGAGCTCGCCCGGGCGCGGAGCCTCGTGCGACGGCAGTTCGTCTTCGGACTGCAGAGCGACCTCACCCGCGCGCGGCGCCTCGCCGTGTACGAGCTCTACGACGGCGACGCGTCGCTCATCCGCACCGAGATGGACCGCTACCTCGCCGTCACCGCGGCCGACGTCCGGCGCGTGGCGGGGCAGTACTTCACCGCCGCGAGCCGCACGGT
>CAIMWA010000291.1 GCA_903845045.1 uncultured delta proteobacterium | reverse complement strand
CGAAGGTCCGCGCGCGCAATCCACTTCATACTTACCACGAAGGCGATCGAGGCTGTCGAGCGCAGCCAAGAACAGCGGGCCTGAATCGTACTGACGAGCGAAGTTCCGCGCGGTATTCATGCATGATTCTGCGTCGCTGCGTAGGCCGAAGAGGCCCATGCCGTCGAGCTCCGAGCACGCTAGATATTCCCGCTCGTATGCGCCATTCGCGTCAGCAGCATCACGTGCTGCGCGGCAAGGGTCCATCCTTCCGACGCCCATTCTACAGGCTTCGTGAACCCCGCGCAGGCCTCGCAGTGAGGGGTTTGCGAGCATCGCTTGATCGAGAAATCCCTCAATCGCTTGCATGGATGCCACCAGCTCACGACATGCGATGGCGGGGTCCCTTGGCAATGTCGCGTCGCGTCTCATGTCTTGCAATTGCCGTAAGCTCAAGTTCACGCTCGTGGGTACGGCGCTTCCATTCGTCTTCACCAACGTGTCGGCGAGGGTCGCAGCGTCCGTACGGGAGAACGCTCGAATCAAGAAGGCAACGTCGACCGTTCCTCCATTGGCGATGCTGATCGCATGCGCGAAAACTCGGTCGAGATCGACACCGGGAAGCGATACGTTCAGACGTCGGCTGCGCGATCGAGCGGTCGATGTTCCAGAGGTGCCTTCTCTTTCGGAACCTCCGATGCCTCCGTGACAGGAGCACGCCGGCTCTGCGCCGTGCATCATGAAGTCTGGCCGGCCCAGCCCCCGCGTCGCAAACCCGGGCGGCGGCAGCATCTCGAACGGCTTGGCCACGGCGGCGCCCGTCAGCCCTGCGACCAGCCCGTCGCGATGAGCCGCACCGTCGCCGTCGGAACGTTCGACGAGACGACGAACCGCACGAACGCTCCGTAGTGCTGCCCGGCGACCAGGCGAAGCACGTCCTGATTCGTCTTCGCTGGTGAAGTGACCATCACCGTCAGTGCCGAGACGCCGGTGTCCTTCCAGGTCTCCTCCTCCTGCGCGCTGGTGGTCTCCGCGGAGACGGTGACCGTGGTGTTGATGGCATTGACCGCCTCGACGATCACCTGCACGCGCAGCGCGTCCGCGGCGCCGAGCATCGCGTAGAACTCCTGGCCCGTGCGGTACTGCGGAGCGTTCGTGGCGTCACCCCCGATGGTCTTGTTGAACACCTCGACGTTGAACGATCGTGCCATGGCAACCCTCCCTGTTGGATCCCACCCACGGGTCATCCCGAGACACCGACGCGGCCCTCAGGACGCCCGACTGCCGTCACGCATACTCTCTCTCTCTCTGCCATTTTCAAGCCCCCCGACCGATTTCCCTGCCTGGCAACGAAAGGGGGGTGCCGCCGACCGGTGCGGCTGCTCGCTCAGACCCTCGCCGCCCCCTCGACCTTCGCGAGGCCGCGGTCGAAGGTGCCCAGCGGAACGTGCCCCGCGTTGCGTGCCGTCGGCGACGGACGCATCAAGGCAACTGTGTCCCCGGAGGTCGGTCATCGTTCGCTGCGTCGCGTCGTTGGCGAATGCAACAACGTAACTGTGTCCCCGGAGCGCTTCTCCAGGGGGGCCCTCTACGCGCGCGCCGCGAAGGCGTGTACATCCCCGGCCCGTGACGCATCCGCTCCAACTCGTGCTCGACGACATCGACGTCTGCTGCCGCGACGGAGGGCGCCCCGTGGTGCTCTTCGACCTCGACGGCACGCTCTACGACAACCGCCCGCGCACGCTGCGCATCGTGCACGCCCTGGCGGCCTCGCTGGGCCCGGAGCACGCCGCCGACGCCGAGGTGCTGCGCGGCCTCGACGTCGATGCGCTGCGCTACCGCCTCGACGACACGCTGCGCCCGCTCGGCGTCTCCGACGAGG
>CAIMWA010000290.1 GCA_903845045.1 uncultured delta proteobacterium | reverse complement strand
CCGCGCGCGCGGCTCCTGCACGAGATCCGAAGGTATCCGCGCCTCTCCGACGACGACGAGCGCGACCTCGGCCGGCGCGCGCGGGACCACCGTGACGCCGACGCGATGCGCAAGCTCGTGGTGCACAACCTTCGCCTCGTGGTGCACATCGCCTTCGAGTTTCGTCGGCGTTGGTCGAGCGTCCTGGACCTGGTGCAGGAGGGCTCCACGGGCCTGGTCGAGGCCGCGCAGCGCTGGGACCCGGACCGCGGCGCGCGCTTCGGGACCTACGCTGGCTACTGGATCCGGGCCTTCGTTCTTCGTTTCCTGCTGACGAACTTCCGGCTGGTGCACACGGGCAACACCCGGGCGGGGCGGCGGCTGTTCTTTCAGCTCGAGCGCGAGCGGCAACGGCTGCTGACGCAGGGCTTCGAGCCGACCTCGCAGCGCCTCGCCGAGCGCCTCGGGACCGGCGAGGAGGACGTGCGCGAGGTCGCGGGCATCCTGGACGGCGGCGAGGTCTCCTTCGACGCCCCGGCGGAGGCGGGAGGGGCGGCACCGGCGGCATCGGGGGCGCCGGGACCCGAGGCGGAGATCGGGGATCGCGAGGCCCTCGCCGCCGTGGGGCACCTCGCCGACGCGTTTCGCGCGACGCTCACGGACCCCCGGGAGCAGGCCCTCTGGGACGAGCACCTGCGCGCCGACGAGCCCGCGCCGCTCGCCGAGATCGCCGCGCGCTTCGGCCAGACCAAGCAGCGCATGGGGCAGCTCACGAACGGGCTCCGGGCGCGCTTTCGTGAGCGCCTCGAGGCACAGTTCGGCGCGTCGGTGAGGGATCTCCTCGACGATCGCTGACCCGCGTTCGCGCCCGCACCGAGGCGCTTGCGACCGGGGCTGCGCCGCCCGCACAATGGCGCACATGCCCATCGGTACCGACGATCCACGGCCGTCGCGGGACACGCTCGTGCCCGCTGGGCGTGCGCTCGGGAGGTACGAGCTGCTCACGGAGATCGCGAGCGGAGGCATGGCGTCGGTGTTCCTCGCGCGGGCGAGGGCGGTGGCGGGCTTCGAGCGCGTCGTCGCGGTGAAGGTCTGCCACCCGCACCTTCGCGGCGACGAGGAATTCGCGACGATGTTCCTCGACGAAGCGCGGCTCGCGGCGCGGATCCACCACCCGAACGTGGTCAGCACGCTCGACGTGGGCGACGACGGCGCGCGGCTCTACCTCGTGATGGAGTACATCGAGGGCGACCGGCTCTCCGGCCTCATCAAGGCGGCGAGCCGCCGCGGGGAGTGCATCGCGTCGGCGACGGTGTCGCGTATCTTCCTCGACGCCCTCGCGGGCCTTCACGCGGCGCACGAGCTCGTCGACGGGGACGGCGCGCCGCTCGGCATCGTGCATCGCGACGTGTCGCCGCAGAACATCCTCGTGGGCATCGACGGCGTCGCGAGGATCACGGACTTCGGCATCGCCAAGGCCGAGTCGAGCCTCAGCGACACCGGGGTGAAGAAGATCAAGGGCAAGCTGTCGTACATGGCTCCCGAGCAGATCGAGGGCGCTCCGCTCACCCGTCGCACGGACCTCTACGCGGCGGGCGTCGTGCTTTGGGAGTCGCTCACGGGGCGGCGATTGTTCCGCGGCGAGTCCGATCAGGACACCGCGCGCAAGGTGCTCGCGAACGTCGTTCCGAGGCCCTCGAAGATCGCCGCGGGCATCGACCCCGCATACGACGCCGTCGTGCTCAAGGCGACGGCGAGGGACCCCGCCGCGCGCTTCGCCACGGCCGAGGAATTCATCGACGCGCTGGAGGCGCTGCCGGGCAAGCTCTCGAACGCGCGGGCCGTGGCGTCGGCGGTGCAGGATCTCCTCGGTCCGGCGCTGCTCGCCCGTCGGGACCTCGTGAAGCGCATCGGCGAGGGCGACGCGCTCGGACCCGTGGAGCTCACGAACCCTGCGGGGCTGCAGTTCGGGCACACCGACGTCTCGGTGTCCGTGGTCGCCGCGTTGCCGCCGCCGCTGCCGCGGAGCTCGGTTCCGCCTCCACTGCCGTCGACGGACCCGCTCCGGCCGTCCGACCCGCCCGCGACGGAGCGGCGGCGCCCGGTGGTGGTCTACGCGGCCGTCTCGCTGGCGGTGCTGGCCGTGCTTTTCGTGGTCTGGGCGGCGCGCTCGCCGTCGCGAGCGTCGGTGCGTCCGGCGGCTGCACGCGCTCCGATCACGAACGTTTCGCCTCCACCGCCGGTGGCTCCCGCGCCTCCGCCGCCGGTCGTCGCGCCCGCGGCGGCGACGAACCCCGACCCCGTGCCGGTTGCCGTCGAAGCTCCGTCCGTCGAGGCCGCGGTGCCGTCGACGCGGGGGCGTTCGGGGCCTTCGCCACGGCGTCCCGCCCTGCGCGGACCGGTGCGCACGACGCCCGGCGAAGCTCCTCCGCCCCCTCCTCCGCCCCCCGCGGGCGAATTCCGACCGGGTTCCATCTAGATGCGCCGAATCGCCGCCGTCACGTCCGTCGCCGTGTGCCTCGCCTTCGCGCCCCGCGTGCGCGCGCAGGACCACACCGCCTTCGCCCAGCAACGCTTCTCGCGCGGCGCCGCGCTCTACGAGGCGCACGACTACCCCGGCGCGCTCGAGGAATTTCGCGCCTCCATCGCGCTGTACGGATCGCCGAACACGCGCCTGTACCTCGCCCGGTGCCTCCGCGAACTCGGTCGCCTCGACGAGGCCGTTCCCGAGTTCGAGCGCGCGATGCACGAGGCCGGTGACCGCGCCGCGCGAGACCCGCGCTACGTCCAGACCCGCGACGCCGCGCACGAGGAGCTCCTCCAGGTCGCGCCTCGGGTCGCCCGCCTGACGCTGACCGTGCCCGGAGCGCCGGCGAGCGCGGTGGTGCGGGTCAACGAGCGCGAGGTGCCGGTGGCCGCGCTGGGCATCGCGATCCCGGTGATGCCGGGTTCGCTGCGCGTCACCTTCGACGCGCTCGGCTACGAGCACGAGGAGCGCACCATCGACGTCGCTGCGGGAAGCGAGGGAACCCTCGGCATCGTTCTGCGCCGCCGTCGCGACGACGAGGGGCACACGCAGGTCGCCGTGCGCCGCCCCGTGACGCCCCTGCCTCCCGCTCCGCGCCGTGGGTTCTCGCGGGACCTGGGGTGGATCGGAGTGGGCGTGACGGGCCTCGGCGTCATCGGCTTCGGCGCGTTCTACGCGCTGGCGAACGCGCGCTTCGACGACCTCACGCAGCGCTGCGCCGCCGCGGGCTGCGCGAGCCTGCCGCCCGGCGACATCGACGGCGGCCGCACGCTCCAGACGATGACCAACGTGTCCATCGGCGTCGGCGTAGCGGGAGCGGCGACGGCGGTGATCCTTTTCGTGGTGGGGCGCCCGCGCACGGCGCCACCGGTTGCGGTGTCGGTGGGTCCGTCGCACGTCGGCGTCGCGGGGGTGTTCTGATGCGGCTGCGTGGCTGGATCGGCGCGGCGTTGATGCCGTGCCTCGTCGCCGGATGCTCCTGGGACTGGGACGGCCTCGCGGCGGCGGTGACCGTCGATGCGGGCAGCGACGTGCAGGACGTCGTGGCCGTCGACGTCGTCGACGTGACGGCGCCGGTGGACGTTGCGATGGATGCTCCGCAGGACGCCGCCGCCATGGACGGAGGTTGCAGCAGCGATCCGTCGTGCGCGGCGACCCCGGGGACCCCGGTGTGCGACGTCGCGTCCGGGCGGTGCGTGGCCTGCACCCCGCTTCGCGACGTGTGCGGCGCTGGCGCGTACTGCACCGCCTCGAACACGTGCGCGTCGGGCTGCGTCACCGACGACGGCTGTGCTGCGTCCGTCGACGCCGGCGCTCCCGATGCGGGGGCTGCAGGAAGGCACTGCGACGTCGCAACGCACGCGTGCGTCGCATGCAACACCGACGACCACTGCGCCATCGGCAACCGGTGCGTCGCGCACACGTGCGTTCCCGGCTGCGACGCGACCCGAGGCTGCGCGGCCGGGCGCCTCTGCTGCGCGGGGGCGTGCCTCGATCCGTTCACCGACCCGGCGCACTGCGGGGGCTGCAACACCACATGCTCCACGCCGAACGGGGCGCCGGCTTGCGCCGCAGGGCGCTGCACCGTGGGTCGCTGCGACGCGTCCTTCGCCGACTGCGACGGCGTGGCGTCGAACGGCTGCGAGACCGACACGCGCATCGCCGCCGCGAACTGCGGGGCGTGCGGAACCGTGTGTCCTGCGCGCGCGAACGCCACGGCGACGTGCGCCGCCGGGGGCTGCGGCTTCACGTGCCTCGCGGGCTTCGCCGACTGCGACGGCGTCGCGGGCAACGGCTGCGAGGCGGACCTCTCGCGCACCCTCGATCACTGTGGAAGCTGCGCGAACGCTTGTAGCTTCCCCGGCGGCGCCGGGTCGTGCTCGGGCGGTGTATGCACACGCTCCACGTGCGCGCCGGGACGGGCGGACTGCGACGGCGTCGCGGCGAACGGCTGCGAGACCGATCTCCAGGCCGACGTGATGAATTGCCGCACGTGCGGCGCCGTCTGCCGCGTCGCCGACGGCGTGGCGGCGTGCACGGCGGGCGCCTGCGCGGTCGCGCGGTGCAACGCGGGCTTCGCGGACTGCAACGGCGACCCGGCCGATGGGTGCGAGGTCACGCTCGCTTCGAACACGTCCAACTGCGGCTCGTGCGGGCGTGCGTGCGGCTTCGCCCACGCGTCGCCGTCGTGCGTCGCGGGCGCGTGCGTACTCGCCGCGTGCAACGCGGGCTCCGGGAACTGCGACGGCAACGAGGCCAACGGCTGCGAGACGGACCTCACGGCGTCCATCACGAATTGCGGTCGCTGCGGTGCGCCGTGTCCGTCGCGAACGAACGCCTCCGCGACCTGCGCGTCGTCGGCGTGCTCCTTCGTGTGCGCGAGCGGCTTCGCCGACTGCGACGGGAGCTCCGCGAACGGCTGCGAGGTCAACCTCGGCTCGAGCCTGGCCAATTGCGGTGGCTGCGGAAGCGTATGCGCTCCCGCGAACGCCATCGGCGCGTGCCGGTCCGGGGGATGCGCCGTCGCGTCGTGCCTCGCCGGGTTCGCCGACTGCGACGGCGATCCTAGCAACGGCTGCGAGAGCGACGTCGCCTCGAGCACCACGAATTGCGGCGCGTGCGGGCGGTCCTGCGCGCCTCCGAACGCGAACGGGACGTGCTCCAGCGGGGTGTGCACCGTGGGGTCTTGCACGGGGAATTTCCTCGACTGCGATCGCACGGCGGCCAACGGCTGCGAGGCCGACCCCGTGACCGCCAACGCCAACTGCGGAGCGTGCGGCGTGGTCTGCGCGGCCGGGCGGAGCTGCGTCGCCGGGCGTTGCGCCGTCGCGACGTTCCTCGGCTACACGGTGTCGACGCCCTCGACGACCACGGTGCCGTGGGTCGAGGCGTGCACGGCCGCCGGGGCGATCCAGATCCTCCAGACCATCGACGACGGTCTCTCGAGCGGCGTGCTCCCGTTCCCCATAGAATTCTGGGGCGCGACGAACCGCTCGTACCTCGTGAGCTCCAACGGCTGGATGGGCTACGGCGACTTCTACGGGAACGCCTCGGCGATCCCGAACGTGATGCCGCTCGGGAGCTTCGGGACGCTTCCGTCGGCGACGGCGCCGTACCCCGCGGCGTTCGTGCTCGGCGTCGACCTCGTGCAGGGCGCGTCCGGCGTCTGCGTCGCGACCGTAGGTACGGCGCCCGCGCGGCAGTTCGTGATGGAGAGCAACGGGTCGCAACTGTACGTCAGCACCGTGGGCAGCCCGTCGTCGCAGGTCTCCTACGAGCTCATCGCGTACGAGAACTCGGGCGTCCTCGACATGGCGTTCAACGCGCCGTTCCGCGGCCCCGGCGTGACGCTCAACGCGCCGACGAACGTCACCGTCGGCCTCCAGGACTTCCGTGTTCCTCAGCGCGCGGCCGTGTACTCGGGCAACGTCACCGCGACGACGCGCATCCGCTTCACGCCGATGTGAGGGCGGCGCTCAGGCGCTGCGAGCAGGCTTCGGAGCCGCGACGCGCGCCGTACGGCGGGCGCTCACCGCGGGCTTGCGGGCGTCGGTCTGCGCGTCGCTCGGGGTGGCGGTGCGCGTCTGGTTGCGGCCGCCGTGCTTGGCTGCGTAGAGGGCCTGGTCCGCGCGCTCGAAGAGCGTCGCGCGGGTATCACCGTCCACCGGGAACGACGACACACCCAGCGAGCAGGTGACCCGGAGCGGTCCGTGCTCCGTCGGAAAGATCGTGGCCTGCAGCTCCTCGCGGATGCGCTCGGCGAGAAGGAAAGCCCCCGGCCCGTCGGTCTGTTCGCAGACCACGACGAACTCCTCGCCGCCGAAGCGCGCGATGGCGTCGGTCTCGCGGCGGCACTTGCCGAGCACGGCGCCGAGGCCCTTGATGACCACGTCGCCCACGGAGTGGCCGTAGGTGTCGTTGACGTTCTTGAACTTGTCGATGTCGAGCACGACGACGGCGAGGGTGCGGCCGAAGCGGGCGGCGGCGCGGAGGCGCTGCTCGAACTCGGTCTCGAGGGCGCGCTTGTTGAGGTGCCCGGTCATCGGGTCCGTCGTCGCCATCTCCTCGAGGCGGCGCACCGAGGCGGCGTTGGCGAGGGTCACCGAGACGTGCGACGCGAGCACGCCTAGCAGCTGCCGGATCGCCTCGGGGAACGCGTTGCGGCGCTCGGCGCACAGCGTGAGCGTGCCGAGGGCCTTGTCGCGGACGACCAGCGGCAGCACCAGCACCGAGGCCATGGACTTCGGCGACGTGCTGCGCGTGAAGACGAACTGCGTGCGAGGATCGAACTGCCCGCGGTACGGGAGCGCGACCCTCGATCGAGCCGCCGCGGCCACGAGCCCGCCGTTGTCGTCGAACTCCGCGGCCGCGAGGCCCTGCGGCGCGTCGCCGACGACGTGGCGCACGCGGTGGCGATCGAGCGCGGCGTCGAAGGCCGTGAACACGAGCAGGTCATGGGGAACGATGGCCTTCGCCGCGGTCGTCAGCGCCGCGAGGCACTGGTCCTCGGTCATCGCCTCGCCGAGCGCGCGCGATGCCTGGAACAGCGCCGTCATGTCGTTCTTGATGCGCTCGAGGCGCGCGAAGACGCGCTCGTTGTTGATGAGCCGGCGAGCCTGCAGGGCCACCGACTCGAGGGTCTCCTGGTCCTCGGCGGAGAACGGGGTGGCGTCGTCGCGGTCCGCCGCGAGCACGCCGCGCACGGTGCCGTCGTCGATCACGGGAACGCCCGCGAAGCCGCGCACGCCCGAGGGCGCGACGTAGTAGGGCAGCCCCGCGTAATCCGGACGCAGGCTCGAGAGCGCCACGGGGCGACCGAGCTGCATCACCGCGCCCAGCGCGCCGGCGCCGGCGGGAATGGGCTCGGTCTGCAACGCGTCGTTCGTCGCGGCCTCGACGAGGCGAAGGTGCGTCCCGCGGGTATCGACCCACAGGAGCGCGCACGTGCGGAGGTGCATCGTGCGGCGCGTGAGGTTCAGCAGCCCGACGAGCGACGCGTGGATCTCTTCGAGGCTCCCGCGATTTCGCGCGTCCTCGGCGGATCGCGCGGGCGGACCCGCGGGCGCAGGGGCCGAGCCGAGGCGCAGCGAACGCGCCGAGTCGCGCTGCCGACGGCGCTCGTCGTGCAGCAGCGAGCGGGCGTGGGCGCGGACGCGGGCGATCTCCGTGCGCGTGATGACGAAGTGCAGCGCACCGCTGCCGAGCACCACCGCGAGGCGGAGCGCCAGCGACTGCGCATCGCGCGCCGCGGCGTGGTGCAGCGCGAACTCGAGGATCGCGGCGGAGGCGCCGACGGTCCATGACCACCGCGGGTCGGCCAGCGCGGCGACGCCCGCGAGCACGAGGAGCGGGAGCGCCGAGAAGGGGCCCGCGAGGCCGCCGCCGAAGCTCACGATGGCGTAGACGAGCGCGAGGCAGATGGAGGCCGCGCCGAGGTCCAGCGGCGGCGCCTCGGCGTCACCGACCGGCACGGGGCGAGGGAACACGCGCAGCGCCAGACCGCCCACGCACGCGACGACGAGCACTCCGTCGACGAGGTCTGCGGAGCCGAGGCGCATGCCGCCGCCGGCGATGCGCACGGCCATCGCGCCGACGAGGGCGGGCGTGGCGATCCATCGGGAGACGCGGCGCACGGTGGCGAAGATCACGACCAGACTCACTCGGGTGTCCGCCCTTCCAGCGGTGCCCTAGCAGCCTCGTGAACGCCGTCGCAAGAAAGCGGCAGGATCAGAGCGTGCGCTGCGTGCGCGACGGGATCTCGACGATGATCTCGTCGCGACGCACCCAGCCGAGCTCCTCGCGAACCGCCCGCTCGCGCGCCCGCGGATCGCGCTGGAACGCCTCGATCTCGGTGCGCAGCCGGAGCAGCTCGGTGGCGAGGCGGTGGTTCTCCTCGACCTGGGCCGAGAGCTGCGCGCGAAGGCGCCGGTGCCGCGGCAGGCCGTTGCTCCCGAAGATCATCGTCGGCACGCCCACGATGGTCACCGCGAGCAGGAGCAGCGGAAATCCGAGCGTCAAGCGTGCGCGCAGGGCCAGCACGTCGATGACCGTAGAACGCCCCGTGAAGCCCGGGAACTTTTCGACGTCAATCGAGTGGCAGCAGCGCGACCTCGGTGCCCTCGGCGACGCCGAGGAAGTCCAGCGCCGCGCGCTCGACCCGCACCTCGCCGTCGACGAAGCGGGCGCCGTTCACCGGCAGCGCGCGGAAGTACGGCGCCTCGCGCAACGAAACGGTCAGCAACGACCGCTGCCCCCCGCCGGGCTCCGACGCGACCGCCGGGCCGCGCTGCGTGCGGCGAACGAGCAGGATCTCTTCGGTGGTCGCGCGGAAGTGCGGTCCGCCGTCGAAGGGGTCGATGCGGTTGCAGTACTGGAAGCCGATGCGGCGGAGCATCTTCTCGACGCCGCGGGTCTCGCGTCCGACCTTGCCGATGACGTCCTGGGCGTCGCGCGGAAGCACCGCGGCATACACGTCGCCGCTCGGGAACAACGACTTGATGAACTCCTTGTTGCGCTTCGAGAGCCGGTCGGCCTCGGAGTAGCTCATGCCGGTGAACTTGCGGCCCAGCGCCTCCCACAGGTGGCTCGTCCCGTCGGGCAGCAGCGGGGGAAGGAGCTCGGCGACGACCTCGTTGCGAAAGAGCCCGCGGTGCATCGCCATGAACGCGAAGCGCACGTACGAGATCATCAAGCCGACGCGCTCCGGCACCAGACGGAACTCCGGCAGCACGATGAGCCCGCCGATTTCCGTGGGCCCCTCGTAGGAGTGCCCGAGCCGCAGCACCGTGTGCACGAAGTGACGGTCGAGGGTCTGGCTGTATTTCTCCTCCACGATCACGTCGAGGAAGATGTACGGGGCGTCGCGGCGGCCGAGCTGCGCGAGGATCTTGCTCGTCCCGATGATGCGCTGCGCCGCGAGGTCCTCGAGGACGAAGACGTACTCGCGACGCCGCGGGTCCTTCAGCGCCCCGGAGAACGAACGCATCGAGAGGTCGAGGATCTCGCCCACGGCCTCGGCGTCGTGCGGGAGGTTGACGGTGTCGAGGTGCCGCGCGAGCTCGAGCATCTGCGGCGCGTCCTCGGGCATCGCACCACGGATCGAGTACCGGAACATCGCGCCTCCCTCAGAAGCCCCGCGCGCCGTCGACCAGGATCGTGACCGGACCGTCGTTCACGCTCTCGACCGCCATGTCCGCGCGGAACACGCCGGTCTGTACCACGAGGCCGCGATCACGAAGCAGCGCCACGACCCGAAGGTAGAGGGCCTCGGCGAGCACCGGCTCCATCGCCGCGTCGAAGGATGGTCTGCGCCCGCGCCGTACGTCGCCGTACAGGGTGAACTGCGAGATCACGAGCACGCCGCCGCCGATCGCAGCGACGTCGAGCCCCATCTTGCCCGCAGGGTCCTCGAAGATGCGCAGGCCGGCGATCTTGTCGGCGAGGTAGACCGCGTCGGGCTCGGCGTCGCCGCGGCCGACGCCGACGTACGCGAGCAGCCCGCGGCCGATGGCGCCGCGCACCACGCCGTCGACGGTGACGCTCGCCGACGTCACCCGCTGCACCACCGCCCTCACCGAGGTAACCCCGCCACGGCCGCCGGCAGCTTTGCGTCGGGTGGACGCACATACAGCGGCTCGAGCGTTCCGTCGTCTCGCACGGCGTCGCCGCGGAGCACCGCGCGCGCGATCTCGAGCGCGAGGCAACCCGGCGCCGCAGCCACGACGAAGCGATCCGGTGCGCAGGCGACGAGCCGCTGCAGCAACGGGGGAGGGAGGTCGCCCGCGATGACGACGGGGCCTTCGATGGACGCCGCGGCATCGCGTCCCAGGGCCTCAGGCCGCCCATGGCGCAGCGAGAACCAAGCAGGCCCGCGGGCCGCGTCGTGACCCTCGGCGAAGAGCTCGTCGCGGCGCGCATCCACGCAAGCGAGGACCCGCGCGCCCGGGGCCGAGGCGTCCGCGAGAGCGCGCAGCGACCCCGCGCCCCACAGCGGCAGCCCCGCGCCCACCTGCACGCCCCGCATCGTCGCGAAGGACGCTCGCAGCCCCGTGAACGACCCTGGACCGCGCCCGAGCGCGAGCGCGTCGAAGGTTGCGAGCGGCGCGCCTGCCTCGCGAAGGAGCGTGTCGAGCGCGGCGAGGAGCGAGCGCGTGAGCCCTGCGGCGTTCTCGACGGTCTTCGCGGCGACGAGGACGCCGTCGTCGACGACGGCCAGCGACGTCGAGCCCGAGCTCCCGTCCACGGCGAGGATGCGCATGATCACGACAGCCTACCGCGGTCCCCGAGGCGCACCACGCCACGAAAGGATCCGTGCGTCACCTGCGTGCCGGTCCGCGAAGGCGCGCACCTCGGCGAGACGAGCGCGCTGCGTCGCTCCGATCCAGGCCCCGTCGCGCAGGTCGAGGGCGATCACCGCGTCGCGCGCGAGGTCGGCCTCGAGGTCCGTCTCGCGCCAATTCCAGCCTGCGCAGCGCACCGTCCAGCGCGGCGTCGACCGTGGCCACGACGACGGGTACGAGCGCGCGATGCGAAGCGCGAGGCGCACCGTCGTACAGGGCTGCGCGGTGACCACCACGGCGTCGTCGGGCAGCGTACGGAGCCATGCCGGAGTCTCGTCGAGGGCCGCGCGGGTCTCACGCTGCGCGCGGCGCAGGAGCATGCCGGCGATGGGGAGCACCGCCGCGCTCGGCGCGATCCACCACGCCGCGGGCCGGAGCACCGCCGCCGCCGGCAGCGTCGTGGCCACGACGAACTCGGTGAGCAGGTAGCGGGGCGACCACGCGATGTCCTGGTAGCGCGAGAGCAAGAGCAGGCCCGCGGTGCCCGGCAGGAGCACGAGCCGCAGCGACGTACGCGACCGCAGCCACCACGCCACCGCCGCGCCGAGCGCGAGCGGCGACAGCGCGACGAGCCAGCCGGCGTAGGCGAGCGTCGCGCGAACTGCGTCCCGGTGTTCGCGGCGCTCGGCGGCCATTCCCGCGAGCCAGCGCGGAATCGTGCGCGGATAGTCGGAGTTCGCGAGCCACGCCGCCGCCACCGTCGCCGCGCCGACCAGCGCGAAGGCCGCCGCGGCGCGAGCGATCGGGCCCGCGCAGGCGACGCGACCGTGCCGGCGCGCGAGCATCACCGCGAGGGTCGCGGCGTGGAGCGCGCTCTGCTCACGAAATCCGAAGGCGACCCCCAGCAGGGCGCCGGCGGCCAACGGCGCACCACGGGCACCTGCGACGAGCGCCGCGAGCACGACGGCCGCCGCCGGACCGTCGGTGAGCACCGCGTCGCGCGTGTGCGCGCCGGCTGGAGAGAGCGCGACGAGGAGCCCGGCCGTCCACGCCGCCGACGCCGTCATCCCCTCGGCGATCGCCCACTCCGCCGCCAGCGGAGCCGCAGCCGCCGCCGCCGCGAGCCACGCATTTCGCAGCAGCGCCTCGAAGTGCCACGGCGAGATACCCGCTGCGGACGCGACGCGCAGCGCTCCGTGCGAGAGCAGGACGAACGCGGGGCGGCCCAGCGCGAGGCCGCCGGGGCGACCGGTGATGGCCTGCTCGACGTAGCCGAGGCTGTCCCAGTACACCGGCGCGCGAGGCCCGACGGCGAGCGACGCGACGACCGCTGCGAGCCAGAGCGCGACGCGCCGCGTGAAAGCGGAGGTTGACGCATTCTCCGCGGCACTGGCACGATCGAACGGGATCACGGAAGGCGCGAGGCGAAGCTGATGTTCAACGAGACCCTGCGAGAGATCGTCGAAGGAACCGAAGGCGGAGTCGCCGGCCTGCTCATGGGGTACGACGGTATCGCCGTCGATAGCTGGGCGCGAGAGGACAGCGAGTTCGACATCAACACCGTCGGCATGGAGCTCTCGGTGGTCTTGAAGGACATCCTTCGCGCGGCGGAGCAGCTCGAGACCGGCGGCGCGCAAGAGGTGGCGATCCAGGCGGACCGGCTCACCACCGTCGTGCGCATGCTCAACGGCGACTACTTCGTGGCCCTCGCGATCAAGCCCGACGGCAACGTCGGCAAGGGACGCTTTCTCCTTCGCCTCGCCGCGCCGAAGTTCGTCGCCGCGCTGAGCTGAGCGCGTGCCTCACCGGCGTTGGAACGTGCTCGTGCTGCACGGGCCGAACCTCAACCTCCTCGGCACCCGGGAGCCCGCGATCTACGGCACCGCGACGCTGGCCGACGTGGACGCGCGGCTCCGCTCCGTCGCGGACTCCGTCGGCGCCGACGTCGAGGCCGCGCAGACGAACCACGAGGGCGTCCTCGTCGATCGCGTGCAGCAGGCGAGGGGCGCCTTCGATGGCGTGGTGCTCAACGCCGGCGGCTACACCCACACGAGCGTCGCGCTGCTTGACGCGGTGCGCGCGTGCGGACTGCCCGTCGTCGAGTGCCACATCTCGAACACGGCTGCCCGCGAGCCGTTCCGTCGGCGATCGCGCATCGCGCCAGCATGCGTCGGGACCGTCGCCGGCTTCGGCGCGGAGAGCTACGTCCTTGCCCTGCGCGGGCTCGTCGCGCACCTCGAAGCGTCAGGGAGACGCACCGGATGAACATCGACATCGTGAATCTCAAGCGCCTCATGCGGGCGCTGCGCCGCTACGACTTCGACGAGGTGGAGCTGCGCGAGGGCGACCAGTCCATCGTGCTGCGCCGCTCGCCGCGGGACGTCGAAGGCCGCGCGCCCGCGTTCGTGCCGCCGGCGCCGAGCCGCTTTCCGATGGACACCGGCGACCGCGCGACGGCGTCGGGCGTCGATGACGCGGCGCCCGCCGTCGAGGCCGGCCTGATCACCGTGACCGCCCCGCTCGTCGGGACCTTCTACCGGGCTGCGTCGCCGCAGGCCCGGCCCTTCGTCGAGGTTGGATCGACGGTGCACCCCGGCGACCCGCTGTGCATCATCGAGGCGATGAAGCTCATGAACGAGATCGAGGCGGAGTGCTCGGGCACCGTCGTCGAGGTGCTCGTCGACAACGAGCGCGCCGTCGAATACGGCGAGCCGCTCTTCCGACTCCGGCCGTCGAGGTGACGTGTTCCGCAAGGTCCTGATCGCCAACCGCGGCGAGATCGCCGTCCGGGTCATTCGCGCGTGCAAGGAGCTCGGGCTCCGCACCGTGGCCGTGCACTCGGAGTGCGACGCCGAGGCCCTGCACGTGCGCCTCGCCAACGAGGCCGTGTGCATCGGCCCTTCGCCCGCGCCGCGCTCGTATCTCCACATCCCGGCGCTGGTCGCGGCGGCAGAGATCACCGGCGCCGACGCGATCCATCCGGGCTACGGGTTCCTGTCCGAGAGCGCCGTCTTCGCCGAGGTCTGCGGGCGCTGCGGGATCTCCTTCATCGGACCGTCGGCCAAGGCCATGCGCGCGTGGGGTGACAAGGTGTCGGCGCGCGCGCAGGCCCGGCGCTTCGGCATCCCGCTGCTCCCCGGCACCGACGCGCTGCCCGACCTCGCGAGCGCCCTCGAGGCTGCGAGCGGCATCGGCTATCCGCTGATGCTGAAGGCGAGCGGCGGCGGAGGCGGCCGCGGGCTCAAGATCGTGCGCGACGCCGAGGCCTTGCGCCGGGCGTTCGATGGGGCGCGCGCCGAGGCCAAGGCCGGCTTCGGCGATCCCCAGGTGTTCCTCGAGCGCTACGTCGAACGTCCCCGGCACATCGAGCTGCAGGTGCTCGCGGACCAGCACGGAAACATCATGTGCGCGGGCGAGCGCGAGTGCAGCATCCAGCGGCGGCACCAGAAGCTCCTCGAGGAGTCGTCGCCGGGGATCATCGCGCCGGCCCTCGTCGAGCGCGCCCTCGGTGCACTCCTCGAGACCGGCTACCACTCCCTCGGAACGCTCGAGTTCATCGTCGACGAGCGCGGCGATCCGTATTTTCTGGAGGCGAACACGCGCGTGCAGGTCGAGCACGCGGTGACCGAGATGGTCACGGGCCTCGACCTCGTCGCCGAGCAGATCCTGGTGTCTGCCGGGGGGCGACTGACGGTGCCTTCGAAGCAGGTCGCGCCGCGCGGCCACGCCATCGAGTGCCGCATCAACGCCGAGGACCCGGTCACCTTCGCTCCCTCGCCGGGGCGCATCACCGAGTACCACCCGCCCGGCGGCACTGGCGTGCGCGTCGACGGCGGCGTCTACGGGGGGAGCCTCGTGCCCCCGTACTACGACTCGCTCCTCGCCAAGGTCATCGTGCACGCATCGACGCGTCCCCGCGCCATCGCCCGGATGCGTCGCGCCCTCGAGGAATTCATCGTCGAGGGAGTGCGCACGAACCTTCCGCTGCACCGGCGCATCCTCGACCACCCGCGCTTCGCCAACGGGCCGATGAACACGCGCTTCCTCGACGAGGCGCTGCTGCACGAGGCAGACGCGTCGTGAGCGCCACGCGCTTCGCCGTGCATGGGATTTCGTGGCTTCGTGCGCGCCGTGATAGGCTTCGGGGTCCCGTGAACGAGCCGATCCGTCGATCCCCCCGAGGGTTGCACGCGCCGTGAGCATCGACCGACAGAAGGTGATCGATGCCGCGCAGAAGTTCGCGGCGAAGAACCAATTCGACAAGGCGCTGGCCGAGTACCAGCGGGTCTTGCGGGAAGACCCGACGGACGTCCGGGTGCTGCTCAAGGTCGGCGACCTGCAGGTCCGGATGAACCTGAAGACCGCCGCCGTCGAGACCTACGGCAAGGTCGCCCAGTCCTACGACCAGCAGGGGTTCTTCCTGAAGGGCGTCGCGGTCTACAAGCAGATCCTGCAGATCGACCCGGCGCGGCTCGACCTCTACACGCGGCTCTGCGAACTCTACCTCAAGCTTGGTTTGACCTCGGACGCGCTGCAGAACCTCGAGGTGCTCGCGCAGCGCCACGCGCGCTCCGGCGACGACGCGGCGCTCGTCGACGTGTACCGCCGGATGATCTCCGTCGACCCCGCGGCCGTGGTCCCGCGCATCCGCCTCGCCGAGCTCCTGAGCCGGGTCGGCAACGCCGACGAGGCGGCGACGGAGTTCGAGGCGGCGTGCGGGCTGCTCGAGCGCTCCGGGCGCCTCGACGAGTGGTCCAAGGTCGGTGAGCGCCTGTTCTTCCACCGGCAGAACGACGTGCGCCTCGCGCAGCGGCTGGCGGCGTACTACCTGGAACGCGACGACGCACGCCGCGCGCTGCCGAAGCTGCAGATCGCCTACAAGGCGAACCCGAAGGACGTCCAGACGCTCGAGCAGCTCGGCGCGGCGTTCCGGGGCCTCGGGCAGATCCAGAAGACGCTGTCGGTGCTGAAGGAGGTCGCGCGCATCCACGGCGAGGCGGGGCGCGCGCGCGAGCGCAACGACGTGTACCAGCGCGTGCTCGAGCTCGCGCCGACGGACGCCGATGCGCGTGAGGCGCTGCGTGTCGGTGCCGGCGGGCGTTCGCGACGTACGAGCGCGCCGCCGCCGTCGATGAAGCCCAAGGCGGACTCGGTGCCGCCGGTGGTTCGCACGGTGCCGCCGGAGGACGTCCTCGAGGTCGATGCCGAGCTCGTCGGCGACGACGGCGACGCGGTCTTCGAGCTCAAGCCGACGGTGCCGCCGGGGTCCGAGTCGCGCATCCCACCTGCGGCCGAGGTAATTTCCGACGGCCGCCGCCAGCGTGCGGCGACGCCCTCCGTCGGGCCCACCACGGTCTCGGTCTCGCGTCCCTTCGCCGCCCAGGGCGCGCCTGCGGGCGGGTCGTCGCCCCCGGTCGATCGCGGCCCCGCGGCCGAGGCCCTGCGCCTCGTCAACGAGGCCGAGATCTTCTTGAAGTACGGCCTGCGATCGAAGGTCGCGGACCACCTCGGCCGGGCTTCGCGGCTCGATCCGGTGTCGGCGGAGCTGCACGTTCGCGTCCGAGACCTCTACGCAGCGATGAACGATCCGGCCGGGGTGCTCAACGAGTGCCTCCAGCTCGCGACGATCCTCCAGGAGGCCGATCCGGCGGCGGCGCTCGACTCGCTGCACCGCGCCCTGGAGATCGACCCGTCGAACGCCATCGCGCGGCAGCTCGTCGCGATGTTCGGGGGCGAGGAGCTCTCCGCTCCGCACATCGAGGAGTCGCACGAGGCGCCGGCCGAGCCCATCGACACCGAGCTCTATGCGAGCTCGGAGCACTTCCGCGAGGAGCTCCCGGACAACCTCGCGCTCTACGGCGACGAGCATGGCGCCCACGACGACGACCCGGCGATCCCTTACGGGACCCCCGAGGAGGCTCCCCCGCGCCGCGAGATCGAGGACGGCCTCGACGAGGCCGAATTCTTCGTGACGCAGGGGCTCTACGACGACGCGCGCGACGTGCTGCTGCAGCTCCTCGAGGTCTACCCGAACCATCCGCTCGTCATCGACCGCTGGACCGAGATCGAGCAGATCGTGCAGGCCCAGGAGAATCCGGGCTCCGAGGGCGCGGACGCGGTGCCGCTGGCCGACGAGATCGGGGCCGTCGAGGATCCGCTCTGGGCCGACGTGGCGCCCGACGGGAGCACCGACATGCAGCCGGTCTTCGAGGCGGGGACCTCCGAGGCGATGTCCCTCGAGGACTGCGACACGCACTACGACCTCGGCATCGCGTACAAGGAAATGGGGCTCCTCGACGACGCCATCGCCGAGTTCCGCGTGGCCACGGGCAGCCCTGCGCGGCGCTGCATCGGCGAGCTCATGCTCGGGATCTGCCACATCGAGAAGGGCGATCCGAACGCCGCCATCGAGCACTTTCGCGAGGGCCTGCGCGCACCGCAGCGCACCGAGCACGAGGAGCTCGGGCTCTACTTCGAGATCGGCAACGCCTACGAGCTGCTGGGCGACATCGGCGAGGCGCTCTACTATTTCCAGCGCGTCGAGAAGCACGACCCGACGTTCCGCAACGTGCAGGTGCGCGTGCTGTCGATCCAGCAGCACGGTGCGTCGGCTCCCACACGCGCCTCGACGTCGATGGCGCCGGGCGCCGAAGAGGTCGACGCCGCGTTCGACGACCTGATCAAGGTCTGAGCTTCGAGGGGAGGGACGGTGCCGCCGGGGCGTCCGGCGGCCAGGAGTGGGGCGGGCACCGGCAGGCGGCGCCCGCGGGCTCACATGCCCGCGTCGCCCATGCAGTTCGCGCCGGCCACGTCGTTCGGCGTGCGGACCTTGACGATCCAGGTGCCGAAGTCGATCTCGAGGATGCCGGTGACCGAAGCGACGGTGCCGCCGATCATCCGCGCCGTCAGCGAGTCGCGCGTGCACGGGGCGCCGACGAAGTTCGACATGTCGAGCTGGATCGCGTGGGCGCCCGCGGTGTCGGTCGCGTCGGCCACGAGGAAGTTCGTCGCCGTGCCGCCATCGGGGTGAGCGCCGAGGGACGTGAGGCGCACGTTCGACAGGCGCACGAGCGAGCCCTCGAGGGCCGCCGCGCGGGAGCCCGGCATCGTGGCGGTACCCGCGACGTCCGTGGCGGTGACCATCGTCGGGGTCGGAACCACCGCCATCGGGCCGGTGGCGAAGCCGCTCAGGTACACCTCGCGCGTCGGCGATGCGCCGGCGGCGCAGCCCGCGGTCTGGCAGAACTCCTCGTACGTGCCCGCGAAGGACGTCACGCCGGTGCCCACCGCGAGGTTGCGGGTGAGGTAGCGGTCCTCGACGTCGTCGCAGAAGCCGGCGTCGCCGATGAGGGCCTCGTGCTGCAGCTGCACGGCGCTGAAATCGCCGCCGACGAGCGTGCCGACCCACACCGCGAAGCGGCAGTGGCCCGTGGAGTTCCCGCGCTCGCTGCCTGCGACGAAGCGCGGCGTGAGCGTCACCATCGCCGGCGAGGTCACCGACACCGCGGTGTTGTTCGCGGGGCGCGTCGCAGGCGTCAGCAGCGCGGTGAGCGACAGCGTCGTCGCCGGCCCGGAGTCGGTGCGGGGTCCCGTGTCCGTGCGGGCGCCGGTGTCCGTCGGGGATCCCGCGTCCGTCGGCGAGCCGAGGTCCGTGGGGTTCGTGCTGCCGGTGTCGACGACGACGCCGCTGTCGGTGTCGGTGTTGACGTTCCCGGCGTCGGAACGACAGCCGACGAAGCCCGCGAGCCCGAGCGCCGAGAGCATGAGGATGTTCTTCTTGGAATTCACGAGTCCACTCCTGAGATGGGTTCTGCGGCCCGTCTTGGACTAGAGTTTCAGTGCGAGCGCAAGGGCCCCCGGGGGCGTCTTCGCACCGCCGTCACATTCCAGCGCTGCGGCCTTCCTGTCATGGTCCGCGGTGTCTCTGAGGCACTCTTCGCGTCGGCGCCAACCTCGGGTACAACGCGCGCCCTCATGCGCACGCCCTTCGTCCGCTCCGTGTCCGTCGTTCTCGCCCTCGTCGCAGGCTGCGGCGGGAGCACCACCGTTGCGCCCCTTGCGGGCGACGCTGGCGCGCGCGATGTGAGCACCGACGCGGCGGGGCGCCCCGACGTGGCGCCGTCCACCGGCACGGACCTCCCTTGCGAGGTTCGCAACATGCTCACGCACGACTGCATCACGTGCCACTCGGACCCCCCGCGCGCCGATGGCGCGTTCCCGATGCTGACGTTGGAACAGCTCCGTGCGCCGTCGGCGTCGGACCCGAGCATGTCGGTCGCCCAGCGCGCGGCGATCCGCATGCGCGACGCGACGTCGCCGATGCCTCCCGGTGGAAACGAGCCCGAGACGGCCATCGCGGCCTTCGAGGCCTGGGTGAACAGCGGCGCGCCCGGGAGCTCTTGCGACTCCCCGGCGCCGGACCCGTTCGCCGCGGCGGTCGCATGCACGACGGGCACTCGCTGGAATTCCGGCAACCGCGGGAGCACGTCGATGAACCCCGGCCAAGCCTGCATCAGCTGCCACACGACGATGCGCCGCGGCCCGTTCCTCTCGCTCGCCGGCACGCTGTACTCGTCGGGCCACGAGACCAACAACTGCTACGGCGTCGCCGCCACGGCAGCCAACGTACGCGCCGTCGTCGAAGTGACCGACGCCAACGGCACCGTGGTGCGCATGGCGCCGAACGGTGTCGGCAACTTCTACTCGCAGACGCGGATCACGCCTCCGTACACGGCCCGGGTCATCGTCGGCGACCTCGTGCGGCAGATGAACACGCCGCAGACCGACGGCGACTGCAACACGTGCCACACCCAGGACGGCGCCATGGCCGCGCCCGGCCGCATCGTGCTGCCGTGATTCGGGGGCGCGCCGCGAGCGCTCGACCACGGTAGAGTGCGGCGATGCGACGGTACGGCCTCCTTGCGCTCGGCTTTCTCCTCGGTTGTTCCGGTGTCACGACTGCTGCGCTGCGGCTCGGCGCCGACGCGGGCTCCGTCGTCACGGACGTAACAGGCATCGATGCCTTCGACGCACCGAAGTTCGTCGACGCTGGACCTTCGCCGGATCTCGGCGCCGCCGTCGATGTCCCGATGGCGCCGGTCGATGTGCCCGTCGCGTCCGACGACGTCGGGGCGCCTGCGGACGTCGTGACGCCGCCGCCCGACGACGCCGGCGACCCCTGCGGAGGCTGCGCGCCGGGTTTCACCTGCTATGCCGGCCTGTGCCGGAACGCAGCGGGCATTCCGGCCTTCGGCCAAGCCTACGTCATCGTGATGGAGAACGAGTCCCGCGGCTCCATCCGTGGCAGCGCGAACGCTCCGTACATCAACGGGCTGCTGTCGACGGCGGCGGTGGCCAACGCGTACCAGTCCGTCGCGCACCCGAGCCTGCCGAACTACATCGCGCTCACCTCCGGCGGGACCCAGGGCATCAGCTGTGATTGTCAGCCGGGAACCTCGAGCGGCACATGCAACATCACCTGCCTGGTGCTCACGGACTGCAACTGCAACCGCGCGGTCTCGCACCTCGGTGATCAGCTCGACGCGGCGTCGCGCACGTGGCGCGCGTACGGGCAGGGCATGGGCGCGCCGTGCAACTTCCACTCGTCCGGCTCCTACGCCGTGCGCCACCTTCCGTTCTTCTACTACGACAACCTCCGCACCGACGCGGCGCGCTGCAGCGAGCACATGCGGGACATCGGCGACCTCGGCGGCGACCTCGGGCACCGCGCGTTCTCGCTCGTGATCCCCGACCTCTGCCACGACATGCACGACAGCTGCGCGCCCACGAACAACGCGATCCGCCAGGGTGACGACTGGCTCCGCGCGACGGTTCCGCAGATCCTCGCGGCGCCGGGCTTCGACCGCGACGGCGTGCTCTTCATCGTGTGGGACGAGGGCAACCTCTCGCTCTTCAACGACATCATGCTCCTCGCCATCGGTCCGCTGGTTCGCCCGGGCACGACCACCGCTGCGCGGGACCACTACTCGCTGCTCGCCACCCTCGAGGACGGCCTCGGGCTGCCGCGCCTCGGCTCCGCGACCACGGCGACGCCGCTGCGCGAGATGTTCCGATGAGGCTCTGGGCCGTCGAAGGCAACCGGCAGCGGCTCGACGGCGGAGCCATGTACGGCAACGCACCGCGCGCGGTGTGGGAGCGCTGGTCGCCGCCGGACGCGCAGAACCGCATCGAGCTCGCGTGCCGCGCGCTCCTCGTGCGCACCGACGACGGTCGGCACCTCTTGTTCGAGGCCGGCATCGGCGCGTTCTTCGAGCCCAAGCTCCGGGAACGCTTCGGCGTCACCGAGGAGGGACACAAGCTGCTCGAAGGGCTCGCGGCCCTCGGCGTCGCGCCCGATGACATCGACGCCGTCGTCCTTTCGCACCTCCACTTCGACCACGCCGGCGGGCTGCTCTCGGCGTACGGCGACGGCCCTCCGCGCCTCGTGTTCCCGCGGGCTCGGGTGTACGTCGGCGCCGCGCATTGGGAGCGCGCCCAGGCTCCGCACGCGCGGGATCGGGCGTCCTTCGTGCCCGTGCTCAACGACCTGCTCGCACGCTCCGGCCGCCTCGTCCTCGTGCCTGCCGACGGCGCCTCGGACCTTGCGCCGCGCGTGCGCTTCCATTTCTCCGACGGCCACACGCCGGGGCTCATGCTGGCCGAGCTCGACGTCGACGGCGCGCCGCTGCTCTTCGCCGCGGACCTCATCCCGGGAGTGCCGTGGGTCCACGTGCCGATCACCATGGGCTACGACCGATTCCCCGAACGGCTCGTCGACGAGAAGCAGGCGCTGCTCACGGACCTCGTCGCGCGGCGCGGGCGTCTCTTCCTCACGCACGATCCGCAGGTGGCGTGCGCGGCCGTGCAACGCGGCGTCGATGGACGCTTCGCGGCCCACGCCACGTCCCTCGAGCCGGTCTAGAAGACCGGGGTCAGAGCCACACCGAAGCGGATCTCGTAGTCGGTGTCCTCGGCCTGCGGGAGCTCGCCGTGGAACGCCGCCGCCACGGCCGCGTGGCATCCGACCGCAGCCGTCGAACCCGTGACGCGGACCTCGTCGGCGTGCCGGTCGCGCACCACGACGACCACCGACGCCGTAGAAGGCCCCGGCGCGACGTGTCCCGAGGACGCGCGGAACACGCACTGCGCCAGCGCATCGGCGGCCCTCGATGCGACACCCTGCACGGCGCTCCGACCGAGTCCGGCCGTCGCGCGAAGTTCCGTCACCTCGGGGTGCACCGTGCGCAGCGTTGGCGCGACGACCGCGGCCGGGACGGGGGGAGGCGGAGGGGGCTGCGCGGGCTCCGCGGGCGCCGGGGCCGGCGTGGGCGCCGTCGCAACGACCGGCGCGGCGGGAGCGACCACCGAAGGTACCGCGCCCGCTACGACCCCGCGCGGGGCGTGCGAACGCGCACCCGGTCGAGCATCGACGGCGACGTTCGCGGGGGCTTGGACGACGGCGACGGGCGCCGGTGAGGGCTCCGCGGCGTGGGAGGGCATCGGCGACGAGGCTGCTTGCGGAGCGGTCGCAGCAGCCTCCGCTGGGGCGGGCGTCGGCGAGGCCATCGGAAACGGACGAACCGGGGTCAGCACCGGCGCGGGAGCTGGCGCCGACGGGCGGGCGAGCACCGCGATCGCCGCCACGGCGCACGCGGCGAGCACCATCGAGGCGCCGATCTTGACCGGCAAAACCTTCGCACCGGCAGGGGTCGGACCGGTGGCCGCAGGCGTGGCGCGCACCATCGAGTCCGTCGGGCGCGCGAGGTCCGACGCGGTCACTCCGGCGAGAGTCTGTGCGAAGGCGCCGGGATCCGTGGCCTTCCCCGCAGCGACGACGACCTGCGGCGCCACGTTCGTCGTCGACGTCGACGTCCCTCCGCGAAGCGCCGCGCGCATCTCACGAGCGTCGGCGAAGCGGTTCGCCGGGTCCTTCTCCATCGCCCGGAGCACCACCGCGGCGAGCACGTCCGGACAGTCCGCGCGGAGCACTCGTGGTGACGGCGCGGCGGCGCTGATGTGCAGCATGATCACCGCGATGGCGCTGTCGGCCATGAACGGGATCTCGCCGGTCAGCATCTCGTAGAGGATCACGCCGCACTGGTAGAGGTCGCTGCGCCGGTCGACGTCCTTTGCGAGCGCCTGCTCCGGGGACATGTACGCCGGCGAGCCCGGCGTGAGGCCCGTGGCGGTCAGCTTCGCGGAGTCGCGCCCGTCGCCTCGCTCGTCGAGGATCTTCGCGATGCCGAAGTCCGCGACCTTCACCGTGAAGCCGTCGGCGCCGTCGCCGCCGCGGGCCACGAGCATGATGTTCTCGGGCTTGAGGTCGCGATGGACGATGCCCGCGTCGTGCGCCTCGGCGAGCGCCGAGAGCACCTGCCCGAGCACCGAGACGCAGTCCTCGGGACGCATCGGTCCGTTGCGGCCGATGAAGCTCTCGAGGCTCTCGCCGCGGAGGTACTCCATGACGATGTACGCCGTGCCGTCGGCCTCGTGACCGAAGTCGAAGACGGCGACGGAATTCGGGTGATCGAAGCGGCTCGCAGCCTTCGCCTCGCGAAGGAACCGCTGCAACGTGCCAGGGTCCGCGCCCATGTTGGCGTGGAGCACCTTGATGGCGACGACCTTGTCGATGGGCCGCTGCGTAGCTCGGTACACCCGGCCCATGGCCCCGGCTCCGAGGAACCCATCGATGACGTACTTCCCCGCGACCGCTCGGCCTAGGAACGGATCACGGTGCTCCACGGGCGCATCGGCGTCGGACACCGCACGATGCTAGCAGACCAGCGCCGCGGGACCTCAGCGACCGGGAGCGTTCGCGCGACGAAAGCGTCGGACCACGAAGCCGTCGGTCCCGTGTTCGTCCGGGCGCAGCACGGTGCAGGTGGACGTGTCGGTCCACCCCTCGGGCAGCGCCGCGAGCGGAGCGTCGGCCTCGTCGCGGGTCAGCGTGCACACCGCGTACACGAGCACGCCGCCGGGCCGCACCCAGCGTTGCGCCCGCGCGACGATGGCCGTCTGCTGCGCCACCAACGACGTCCAATCGGCGTCGCTTCGGAGCCGAAGCAAGAGGTCGGGATGCCTCGCCAGGGTGCCCAAGCCCGAGCAGGGCGCGTCGACCATCACGACGTCGTAGCCCTCCGCCGGAGCCGCCGAGGCGAGCGGACCGTCGCCGACGGCGAGGTCGACGGCGAAGGTGCGCACCGTCAACCCCTCGTCGAGCCCTTGACGTGCGAGCGCCGTCCGAAGCGTCTCGAGCTTCGCGGGGTGCACGTCGACGGCGTCGAGGTGGCCGCTGCCCGCGAGCTGCGACGCGAAGAACGCCGTCTTCCCGCCGCGCCCCGCGCACAGGTCGAGGACGCGCATGCCGGGCTGCACGCCGGCCTCCAGCGCGGCGCACTGCGCGCCGTCCTCCTGGATGTCGAAGTGACCTTCCTTCCACGCCTTCGTGAAGGTGAGATCCCCAGCGTCGCGGACCCGCAGCGCCAACGGCGATCGGCCCGGCCGCACCGTCGCTCCATCGCGTTCGCGCAGGAGCCGTTCGCGCAGCGCCTCGGGGGTCGTGCGCCGAGGGTTCACGCGCACCGTCACCTCGTCGGCCGCCCCGAACGCCGCACGGAACACGGAGTCGACGGCGTCGTCGCCGAGCAGCGCCGCGACACGTCGGCGCACCGTCGGGGGAAGGGACGTCACGGCGAGGTCCACGCGCTGCGTCGCCGGCAGCGACGCGGGACGCTGCGCGACGAGCTTTCGCAACACCGCGTTGGCGAACCCGGCGAGCCCCGCCGATCGTCCCTTGCGGAGCGCCCCAACGGCGGCATCGACGGCCGCAGAAGGCGGAATGCGCTCGAGCGCGAGCACCTGGTACGCAGCGACGCGAAGCACCGCGCGGGCCCACGGATCGAGGCGTGCGATGGACGCGGCGCCGTCGCGAGACAGCCGGGCGAGGGCGTCGTCGAGCAACGGCAGGGTCCGCAGAGTGCCGTAGGCGAGTTCGGTCGCGAGCGCGCGGTCGCGGGCGTCGAGCACCGGCGGGCGCTGCAGCGTCTCGGTGAGCGCCGCCGAGGCGAAGGCGCCGTCGGCTTCGACCCGTGCCACGACCTCTGCGGCGCGGTGCCGAGCGTCGCCGCGAAGGGCCTCCTTGGGGATCCGAGCGCGCATCGTAGGGCCTTCCGCCGCCGTTCAGCGGCGGTTGTAGTTGCTCGTCTCGAGCAGGATCACGTTGCTCCGGCTGCGCGACTCGCCGACGGAGGTGACGTACACGGCAGGGCGATCCTGCACCGGGCACACCTTCTCACAGGCGCCGCAGCCGATGCAGAGCTGCGGGTCGACGTGCGGGCGCTGCACGTGGACCATCTGTCCGTTGCGGTCCGGCACGTCGATCTCCTCGACCCAGATCGACTTCGGCGACGTCGGGCAGAACTCCTCGCACACGATGCAAGGCGTCGCCATGGACCACGGCAGGCAGCGTCCGTGGTCGTAGAACGCCGTGCCGATCTTGATCGGATCGACGTGGCGCACGGCGCTCCCGAGCTTCTGCTCCTCGGTGATCTTCTGGATCGCGCCGGTCGGGCACACCTGCCCGCAGAGCACGCACGTCGGCTCGCAGTAGCCGATGCGCGGGATGAGGATCGGCGTCCAGAACCCCTCGATGCCGCTCTCGAGGAACGCCGGGTGCAGCGCGTTGTTCGGGCAGACCTTCATGCACTCCGCGCAGCGGATGCAGCGCTCCATGAAGTCTCGCTCGGGCACCGATCCCGGCGGTCGGATGAGCCGGTCGTAGTAGTTGCTGTCGAGGGTGTCGCTGGTGCGCGCGAGCGGGAGCACCGCTGCGCCGGTGGCCGCCGCGACGAGCACCTTGCGGCGGTCGAGGCCGTCCTGCGCGAGCGTCGTGCTGCGACGGTTCGGCAAGAACCGGAACTTGATCACGTCCTCGGGGCACGCGGTCTCGCAGTTCATGCACATGTGGCACTCGTCCTGCTTCCACTTCACGCCGCCCTGGGGGCTGTCGGCGCCCTGGCAGTCGACGAGGCAGAGGTTGCAGTCGGTGCAGCGCGAGTGGTCCTTCTCCATGCCGAAGAGGGCGTTGCGCGCGAGGAGGCCGAGCGTGGCGCCGAGGGGGCACAGCACGCGGCACCAGAACCGCGGAATCCAGCGGTTCGCGAGGAGCACGGCGAAGAGCAGCCCGCCGATCACCCACGTCTGGTGGAAGAAGTACTGCTTGGGCTGGAGCACCGTCGCCACGAGGGCGTCGCGGGTCGCGTCGCTGCCGATCTGCAGCGCGTGCACGTTGGTGTGCGACACGTGGTCGAGGCCGCGGCTCGTCACGTAGCTGACCGCAGGGAGCACCGCGAGCCCGATGGCCCGGACGCAGATGCAGATGGGGTCGAAGAGCCCGCCGATGGCGCTGCCGCACACCGCCGCCACGAGGAATGCGCCGAGCAGGTAGTACTTCGCGTCCTGGTAGCCGTGCGTCATGTTCGCGCGCACGCGCCGAACGCCGCCGGTGCCGCTCTTGGGGTTCGGGAGCAGCCACGCAAAAAAGTGGTGGAGCGTCCCGAACGGGCAGATCCACCCGCAGAACACCCGTCCGAAGACGAGCGTGAGCGCGACCATCGCCAGGCTCCACCAGAGCGCGCGGTACACAGCGTGCGACGCGAGGAACGTGATGAGCGCCACGAACGGGTCGGCGAGCAGGAAGCCCTCGACGGGGTAGGGCATGCGCACCGTGGCGCCGCCCGCGAAGCCGCCGCGAAACTCCGTGCGCACCAGCAGGAACACGAAGAGCCCGAGGAAGCCCGCCTGGGATACGCGCCGCGCGTTGCGAAGGGCGACGATGATCTTGCGCGCCGGAAGCCCCGACCCCGGGCGCTTGCGAGGCGCGAAGCGGGCGCGGAGTCGAGCGACGAAGCCGGGCGCCGCTGCCGTCGCAGGGGCCGCTGTCGTCGTCGCCGTCGATGCGAGGGTCACCGCCGGCGCCTCGAGCACTGCGGTGTGCACGACGGGCGTCGCCGGTGCCGCCGAGACGCCGTCGAGGCTCGGAACGACGCCCACGACGCCCAGCCACGGAATGGGCTGCGGGAGCTCCCCTGCGCTCACGCGAGCACCCGGGCCCGTTGGGCGACGTGCAGCGCGTACGACACCTCCGCCGCGTCCCGCCCGTCGGGCACCCAGAGCGCGCGGGTCTCCGGCGCGACGTCGTTCGCGAGGGCGATCTCCCTCGGCCGCAGCGTCTGCCACTGGGACGTCCCTAGGTGCCGCTCCTCGGCCATGCGCAGGTAGGGGAGGTTCTCGGGGCGCTGACCGATGAGGGTGCACCCGAAGGCGTCGGCCGCCACCTGGTCGACGGTGGCGATGACGGTGTTCATGCGCTGCGTGTCGTCGACGTTGCCGCCCTGCGGACCGTTGCGCATGAGCACGCGGATGCCGTCGACGACGGTGAGCGTCGGGCGCATGAACGTCGCGAGGTCGGCGATGGAGCGGTCGATGGACTGGTGCAGCCGGTTCCGCCGCCCGCCGAGGGTGCCGTACCAGTTCTTCATGGCGGCAGTGTATTTCGCGAGGTTGTGGTGCTTCGCGACGGGGCAGTTGATGACCTTGTCCGCCTCGATGAGCGTGCGGTACACGGGCCACTCGTCGAGCACCTCGCCGCCGAGGCGCATGGTGCGGAAGCGATGCTCTGCGGGGAGCATCACCTCGGCGCCCGCGGCGTGCGCGCGGGCCCAGATTCCGCTGCGCTGAAAGCAGCGGCCCGGGTCGTTGCAGCTCGCGTCGGTCACGATGACCTTGCGCGCGCCGGCATCGAGCGCGAGGCGCACCACCGTCGCGACGAGCTCGGGGTTCGTGTTCGCGGCCTGCAGCGGGGTCCGGTCCCAGCCGATGTTCGGCTTGATGACCACGACGTCGCCGCGCGACACGAAGCGCCGCATCTCCCCTAGCGCCGCGACGGCGTGCTCCACCAGCGCCGCCGGCGTCGTCGTGGCGTCTCCGCGAGCGACGGCGAAATCGCACGGGCCCCCGTGGTCCTGACGTCGGTAGTCGCGCACCTCGCGCACGCCGGCAGCGGCGCCGACGCTCCATCCGCCGCGGTCGTAGGCGAGGCGCGCCGCCGCCGCGGACCCACCGAGCACCGCGAGGGCCTTGCCGCCACGCAAGAGGAGTTCACGCCGCGTGGGCCTGGGTTCCGCGCTCATCGTCGACCTCTATGCTACGAGCGCGCCAGCGGCGCCAGCAATCCGACCCGGACGTTCAGGGCAGCGTCGCCACGAGCGCGCGAAGGCGCTGAACGCGCGCCTCGGGCGCCAACGAAGGCAGCGTCGCGGGCTCCGGCTCGGCCACCGCCAGCACCACGTTCCCCTTGCGCGCCGCGCAGAGCGTCGCCGACGAGAAAGCCTCGTCGCCGAGGCCCGCGATGGACGTCGCTCCGGCTCCGCGCAGCCGGCGGAACAGGGCCCCGGCCTCGGTCGCGGCGCCTCGTCCGAAGTGTGCGACCCGGTAGCGGTGCCCCTCGCTGTTGTAGTGCCCGACCCACGCCGCCCCGGACTGCGACACCCCGAGGACGTCATCGGCGAGGTACGTCATGCCGCCCCACACGAGTCCTTCGAGGGGCAACGTCGTCGGCGGAGCGGGAGCCGCGCCGGTCGCCGGGAGCATCGTCGCGATGGCGGCCGCCAACGCGGGCAGCACCGAAGACGCCGTCGCGCGCAGCGACACCTCGTCGCCACCGCCGTCGTCGGCGAGGTTGAGCTGCACGAGGTAGCGCTCCTTCCAGAACACGAGCTGACTCGTGCCGAGGAACCCTCCGGAGCCCTGGTCCACCGCGTGATCGCGCATCGTGAAGGGGTCCCGGGAGTCGCTCAACATCATCGAGAACTGTCCGAAGGCGCCCAGCGTCGAGCCCATGTCGTAGACCTCGGCGGTCACGACGAGCTCCGTCCCGGCCTTGCGATAGTCGGTGCGCCCGAGCTCGTGAAAGCCATACGCGACGTACTTCGCCGCGGCCCCGTCGATGAGTTGATAGAGCTCGCGACCAGCCACCACCTGGACGCCGCCGGACTGGGACCACCCTGGCACCGGCGAGGACCGAGGGAGGAACCGTGCCGTTCCTCGAAAGGCCTCGGCGGGAGCCGGGGGATCGGCGGTCATCGCGGGCGGTGCTCCACCATCCGTCGCGGATGCGCTCACCGTCGGCGTCGGGACGGGCGGCGCGGGCGTCGCCGGCGGGGCCGGGCGCTTGCAGCCGAGGGCGAAGGCGAGGGCGACGAAGACCGTGCAGGGCGTACGCTTCATGGGGCCGCAGGGTGATACGGTCAGGGCATTCCCTCCGCAAGCTGCCGTCCTCGCACGCCCCCTTCCCAGATTTCGGGCGTCGGAAAGTTGCGGTCGGCAAGGTTTCTGCTTGGACTCCGCAATGATTGCGGGGTCGTGCAAGCCGTTTCGGCGGCGCATCCGCAGATCTGGAATTTCTCCTGTAATTTCCCTCATGAGTACAGCGGGGCACATCCGTTGCAGCGGAAGGCGGTCGTGGTGTCTCGTCGCGTGCAAGCCGGCTTCTCGCTGCTCGAGCTGATGATCGTGGTGGTCCTCATCGCGATCATCTCGGCGCTCGTGCTGCCGGGCATGGCGCAGGCGAACCACGAGCGACGGGTGTCCCAGGCGGCGGTGTCGGTGCTCGACGTGGTCCGCGAGGTCCGTACCCGGGCGCTCTACCGCGGCCGCGCGCAGACGCTGGTGATCAACGCCGCGGGGTCGGCGCTGACCTTCGACGCCTACGAGGGGTCGTCGCCGTCGTGCCGTCTCTCGAACTTCGGCCCCGGGTCGTTGGACCCGCAGACGCGGGTTGCGAGCCTCGACCTGACCGCGGCCCGGTACGCCGCCGACAACGTCGCGGCCACCATCACGCTGCCGGCGGGCACGACGTTCCTGCAGATCTGCTACACGCCGCTGGGCGCGGCGTTCTTCACCACCACGCCGATCTACACGCAGAGCCAGGCGTGGACCAACGATCCTACGTCCGTCGGCGTGGGCGGGGTTTTCCAGGTCAACGTGTTCCAGTCCACCGGTGGCGCGCAGCGTCGCATCCTGATTCCGCTCGGGGGAATGCCGAGGATGCGCTCGTGAGGCGCCGCGCGTCGCAGGGGGGGTACACCCTCATCGAGGTGCTCTCGGCGATGGCCGTGCTCGGGAGCGGCTTGCTAGGCATCGTCGCGATGCAGACCTCGGCGGTCGCCGCGAACCAGCGCGCCAGCGAGGTCACCATGGCCACGAACCTGGCGCGCCGCTGGCAAGACCGCTTGCGCCGCGACTCCTACTCGTGGACCCAGCCGTCGCAGTCGAACCCGGCCACGAACATCGGCGCGACCTGGTACCTCTCCGCGCTCGGCTCGTCGGTCACCACCGACTGGATCATCCCCGCGTCGCCGCCGGCGAGCGTCTCCGGCCTGGCCGAGTCGGCGGCCTTCGACTACTTCGGAAACGACGTGCCGACGGCCGATGCCCGGGCGTTCTACTGCACGCACGTGCGCCTGACGACGCTCATTCCGAACGAGCTGGTGCGGGCCGAGGTTCGCATCTGGTGGTTCCGCCAGGGCGGCGTGCGGCCGTCGGCGTACTCGGACTGCGCGCGCGCTTCCATCAACTCGATCAGCAGCGACTCGACGAACGTTCGCACCGTGTACACGGCGGTGTCGATCCAGCGCCACGAGGGAACGTGATGCGCGCGCGTCGAGGTTACACGCTCATCGAGCTGCTTCTGTCGGTCCTGCTCACGTCCATCGTGGTTTCGGCGCTCTTTGCCGTGTCCCGGACGGCGAGCAACACCTTCGGCCAGCAGCAGCGCACCGCCGAGATGCAGCTCCGGCTCCGCATCGCGATGGAGCAGATCCGCGCCGACATCTCCCGCGCGGGCTACATGGCGACGCCGAACAGCTCGGCGGATCCACGCGTTTGTCCGCGGCCGACGACCGTGTACCAGGGCATCGAGATCGCAGCCCCGTCGACGAACCCGACCATCGACGCGACGGACAACGCCTACGTGAACCCCGTGGCGATCCGCCTCACGGGAAACTTCGTGTCCGCCGACGAGTACTTCGTGGCCGGGGTCTCGGGATCCACGGTGGCGCTGCAGAACCAGACGCCGCAGTGGGCGCGGGTGCAGAGCCAGACTGAGTTCGATCGAATCTTCGGGACCACGGCGGCGCCCCGGCTCATGCGGCTCATGAGCACCACCGGACAGATGCAGTTCGCGGTGTCCATGGGTGGTACCTGGGTCGCTTCGAACTCGACCGGCTTGCCGACGGTGCTCCTCACCACCGCACCGTTGGTGCAGGGCGCGGGCGCGACGTCGTCGACGGCGGGCGCCGGCTGCGGGTTGGCCGGTCTCGGCGTGGGGGCCACCATCGCCCCGGTGTCGATGGTCGAGTACCAGATCGGCACCCTCATCGGATCGCTTCCGCAGCTCTACCCCGATGACGCGGCGGCGGCTGCGGTGAAGACGGACCTCATCCGTCGCGAGTACGACCTTCGTCCGGGAATGACCGAGAACGCAGCAGCGGCGCGTCTCGTGGGCGAGTACGCCGTCGACTTCGACGCGACCATCGCCTACGACCTCGGCAACCCGCCGAACACGATCATCGCGCAGCCCGCGATGCGCACGCTAGCCTTCGGCGACAGCAACATCCTCTCCGTGGCCGGGGCGGCGTCGAGCAGCTCCGCGCGGCCGCAGCAGGTGCGTTCGGTGATCGTTCGTTTGACCATCCGGGACCGGGAGCAGGACCCGAATTTCGGCTGGGTTCCACGCACCTCGACGGACCCGCTGACGCGCTTCCGTGTCTTTGCCGACCGCACTGGTGCGGCCAGGGTTCGAACGCTCATCACGGAGATCGCGACGCCGAACCTCGCGATCCGCAATCTCCGGTGACGCCGCAGTGAGGACCCGATGAGACGACCCGCACGAATCACACGGACGAGGAGAGCGCGGCGCGGCGAGCGCGGCGTGGCGATGTTCGTGGTGCTCATGCTGCTGCTGACGGTGAGCGCGGCGGGGGTCTTCGTGACGCGCTCGTCGTCGCTAGAGATCCGTTCGTCGGGCTACGTGCGCCAGGCCGCGCAGACGCACGGCGTCGCGGAGTCGGGGAGCTCGGCGGTCATCGCGCGGCTCCGCACCTCGTGCCAGGCCTACATCTCGTCGAACCTTCGTGTGCAGGCCGCGGCGAACGCGCTGCCGTCCTGCGCGCAGGTGCTGTCGTCGCGCGGCCCGGTGACGCCTCCTTGCTACACGTTCGTGGCTCCGGATTTCGATGTGATCACGTCGCCGCAGAAGCTCTTCGCGGACGCCTCGGGAACGGGGACTTCGCGCGTCGCCGGATCGTTCGGCCTCGGCGGCATCGCGCCGAAGTTCCAGGTCGTTGTGACGGAGCTCAGCGTCGACACCTCGCCGCGGGCTGGCAGCGACGTGGGTGATCCGAGCCTTTCTGTGCTCCCGTCTCGCTTGCTGGTCGAGTCCGTCGGCCAGACGGAGCTCGACTCCATGCTCTACGGGGGCGACACCACCAACGTCGCGCGCGGCAACGAGACGCTCCGCGCCATCACGGTGATTCCATGCAACTGACCCGCAACACGCTCCGCACGATCGCGCTGCTCGCAGCGGCAGGCGTCGCGCGCTCGCGTCCGGCGTCGGCGCAGGTCGACGTGCGGCTGATCCGCCCGGACATCATGACGCTGCTCGATACGTCCGGCTCCATGGAGTGGCGGATCAACACGAACAACGCGACCTGCGTCGGCGTCGACGGCGGTCCCTGCAACGTGTGCTCGAACGGCGTGTCCATGTGCTCGCCGTCCTGCCCCGTGACCGAGCAGCGAAACCGCTGGACCACCGCCGTCGAGGTGCTCACGGGCTCGATCCAGAACTGGTCCTGCGTCGAGTCGGCGCGCACCACGTCGAACTACGATTACGACTACCTGTATCCGATCCCCCACCATCAGGTCCTCTCGAACCTCGCGGGGCTGAACCAGCCTGCGGCGGGGCAGGATCCCGACGGGATCTTCGACGTCTACTCGGACCGCGTTCGGTTCGGGTTGATGACCTTCGACAACGACATCCGCACCGGCACCGCGGCGTACGACGGCATGTTCTCGTACGCCGACAACCAGACCTATCAGCCGAACGGATGCCCGACGCCGACCATCATCAACGTCGGCGTGAAGCGTGATTCCCACGACAGCAACCTGACCGACGTGGTGCCCGGGGGGTTGATCTCCGTGGGTTCGCCGGGCGCCGACACGGCGACGTTGGCGCTCATCAACCAGCAGGTGCAGCAGACCCTCACCGGACGTCCGGCGTTCGGCACGAACCCGGCGGTGCCGGGCGTGCGTCCGTTCGGCCCGACCCCCATCGCGGGGATGCTCGAGGACGCTCTCTTCTACTGGAACAACAGCCCCGACGTGACCCGCGGCTCGCTCGGGAGCGCCACCGGCGACCCGTACTTCAACTGCCGCACCCGCGCGAACATCCTCATCACCGACGGCGCGCCGAACCTCGACATGCGCCCGGCGTGCGTGGGCGGCCGCTGCCCGTACAACTTGCCGTCGCAGATCGCGATGACCATGGCGATGGTCGGCGCCGGCCTACCGAACGTGAAGACGTACGTGCTCGCGTTCAACGCCAGCGACCCCGACGCGGTGGCGAACCTCACGCCCATCGCGCTCGCCGGCAATACGAACCAAGTCTACTACGCCAACGATCGCCCGACCTTCGCGGCGGCGCTCTCGACGATCATCGACACCATCACGTCGCAGACGTCGACGCGCACGCCGCCGGTGTTCGGCGAGGCGGGTGTCACGGCGACCATCGGGACGACGCAGTACGAGTTCAACGCGACCTTCAACGTCACCCCGGGGCAGCCGTGGTCGGGTTCGCTCGTGCGCACGCGCACCGTTTGTCAGGCCCCGGCCATGGGCGCCTCTCCGGTGCCTACGCAGGTGAGCCCGGACGTTTCCGTGGGCGACGATTTCTCCTACGACCTCCGTCGGGCTTCGCGTGATTCGCGCGGCTGGGGACAGCGCTACCTGTGGACGTACGTGCCGACGGGCGCGACGACGCCGGCGCAGATGCAGGCGACGATCATCAACGGGCTCACGTCGGGCCTCGGTGCGTCGGCCGAGCTCACCACGTCGCTCGCGCCGACGCTGTTCAACTACTCGTCGACGACGTCCGTGGACGTGCTCCTCCGCTGGCTCCGCGGCGAGCCCGGGACGGCGAGGGAGCTGCGCCCGCTCGGTGACATCTACCGTTCGACGCCGGCGTACGTGCCGCCGCCGCGGGTGAACCTTCCGGACCAGACGTTCCTCGCGTACCGGCAGCACACGCTGCCCGCGGCGGGACGGCGCCGCACGGCGGTCACCGTCGGAACCCGGGAGCCGGCGGTGTACGTCGGCACCAACGACGGCATCCTGCACGCGTTCAACGCCGACACCGGCGAGGAGATCTGGGGCTTCGTGCCGCCGTTCCTCGTGCCGGGCCTGAAGAATGGCTACCCGACGACGCACACCCAGGGTGTCGACGGGTCCCCGATCGTCAAGGAGATCTATTACGAGCGCTCTTCGTCGTCGCTCTCCGACGACACGTCGTGGCGCACGGTGCTCGTCGTCGGCCTGCGCCTCGGCGGCGGCGCCTACGTCGCGCTCGACGTCACGGACCCGTACAACCCGGTGTTCCTCTGGCAGTTCACGGACCCGGACATCCAGTTCGCGACCGGCACGCCCGCCATCGGCACCGTCTATTACACGCCGCCTTCGACGGGTGTGACCGTGGAGCGCGCGGTGGCGTTCATCCCCGGTGGTCAGGGCAACCTCGCCGCGACGTGCTCGCCGACCTCGGCACCGCGCGCGGCCCGCCCGAACACGCTGATGACGGGCTGGACCAGCGGTCGCGGCGCGCGGCGCCCGTACGTCCGGTGCTGGCAGGGCGGCACCGGGCGCTTCTTCTACGTGGTCGACCTGAAGACCGGGGCGCTCATCCGCAAGATCGGTGCGGCCCCGACGTCGGTGCCGTACGACCCGACGATGTCGGCGTCGACGAGCCCGATCCCCGCGGCGTCGCCGCTCATCGGCGCGCCGGGCCTCTACAACGGCCAGGCTGGCGTCGTGACGTCGCGTGCGTACTTGGGTGACGCCGACGGTGCCCTGTGGCGTGTGGACCTCTCGAGCACGAACCCCGCGTTCTGGTGGATGGCCGACGAGTTCGACATGTTCTGGGACCGCGGCTACTCCGCGGGTGCGCCGATCATCGAGCGCCCGGTGATCTCCATCGATCAGCTCGGTCGGACGCTGGTCGCGTTCGGCTCCGGCGACATCGAGCTCCTCGAGGGGACCGACGAGAATCGCGTCGAGTCGATCCTCGAGACGGTGCAGACCGACGCGGCGGGCACGACCACCGGACTCTCCGTCGAGGAGAACTGGAACATCCGCACGGGAAGCGCGACCTCGTCGCAGGACTTCTACGCTGGTGAGCGGCTCACGGGTGCGATGACGTTGTTCAACAACGTCCTGTACTTCGGCTCCTTCGCGCCGCAGACGGGCACCGATCCGTGCCAGATCGGTTCGGCGCGGCTCTGGGGTGTCGACCTGGCGGCGAACGATCCTGCGGGGTCGTTCGTTCCGCAGGGACGCATCGACCTCGACGGGAACCCCGCCACCACGGCGGACATCGTGCGCGTGACCTGCGACCTGAACAACAACGGCACCTGCGCCGACGACGCGAACAGCCTGCTCTTCGGCGTCGCGGTGACGCGCACCCCGAACTGCAACGTAAGCGCTGCCGGCATCGACCCGCTCACGGGCCTGCCGCGTTCGTATGTGAGCTCCACGACGGGCGGCGACTGGCGCCTCGTCCTCCAGGTTGCCCAGACCGGCCTCATGACCGGAACCACCACGGCGACGTATACGAGGCCCATCGCGGCGCCTATCATCCCGGCCCGCGTGGATTCCGTCGCCACCGTCTTCGAGTGATGCAAGCTGCCCGCGTGTCGGCGCTGGTCGCGCTGACCTTCCTCCCTGCGTGCCATGGGCACCGGCGGTTCGCGCCGGACGCCGGAGGTGCGTCTGCCCTCGTTCGTCGCTCGGCAGAGGCCGACGCCGACGTAACGGCGGCACCGTCGGACGAGCTCGTCCCCGGACCGCTCAACGCCTTCGGGCTGCCCTTGCCGAGCGCGTCGCGCGAGCGCTTCGGCAACGCCGACACGAAGATGTTCACCGTCGAGGCGGCGATGCCGCGGGTGATGCGCTACCTCGAGCGCCGCCTCGAGATGCGCTACGCCGACATCCATCCGCTCGCCGCGGTCATCCACGGCGCGGTGGTGAAGGAGGCTCGGACGGGCCTCGTCATCGACGTCGGCGTTCGCGACGAGGGCGAGCGCACCCTCGTGACGATCTGGAACCGCACGCCGCCGACGCAGGCGCTGGGCTCCGAGGTCACGCCGGAGCAGGGTCTGCGAGCGGCGGGCATCGACCCGTCGACCGGGCGCCCGCTGCCCTCGCAGAACCATTGATCCACGGCGTTCGCTGCGTGCGATGATGGCGCCATGGATGTACCGGCGCGGGTCGTCGTCGAGGACGCGACGCAGGGAGGCAAGGGGCTCGACCCCGGCACGCGACGCGTCGCCGTCGCCATCGCCGAGGCGTTGTTCTCGACCGCAGCGCGGCCTGCGCCGGAGGACCGGCTCGGTTGGCTCGCCGACGACCTCGACGCGTTCTTCGCGCACGCAGGTCCGCGCTCGCGCGGTGTGTTCGTCGCGTGCGCGGGCGTCATCGAGTGGTGCGCCGCTCCGCTCGCGGGGGTGTGGGGCCGCTTCTCGTCGTTGCCGCTGGCTCGACGCGCCGAGGTGCTCCATCGGCTCGAGGCGAGCCCTGCCGCGCTGACCTTCTTCGCGGCGAAGACGGTGCTCTGCATCGTCTGGTACGAGCACCCCGCGAGCTGGGCGGACACTGGCTTCGACAACCAGTGCCTCCGGAGGTCGCGATGAGCGGCGGTTACCACTCGGCGCGCGATCTCCGCGGGCCTCTCACCCTCGACTGCGACGTGGTCGTCGTGGGCTCCGGCGCCGGCGGAGCGGTGGTCGCGACGGAGCTCGCGGAGAGCGGCCTCCGTGTCATCGTGCTCGAGGAGGGACCGCGCGTCGACGCCTCGGTGCATGGACAGATGCGCCCCAGCGAGTCGATGCGCCACCTCTGGCGCGACGGTGCCTTCATGGCGGCGCTCGGCATCGGCGACAGCCCGACGATCAACGTGACCATGGGGCGCGGCGTCGGCGGGTCGTCGATGTTGACCGGCGGGGTGTGCTTTCGCGTTCCCGGTCCGGTGCTGCGCGAGTGGCAGCGCGAGCTCGGGCTCGAAGACTTCACCGAGGCCCAGCTCGAGCCGTACGTGTCCAGGGTCGAGGAGGCGATCCACGTCGAGGAGGTCCCCGTCGCGATGCGCTCGCGCTCCACGGCGCTCTTCGCCGAAGGCGCTGCGAAGCTCGGCATGCCGGTGCACGCGATGCGGCGCAACACCCGAGGCTGCGACGGCTGCGGTCGCTGCAACTTCGGCTGCCCGCACGGTGCCAAGATGAGCGTCGACCTCAGCTACCTGCCCCGCGCCGTCGCCCACGGCGCCGACGTGTGGTCGCACGCCCTCGTGGAGCGTGTGGTGACGCGCGGCACGCGCGCCGTTGGCGTGACGGGCAGGCTGCTCAACGGACGCGGGGGAGCTCCCGGCGATCGGCTCACCGTGCATGCCCGCCGCGTGGTCGTCGCCGCCGGTGCCTGGCATACGCCTGCGCTGCTCATGCGCAGCGGCCTCGGGCACCCTCGCTGGGTCGGCCGGCAGATGACGCTGCACCCTGGCTTTCGCGTGCTCGCGCGCTTCGACGAGTCGGTGCGCGGGTGGCAGGGCGCGCTGCAGAGCGCGTACTGCGATGCGTTCGAGGGCGACGGCATCACGCTCATGTCGCTGTTCGTCCCGACCGGCGTTCTCGGCGCGACGATGCCGGGCGTCGGCGAGGAGCACGTCGCCGCCGCGGCGCGCATCGGCAACCTCGCGATGTTCGGCGGCATCATTCACGACGAGGGCGGAGGTGCGGTGCACCGCGGCCCGGGCCGGGAGCCCGTGGTCACGTACCGCATGTCGCCGTCCGACCGCGCGAAGATCCCACGCGTCATCACGCACATGGCCGAGACGTTCTTCGCTGCGGGCGCCCGCGAAGTGTTCATCCCGGTCCTCGGCTCCCGCGGCCTCGACGCCGACGCGTTTCGTGCGACGGACCTCGCGCGCCTGCCGACTTCGCGCATCGAGTGTGCCTCGCAGCACCCGCTGGGCAGCGCCCGCATGGGCTGCTCGCGGGAGAACTCCGTGGTCGATCCGGAGGGGCGCGTGTGGGACGTCGACGAACTCTATGTCGCCGACGGAAGCGTGCTGCCCACGAGCCTCGGCGTGAACCCGCAGCTCTCGATCATGACCGTGGCGACCCGTACGGCGCTTCGCATGCGCGAGCGCTCGCTGCCCGCGCGCTGACGCCGCTCAACGGTCCGACGGCCGACGGCGTTCGCGCACGGCGACGGTCCACCGCGCGTCGCCGACGGTGAGGACCTGCGCGTCTTCGAGCTCGACCGGGAGCTCGGAGTCGTCGCGCAGGGCGACGATGCGTCCGGCGCGCGCGCGCAGCAGGAGGGTCTGCCCGCCCGCGTCGCGGGAGAGGATCGCCGCACCGGGCGACGACGCCAGAGTGGCCTCGGTGAGCACGAGCACGTGAAGGATGCCCGCGCCATGGCGGTCGATGCGCGTCAACCGCGCCCACGCGGGGAGCGCTCCGGACGGCGTCGTCGCGTGATCGAAGAGCAGGCGCACGTGCGGTCCGACGCCCAGCTCGTCGCCGCGCTCGAGGCGTGCCGGCGCGCCATCGGGAGCCACGCGACGGCCGTTGACCGTGGTGCCCGTGGCGGAGTGCAGGTCGGCGACGAGCGCGTGGCCACCGCGCCACTCGATGCGCGCGTGCCGTCGCGAGATCGAGCGCTCGCGCAGGTCGCTCTCGACGCCCGGGGGCAGGCAGCGCGGCGCGATGTGCCCCGCTCGGCCGATGAGCACGCGCGGCGATGCGAGCACCTGGATGGGACCGGCGCCGCGATCGGACACGAGCTCGACGTGGGCGATCTCGTCCAGCACGTCGTCCTCGGGGATCAGCGCACGCACCGTCGGGGGCGGGGGGAGGCGCACGTGCCCGACGTCCTCGACGGCGCGGCGCATCGCGTCGGCGGAGGGCCAGCGATCGCCCGGCCGCTTCGCCAGCGCGCGGCGCACGACGGGCTCGAAGCACGCCACGCTCGGCGGGAGCTCGAGCGGGAACGGCGGGACGTCGCCGCGGTAGTGCAGCATCGCGAGGGCGCTGAGCGAGTCGGCGGAGAACGGAGCTCGGCCGACCAGCATCTCGTAGAGCATCACGCCGACCGAGTAGAGGTCGGCGCGCGCGTCGAGCGCGGCGCCCATCCATTGCTCCGGGGACATGTAGTCGGGCGTGCCCATGACGACACCGGCCGCCGTGCGCACCGCGATGGAGCCCTCGAGGCCCTCGTCGAGGAGCTTGGCGAGGCCGAAATCGGTGAGCCGCGCGACCTCGCCGACGGGGTCGCCGGGCGTCGGCGCGAGGAGCACGTTCTCGGGCTTCACGTCGCGGTGCACGATGCCGCGCGCGTGGGCCTCGGCGAGCGCCGTCAGCACCTCGGCGGTCCAGGTCGCGGCGTGCGTCGGGTCCACCGGGCCGTGCGCCATCGCGTCGTCGAGGCCCCGGCCGAGCACCACCTCGCTCACGAAGTAACGCTCGCCGTCGGCGGTCTTTCCGGCGTCGAAGACGCGAACCGTGAACGGCGACGCGAGCACTGCGGCAGCGCGCGCCTCCCGCGAGAAGCGCGCGCCTACCGAGACGTCGGCGCCGTGGCGCTCGGCCAGCCGCGCGAGCGCGACCTGCGTCTGCGCGAGCCGATCGTAGGCGAGGTACACCTGCTTCACGGCGCCGCGGCCGAGCAGCCGGACCACCGCGTACCTGCCCGCGTACAGCGTTCCGGACGGGAGCTCGTCCACGGGCCGTACGATACGCGCCCCGCGCCCGTCAGTCGCGGTCGAAGGGCACCACGGCGACATCGCTCACGCCAGGGATCGCTCGCTCGAGGTCGCTCCGCAGCGAGTCGGCGGTCGCCACGACGGTGACGAGAAGATCCTTCGCCGAGAGGCGCCGGCGCACGGCGGCGTTCACGTCGTCGACGGTGATCGCGTTCACCCGGGCGACGTAGTCCGTGTAGTAGTTCGCCGGGAGGTCTTGGAGGGTGACGTCGAGGCGCTGCCACAGGCGCTTGCCGGCCGTGTCGCGGTCGAAGGCGTAGCTCCGCGTCAGGTACGACCGCGCGAAGGACACCTCGCGCGCCGTGACGCCCCGCTCGACCAGCCGCTCGAGCAGCCCGAGCTGGATCGTGATGCACTTCGCCGCGTCGGTGGCCGCGGGGAACGTCCACATCGACCATGACTCGCGCGCGCGATCGCGTCCGAGCCGCGACGACGCGCCGTACGACAGGCCACGCCGTGAACGGATCTCGCGGGTGAGCCTCGCGGTGAAGGTGCCGCCGAAGATCGTGTTCGCGACGTGCAGCGCGACGTGGTCGCGATCCCGCGGGTGCGTTCCGAGGTTGCCGATGAAGATCTGCGTCTGCGTTCGATCGGGCTTGTCGACGATGAGCAGGCGGCGACCGCGCACCGGAGCCGGCTCGGCGATGTCCGCGGGAGGCGGGGGCGATGCCGAGAGCGACGGCCTCACGGCAGCGGCCAAGGCCTCGACCTCTGCCGCGCTGACGTCGCCGGCGCCCGCGAGGATCACGTTCCCCTGGCAGAAGGTTCGCGCATACGCCGCGTGGGCATCGGCGCGGGTGATCTGGTCGAGGCTGCGGATCGTCCCGGCGTTCGGTCGGCCGAAGGGGTGCCCTGCGAACAGCGTGCGACGGAAATAGCGCCCCGCGAGGGTGCGGTCATCGTCCCGGGTGTCGACGAGGTCTGCCTGGATCTCTCGGCGAACCTGCGAGAGCTCCTGCTCCGGCAGCGTCGCGTCGCCGACGATCTCGCCGAGCAGCGCCGCGAAGGCCGGGAGGTTGCGGCGGATGACGGACGCATGAAGGAGCGCGGAACTCGCATCGACGGACGTGCTCAGCTCGGCCCCTAGGCGGTCGATCTGCGCGTCGATCTCGTGCGCGCTCATGCGCCGGGTGCCGCGGCGCAGCGTGCGCAATGCCAGGTTCAGCGAACCCTCACGCCCCTCGGCATCATGTTGCCCGCCGGTGCGCGCCACCACGTAGAGGTCCACCAGCGGAAGGTCGTGCACCGACTCGGAGAACACCGACGGCGGCGCCTTCACGCGGCACCTTCGGCGAGGTTCGATCGCACCAGCACCACGCAGCGAGGCCGACCCAGGAGATAGCGTTCGGCGACCCGTTGGAGGTCCGCCGCCGTCACCGCGCGAATCGCCTCGATGCGCCGGAGCGCCCCGACCGGCTCGCCGAGCACCACGGCGTGGAACCCGAGGCTCTCGGCGCGGCCTCCGACGGTCTCGAGGCCGCGAAGGAAGCCGAGCTCCATGCGCGCCACGGCCCGATCGCGCTCGTCTTCGGAGATGACGTCATCGGAGAGGCGCGCGAGCGACGCCGACACGGCACCCTCGAGGTCCTCGGCGCTGATGCGCCCGCGACCCGTCGCGCTGAACTCGACGAGGCCAGGATCGCGAAAGGTGCTCGCCCAGCCCGAGAGGTCCGTGGCCAGCTCGCGCTCGGTCACGATCTCGCGGTAGAGGCGCGCCGAGCGCCCGCCGGTGAGCGCTTCGACGAGCACCGCCAGCGCCGCGTGATCGGGGTGCGCGAAGGCGGGGCAGCGATAGCCGATGGCGACCTTCGCCGTCGGCGTCGGACGATCGAGGACCACGGTGCGGTCCGCGCGCTGTGCCGGCTCCACCGGAGCCTCGAAGGCCGGCAGCTTCGCGCGTCGCATCGCGCCGTAGCCCTTTTGCACGAGGCGCAGCGTGCGCAGCCGGTCGAGGTCCCCGACGATCACCAGCGTCGCGTTGTTCGGCGCATACCACGTTCGGTAAAACGCGCGGCAGTCCTGCGGCGTGAAGCCCTCGATGTCCTGCATCCAGCCGATGGTCGGGTGGTGGTACGGGTGCTTCTTGAACGCGAGGGCCCAGAGCGCCTCGGAGGTGGCGCCGTCGACGTCGTCCTCGACGCGGTACCGGCGCTCGTTCGCGACGACCTCCTTCTCGCTGGCGACCAGCGGAGCGCGCAGCACGAGGTTGCGCATGCGGTCGGCCTCGAGACGCACCACGAGCGGCAGCTGATCCGCGGGGAGGTTCTCGTAGTAGTAGGTCCAGTCGGTCCAGGTGGCGGCGTTGGTCTCGGCGCCCGCGCGTTCGAGGAGCTCGTCGAAGCGACCCGCCGGGAGGTTCGACGTCTCGTTGAACATCAGGTGCTCGAAGAGATGCGCGAGCCCCGTCTTTCCGGCGCGCTCGTGCCGAGAACCGACGTGGAACCACACGTTGTACGAGACCACCGGGGCGCGCGCGTCGACCTGCAACAGCACGCGGAGCCCGTTGCCGAGCGTGTACGACTCGACCGCGCCGCCCGGGAAGTCGAGGTAGACGGGGCCGGCGGTGAAGCGGGCCGACGGCGATGCGTTGCGGTTCAGGCGGTCCAGCCACGCAGCGGACGTCGGCGGAGCCGCGAGGGTCGGCATCGTGCGCAAGGGTTAGAAGCGCCCGCTGAACGCGACGCCGTTCGACGACACGCCGACGTCGACGCGCGCCATCGAAGGCGAGCGGCGCTCTTGCGGGTGCGTGAACATCCACGCTGCGCCGATGGTCGCGCCGACGCCGAGGACGAGTCCGACGATGCCGACGGTCCGATACGTCGAACCCTGGTCGCTGAGCTGCTGCTGGAGCGCGGCCGGCGTGAGCGGGTTCGTGTACGTCGACGCGTTGTCCACGGCTACGCCGAGGAACCCGGCGCCCAAGGCGGTCAGCGCCACGGCCGCGCCGCCGAGAGCCCACGCGCCCGGCGTGATGTTTCGGGTCACGACGTCGGGTGGCGGCGGCGGCGGGCACACCGGGGCCTCTTGCTGGCACGTCGGGCACACGGGACACGCCTGCGCAACCACGCGCGGCGCCGCGGGCTGCAGGTCGTGCTCGCCCATCTGCAGGGCGAGGTTGCGCGCGCGCGCTGCGAGGTCGGCGTCCGGCGCCGGCGACGTCATCGCGAGGAGGTCGCGAAGCTGCCCGAGCGCGCCCTCGTTGTCACCGGAGCGCATGCGCGCTTCGGCGGCGTTGTAGAGCGTCGCCGGATGCGGGCGGGCGCGGTAAGAGCGCTCGAAGGCCACCGTCGCCTCGGCGAAGCGGCCGCGCTGGAACGCCTGCACGCCGACCCGGTATTCGTTGCGCGCCTCCTCGAGGTGGGCCTCGTCGGGAGCCGCAGTTTGCGCGAGGGCCGTGCCGGTGGTCAGGGCGATGCCGAAGGCGAGCGGGACGAACAAGAAGGAGCGCTGCACGCGTGGATGTTCGTTCCGCGGAGCCCCGAGCGTCAAGCTGAATGCTCGCTCAGAAGGGGAGGGCCGTGATGACGCCGCGGCCTCCGCGACGGGGACGGGCGGGAGGAGCCGGGGCCGGCGTTGCAACGCGCACGGCCGGTCGCGGGGCGCGTACCGGGGCAGCAACCACCGCGGCGGGCTCGGCAGCAGCCGGGCGAGGGGCCCTCGGTGCGCGGACTCGGGCCGCCGCGGGGGCCGCCGGTCGAGGCTCCCGCGCGGCGGGGCGCGGGTGTT
>CAIMWA010000289.1 GCA_903845045.1 uncultured delta proteobacterium | reverse complement strand
CGATCAGGCGACGGCGGCTCCGATGGACGTCCGCGATGCAGCGACGACGTCCGATGTGCCCGGTGTCGACGTGCGTGGCGCCGACGCGGGCCCGCCCGTCGACGCATCCGTCGCGCCCGATGCGGTGCGCGCTCCCGACGTCGCTCCCGCAGATGTTTCACCGGTGGCGGACGCAGGTCCCATGGACCGCCCCGCCACCGCGGTGTGGACGAACCGCAACGACAACCTCCGCAGCGCCGCGACGCTCGACGAGACGCAGCTCACCGTGGCCTCGGTCTCGTCTTCCCGCTTCGGGCTGCTCTTCACGCGAACGGTGGTCGGGCAGATCTATGCGCAGCCGCTGTTCGTGCCGGCGCTCGCGATTCCCGGGCACGGAACGCACGACACGGTGTTCGTGGCGACGGAGCACAACGCGGTCTACGCCTTCGATGCGACCGATGCGGCCGCGGTGGCGCCGTTCTGGTCGGTGAATCTAGGTCCGCCGGTGCCCTCGGACGACGTCGCCGACCTCGTTCCGTGCCCGAACCTCACGCCGGAGATCGGCATCACGGCGACGCCGGTGATCGACCTGCGCACGTCGACGCTCTACGTGCTCGCGAAGTCGAAAGAGGCCGGACAGTACGTGCAACGGCTCCACGCGCTCGATCTCGGCACGGGCCTCGAGCGCTTCGGCGGACCGGTGGTGATCACCGCGAGCATCGCGGGAACCGGCGCGGGCAGCGTCGGCGGAAGGGTCGCCTTCGATCCGCTGCGCGCCAACGGCCGACCGGGGCTGCTGCTCTCGGGAGGCACGGTGTACCTCGCCTTCGCGAGCCACTGCGACCGCGAGCCGTACCATGGATGGATCCTCGGCTACGACGCCGCGACGCTGGCGCAGTCCGTCGTCTACAACGACACCGCCAACGGGGCGAACGGCGGCATCTGGCAGTCGGGCATGGGCCTCTCCGCCGATGACACGGGAGACGTCTATTTCGCGTCGGGCAACGGCACCTTCGACCCCCTCGCGGCATCGCCGCAGCTCGGCGACAGCGCCGTGCGCCTGCACCGAACCGGCGCGACGCTCGCCGTGGTCGATTGGTTCACACCGTTCAACCAGTCGACGATGAACGACAACGACGACGACTTCGGCTCGACGGGAGTGATCCTCGTGCCTCGGACGAACCTTGCGCTCGTCGGGAGCAAGACGGGGCACATCTACCTCTTCGAGCGTGACCGCATGGGGCGCTTTCACGCCGGCGACGACACGCAGATCCGCCAGAGCTTTCTCGCGACGGCGAACGAGGACTACAGCAACATCCATGGCGCGCCGGTGTTCTGGGACGCCCCGGCGGGCACCACGGCATACGTGTGGGGACAGTCGGATTATCTCAAGGCATACCGCTTCGACGGTACGCGCTTCGTCACGACGCCGACGTCGACGAGCACGATCATCGCGGGCGCCGGCATGCCCGGCGGAATGCTCGCCCTCTCCGCGAATGGAAGCGTCGCGGGGACGGGCATCGTGTGGGCATCGATCCCCGTCGACGCCGACGCCGAGCCGATGTCGGTGCCCGGGGTGCTGCGGGCCTTCGACGCATCGAACGTGCACGCCGAGCTCTGGAACAGCGAGCGCGACCCGCGCGACGCCTACGGGGCCTTCGCGAAGTTCGTGGTCCCGACGATCGCCGGCGGGAGGGTCTACATGGCGACGTTCTCGGATCGACTCAACGTGTATGGGTTGCGGTGAGTCCGAAGGCGTGAAGGCTCAGTGGGACGGCGCAGCGATGGCCAGCCGCGCGGCGGTGTCGGTGCTCACGAGCTGAACGTACGACGGCAGAAGCTGCGCGAGCGCGAGAAAGGAGTTCTCGAGGGTGAGCCCTCCGTCGCTGGTCAGATAGACCCAGGTGACGGTGCCGCGGGGGTAGCCCGCGATCTCGTCGGCCATGCGCTGCGGACTCAGGAGATGCGTGTCGCCGTCGTTGCCGACACCACGCCACTCGCGCGGGCGGAACAGCGCGGTCCGACCGCCGTCGGCGCCGGTGAGGACCTCGAAGAACTGGTTGCCGGGCCACCACGTGAAGGTCGGGAGCAGGTACGGGACGTTCACCGGAAACACCCCGCGAATGGGTCCACCCTGGCGCGCGTACTTCGGGAGGAAGTGGTTCTCGGCGTCGTGCCACGTGCCGAGCCAGTCCCAATGGACGGTGCCGTTGACGCCGAGGATGCACGCATCGGCCTCGGTCGCGGCGACGAAGCGGTCTTGCACGTTGGCCGCCAGCGAGCTCGGGTAGGCGTAGAGATGGCCGCTGGGCGGCAGCGCGAAGTAGTCGTGCCCCGTCTGATGGCTCTTGTCGTAGTACCAACGGAGCAGATCGGGCGCGAGGCGCGTCAGGTGCGGCGAGATGGTCCACGTGAGCGGCGGGCACGGGGCGGTCCCCGACTGGCATGTCGCGAGGCGCTGCCGGAACCACTCGCGGCGGGTGGTCGTCATGTATCCGATGTTGTCGCCATCGCCGACGACGAACGCGACATAGGTGTGCGTGGGGTCGTAGGTGATCTGCTCCAGCGCGTTCTGCGTCACCACCTCGGACTCGGTGATGGGCGTCGTGCGGGTCGAGAAGAACGACAGGTTGCTCGTCTCGCTGGCGATCTGCCCCATGTTTCGCGAGTCGAGGCAGCGCGTCTCGGCCTCGTAGAGGTCGCCGCCCGCGACGTTCCACGTGGCGTTGTATCCATACACGCCGAGCGGCATCGGCCAGCGTCCGGCGTTGACGACGGTGCTGAGCACGTCCTGCTCGGGATTGCCGGTGACGCAGCCGTTGACCAGGTACACGACGAAGAGCTTCTGCGAAAAGACGAAGTCGACGAGGGCGGGGCCCATGTCCCTCGTGAGGGCCGGGTTCGCGGGATCGGCGGGCGCCGACTCGTAACCCGGGTCGAGCATCGCCAGGCCGGTGGTCTGCGCGCCGTACTGCTCGAAGACATAGCGGGTGGCGAGCGCCGGGGTGTTGCGGGTTCGCAGCTCGGCCACGGCGTCGAAGGCGGTGCTCCCGCAGGCGAGGTTCAGGCTCGGGTCCACCGGCAAGGCCCCGAGGGCCGCGGCGACGGTCAGGATGTTCGGCAGCAGCGCGTGCTGGCTCGCATAGTCGTAGCGAACGCACGCCGGGAACGCCGCGACGCAGGACCGAAGAAAGTCCGCGGCCTCGACCCTCGCGGCCGGGGTCAGACCGAGCTCGGTCAACCACACGGCGTCGTGCGCGTCGGAGTCGACGTACGCGGATCCGCCGGTGGCGCGGTTGCGCAGGCCGATGCATGCCTGCACCGCGAGCTGCAGCGGGGCCGGGGCGGCGGGATCGACGTGCACGACGGTGAACGGGTTGGGCGTCGGCGCCGGTCCCGACGCGACGTGGCGGGGACACGCAGGCGGCGGGGCCGGCGGGTCCGAGGTGCTGCATGCAGCGGCGAGCGCGAGGCACGACAACAGCCGCAGCGCGGTGTGCGCAGAACAGTGACTCACCAAGACCCTGGCCTTTCTGCGGTCCGCCCGACGCGACCGAGAGATCGAGAGTGTAGCCGAAGCTCCGGTGCTGCGGACCCGCAACTGCGTCGTACGTGCGCGAGGAGCGGCGCGCTCGCGCTCGCGCTCAACGTGTGAGACTGCGCCGCCATGACCCCCGCCCTCCCCCTTCGTCGGCGCGTCGCCGAGTCCGTGCTTTTCGTCGCCCTGCTCGGCGCGTCGTCGCTGCACTGCGGTGACGGCGCCACGACCACCGACGCCGGAACTCCGCGCGATGCCGGGCGCGCCGACGTGCCCACCGCGGACGCGCGCGTGACCGACGCGGCGGTCGACGTTGCAGCGGTCGACGTTCCCGCGGCCGACGTGCATGCCGACGCCGGCACCGACGCTCCGCGCGCCGACGTCGCCGTGACGGACGCACCGGTGGTCGACGCTGCACGCGACGCTGGCCCGCCGGTGGATGCAGGTCCTCCCGGAGCGCTGCGCTTCGACGCCCCGGAGGAGTGGACGCGTCTCGGCACGAGCTTTCGCGTCGCCGACGACATCACCGGCGACGGCATTCGCGACGCCGTGCTCGTCGACACGTTCTCCCCGGTCGGCACGGTGCAGATCACCTTCGCCGTCGCGCAGCCGAGCGGGGACTTCACACCGGGCACCGCCATCGGCGTGCCGGGGTACTCGGCGTCGCTCGGCTACGGAGACTTCGACGGCGACCACCACACCGACGTGCTCGTGCGCGTGCAGTCGGCGTCGACGCCCAACTCTTACATCCTCCGCGGCCGCGGCGACGGGACGTTCTTTCCCATGGAGACGCTGCCGTTCTCGGCGGGCGTCATCGCCGACTTCGACCACGACGGACGCGCCGACCTCCTCGAGGCGAGCTCCTTTGGCATGCCGACGGTGCACCTGCGCCAGGCCTCGGGCGCCTTCGTCTCCGTCGCGACGACGATCTCGCTCAACACCTCGGCCCTCGCCGTCGGCGACTTCGACGGCGACGGAACGCCAGACCTCGCCGCGGAGACGACGGTGTACCGCGGCCTCGGCGGCGGGCACTTCGGCCCGGCGGTGCGCGGCACCTGCGACGTGTGCGCGAACCCCACGCGGGTGCTCGCCGCGCGCATGGACGGCGACGCGCGGGACGACCTCGTGCTCGCGACGTCGACGCAGGTCGTGGTGCTCACGGGCCACGCCGACGGGAGCCTGCAGCGCGCTGCGGCCTACGCGGTGCCGCGCCCCGTACAGCTCGCCGCGGCGGACCTCGACGCCGACGGGCACACGGACCTCGCCGTCATCGGCGAACCGACGGGCACGACCTCCGACGACCTTCTCGCACTCTTCTTCGGCGACGGCACGGGCAGCCTCCCCGAGCTCCGCAACTACCAGAACACGCGGTGGAACAGCATCGTTCCGGTGCTCACCGACGCCGATCGCGACGGGCGCATGGACGTCGTGCTCGAGGGCCGCTTCGTCGCCTACGGCCGCGGCTCGCGCCGCCTTCGCGCACCGGAGCTCAGCGTGTTCACGCCCGGTCCGAGCGGAGCGAGCGGTGCCATCACGCGCCTCGACGGCCCCGGCACCGCGGACCTCCTCGTCCCCGGCAGCGCTGCCGCCATCGCGCGGTGGCACTTCCAGGGCGACCGCCGGCTCGGTGCGATGACGTCGTGCGCGGGTCCCGGCAGCGGCCCGTACCGCGGGATCGCGGACCTCACCAACGACGGCCACCCCGACGCGTTCACCTTCGCCGGCGGTGCCCTGTCGGTGTGGCTCGGCTCCGGCGGCTGCACCTTCGGCGCCGAACATCGCTCGGCGATCACGGCGTACTCCACCGCGTTCGTGCTCGCCGACGGCGACGGCTTGCTCGATCTCGTCGGCACGACCACCGGCGGCCTCGGCGTCGCGCTGGCCACGGCGCCCGGAGACTTCGGGGCGATGGTGGTGAGCCCCTTCACCGGCGACGCCGACTACATCGTCGCCGGCGACTGGAACCGCGACCACTTCGTCGACGCCCTCGTCGTCGACAACAGCGCCCACACCATGACCGTGTTCATCGGCGACGCCGCGCGGCACCTGACCCGCGGCGCCAGCTTCGGCGGCGGGTCCTCGGGGGAGAACTGGTACCCGAAGGCGGCGGACGCCGACGGCGACGGCGACCTCGACGTCGTGTACGTCGACAACACGGCCAGCCAGCTCGCGATCCTTCGCAACGACGGCGCCGGGACGTTCACGCGCGAGATGCTCGCGGCCATCGACGGCGTCGCCGAGATCTCCGTCGCGGACCTCGATCGCGACGGACGCCTGGAGGTGATCGCAGGCGACAACCAGCTCGCCATCTCGGTGTTCCGCGTCGACCCGCACGGGGCCACGCGGCTCATGCACCTGCAGCTCCCGCGCGGGCAGTTCCCCTATGACGTCGACGGCGACGGCGACCTCGACCTCGTTTACTTTGACCAGTATTCCGGCTCCGCGGTGGTCGCGGTCACGAACAACCGGACCCTCGACGTTCCTTGACCGGCAACGCGTGCGTGGGCGCACCGTTCGCGCGCGTTCTTTTCGCGGCGCGAGCCCGTGACACGCGGGCGCCGGAGTGGTTACCGATGCCTCATGTCTCCGGTTCCTGATCGCGAGGGCGCATCGGTCGGTGCGCCCGTGAAGGCCAACCACGCCGCTCCCGTTGCGCGCCCCGCCGAGGCGCCTCGAACGCAGCGCTCCCCTTGGTGGCGCCGGGCGCTGCTCGGAGCGGTCGTTGTCGGCGTCGTCGGCGCAGCAGGGTGGTTCGGTGTGCAGCGGGCGCTGGGACCAAAGGTCGAGGTCGTGGTCGCGACGCGCGCCGACGTCGTGCAGACGGTGGTCTCGAGCGGGCGCGTGCTCGCCCCGGCGGAGGTCAGCCTCGGGGGGCTCCTCGCCGGCGTCGTTCGCGTCGTGCACCCGCGCGAGGGAGATCGGGTGCGCGCCGGGCAGGTGCTGGTGGAGTTCGACGACGCCGAGCTCGCCGCACAGGTCGCGCAGGCCCGCGCCGGCGTTCTCGTGGCCGCGTCGCGCGTGGGCCAGGTGCGCGGCACGACGTCGCTCGTCGCGCAGGAGTCGCTGCGGCAGGCGCAGGCGAACCTCCGTGTGGCCCAGGCCACCTTCGCGCGGCAGCAGGACCTCTACCGGTCGGGCGCGATCTCGCAGAGCGACCTCGAGAGCGCGCAGCGGTCCCTCGACGTCGCGCAGAGCCAGGTACACGCGGCGCAGTTCACCGCCGAGGGCTCGAGCGCCGGAGGCACCGACGCGAGGGCGGCGGTGGCGGCACGCATCCAGGCCGAGGCGGCGCTGCGCGTGGCCGAGGCGCGGCTCGCCCAGACCCGCATCGTCGCTCCCGCCGACGGCGTGATCATGCAGCGCGCGGTGGAGCCCGGCGACGTCGTCGCGCCGACGCGCGCGCTGCTCGTGCTCCTCGAAGACGGCCGCACCGAGCTCAGCGTGACCCCCGACGAGCGCAACCTCGCCGACCTTCGCCTCGGACAGCACGCCCTCGCCTCCGCCGAAGCGTTTCCCGATCGTCCGTTTCCGGCGGAGGTCACCTACATCGCGCCGACCATCGACGCGCTGCGCGGCACCGTGGAGGTGAAGCTGTTGGTGGCCACGCCGCCGGCGTACCTGCGCCCGGCGATGACGGTGTCCGTCGAGGTCGAGGTCGGACGCAGCCTGCACGCGCTCACGCTGCCCGCCGAGGCCGTGCGCGACGCGGGGACGCACGCTCCGTGGGTGATGGTCGTCGACGCCGCGGGCCACACCGCGCGGCGAGCGGTGCGCCTCGGTCTGCACGGCGACGCGGTGATCGAGCTGCTCGACGGCGTGCGCGAGGGCGAGCGCGTGGTGCCCGCGAACGCGGCGATGGCGGTGCCGGTGGGGAGGCACGTTCGCGCGACGCCGCGCGCTGCGACGGCGGACGCGGGGAGGCCGTAGCGCGATGCCGATCTCGTGGTTCCTCGCGCTGCGGTTCTTTCGCGAGGGGCGGATGCAGTCCGTGCTCATCGTCGTGGGCGTGTCCGTGGGCGTCGCGGTGATGGTGTTCCTCTCGGCGCTCATCGACGGGCTGCAGACGAGCCTGGTGCGGCAGACGCTCGGCACGCAGGCGCACATCGTGGTGCGTCCGCCCGACGAGGTCGCGCGCCCGATGCTCACGCCGGACGACGGCTCGAGGGTCGCGGTGCACGTCGAGCGGAGCGCCCAGCGGGTGCGCTCCATCGACGGGTGGCAGCGGGCTCTGCGCACCCTCGCCACGATGCCCGAGATCACCGACGCGTCGCCGACGGTGTCGGGTCCTGCGGTGGCGCTGCGCGGCAACGCGAGCAAGGCCGTGATGCTCCAAGGCGTCGAGCCCGACCGCTTCGCGCGCATCTATCCGATCCGCGAGCGCATGGTCCAAGGCACCTTCGCGCCGGTCGGGACCACCTGCGTCATCGGCCGCGAGCTCGCGCAGGACCTCGGCGTCAGCCTCGGCGACAAGCTCCGCCTCGCGTCCGTGGGCGGCGTCAGCGACGTCTACACCATCGGCGGCATCTTCGACCTGGGCAACCGCGAGGTGAACCGGCGCTGGGTCGTCGTGTCGACGCGCTCCGCGCAAACGCTCCTCGACCTCGTGGGCGGCGTGTCGAGCATCGACCTGCGCGTGCGCGAGATCTTCTCCGCCGAGGCCACGGCCGCTGCCGTGACCGCGCGCACGGGCCTCGTCGCGGAGAGCTGGATGCAGACCAACGCGCAGCTCCTCGTGGCGCTCCGCTCGCAGGCGAGCTCCAGCGGAATGATCCAGTTCTTCGTGATCCTCGCCGTGGCCATGGGCATCGCGAGCGTGCTGGTCGTGTCCGTCGTTCAAAAGGGAAAGGAGATCGGGATCCTCCGCGCCATGGGCACGTCGCGTCGCAGCGTGCTCGCGGTGTTCCTCATCCAGGGCGCGATGGTCGGACTCATCGGCTCGGTGCTCGGCACGGCCTTCGGCGCGGGGCTCGGAGCGCTCTTCGCGGGCCTCGTGCGCAACGCCGACGGCACGCCGACGTTCCCCATCGTCGTGGGGCTGCCGCTCGTCGCGCGGTCGGCGGCCATCGCCCTCGGCACCGGCGTGCTGTCGGCGGCGCTCCCCGCGCGCGCGGCGTCGAAGCTCGACCCCGCGGTGGCGATTCGCAATGGCTGACCCGGTCCTCATGCTCGACGCGGTCACCAAGTCCTTCGGCACCACGGTGGTGACCGAGGTGATCAAGGGAGTGAGCCTGCGCATCGAGCGGGGCGAGTTCACGGCGTTGGTGGGGCCGTCGGGCTCGGGCAAGAGCACGCTGCTCAACATCCTCGGGCTGCTCGACCGCCCGACGTCGGGGCGCGTGGCCATCGTCGGCGAGGAGACGACCACCCTCGACGACGCGGGCCTCACACGGCTGCGCGGGCGTTCCATCGGCTTCGTGTTCCAGTTCCACCACCTGCTGCCGGGGCTCACGGTGGCCGAGAACGTGATGATGCCGATGATCGCCGAGCGCGGACGCACCTCGAAGGAGATGCACCCGCGGGCGGTGAGGCTGCTCGAGCGCGTGGGCATCGCGGCGAAGGCCGACGCGCGGCCGGCGGAGCTGTCGGGCGGTCAGCAGCAGCGCGTGGCCATCGCGCGGGCCCTCGCCCTCGACCCGCCGCTGGTGCTCGCCGACGAGCCCACGGGCAACCTCGACACGAAGACCGCGGACCAGATCTTCGAGGTGCTCCGCGAGTTCAACCGCGAGCTCGGCGTGGCCTTTCTCATCGTCACGCACGACCCGCGGCTCGCAGCGCGCTGCGACCGCACGCTCACCCTCGTCGACGGACGCATCGTGTCCGACGTGAGGATCGCCGCGACGTAGGGCGCCGCGGTCGACGGAACCCTTCAGCTGCGCTCCGGCGCCATCGGGAACCGCAGGCCGACGGTCGTGCCCCGCGCGCACGGTACGAGCGAGGCCTCGCCGCCGTGCTTGCGCGCCACGTCGGCGACGAACGCGAGGCCGAGGCCGGTCTGCGATCCCGGCGTCGACCCGCGGTGGAACGGCTCGAAGACCCGCGCGCGCTCCTCCGGCGGGATCCCCGGTCCGTCGTCGTGCACGGCGAGGGAGCACAGCCCGCCGTTCGCGCGGGCGCAGACGTCGACGACGCTGCCCGCCGGCGCGAAGCGGATCGCGTTGTCGACGAGGTTCTCGAGGGCCTGCGCGAGGAGCATCGCGTCGCAGCACGCCGTCACCGAGGCGTCGCCGTCCTCGGCGAGGGTGATGCCCCGCGTGGCGGCGGCCGTCGCGTGACGCTCGAGGACCTCGCGCACCAGCGAGCGCACGTCGACGTCCTGCGGGTCGAGCGGGTGCGACCGCAGGCTCTCGAAGTCGAGCAGGGTGCGCGCGAGCAGCGTGAGGCGCTCGGTCTCGGCGCGCGCCATCTCGAGCGCCTCGCGAAGCTGCGCCGACTCCCGCGGACGCCGCAGCGCCAGGTCGATCTCCATGCGCAGCACCGCGAGCGGCGTGCGGAGCTGGTGCGCCGCGTTGGCCACGAAGCGCTCGTGCGCGAGTCCCTGCTCGTGAAGGAACCGCGCCGCGTCCGCAAGCGCCACGCCGAGCGCGGCGAGCTCGTCGGCCCCCTCCGCCGGGGCCTCCCGCGGAGCCTCGGAGCGGCGCAGCACGCCGACGTAGCCGATGAGCTCCTTGACCCGGCGCGCGAGGGTGCTCGCCTGCCGATACAACACCGCGGCGAGGAGCAGCGTGATGCCCGCGACGGTGCCGACCACGGCGCGCCAGAACGAGCGCATCGTCGCCTCGACGGGCTCGAGGGACGCGACGAGGCGCAGCGTGTAGATCCCTTCGCCGGGCCGCTCGACGCCGAGGGTCAGCGCGCGGGTGCGTGCGTCCGGCGACTCGAGCCGCGGATGCGCAGCCACGTCGGCGCGCCGCACGACGCCGGGGTCGACGTGCTCCGGCACGCGCACGATGACGTTGCCGCCCGGGTCGACGAGGACCGTCTGCGGCGCGAACGCGGCGACCTCCGAGGCCAGCACCGACTGCGGCATGTGCACGTGCGGACGCCCGCCGGGGCCGTCGAAGAGGCTCACCGACTCGACCGCGGCCTGCGCGAGGAGGCGTCGGTCGACGTCCTCCGCGAGGGAGCGGCGGAACAGCGTGCCCGCGATGGCCGTCGCGCAGATCAGCCCCGCGAGCGGGAGCACGACGCCGAGCAGCAGGATGCGCGGGACCAGCTTCACGGACTCGCCGCCGCGACGACGAGCCGGTATCCGCTGCCGCGCACCGCCGCGATGGAGACGCGCCGCGCGCCCGCCGCGACGAGCTTCAGCCGCAGGTAGCCCACGTAGACGTCGACGACGTTGGCCTCGCCGGCGTAGTTCGCGCCCCACACGCCCGCGAGGAGCTCGCTGCGCGTGCGCACGTCGCCGGGGCGCTCGGCGAAGGCGCAAAGCAGCTGGAACTCGCGGCTCGTGAGGTCCACGGCCCCCGCGGCGCCGACGAGCTGCCGGCGCGCGCGGTGAAACTCCACGTCGCCCAGCGTCGTGGCGCCGAGCGTCGCGGACGAAGCGCGGCGGTGCAGCGCCTCGAGGCGGGCGACGAGCTCCTCGAAGTCGAAGGGCTTCACGAGGTAGTCGTCGGCGCCGGTGCGCAGCGCGAGCACCTTCTCGCCCGACGTTCCGCGCGCGGTGAGCATGAGCACCGGCGTCACCATGCCCTCGGCCCGCCACGCACGGAGCAGCGCGATGCCGTCGGCGTCGGGCAGTCCCCAGTCCAGGACGATGGCGTCGTAGTCGGCGAAGCGCACGCTCTCCCGGGCCCGCGCGCCGGTGTCGCACGCATCGACGGTGTGCCCCTCCTCGGTGAGCCCGCGGCGGAGCAGCTGGCTCATGCGCGGCTCGTCCTCGACGACGAGGATCCTCACGACGCCACCCTCCGGCCCGCGCGCCACCGCGCGAAGGCCGCCCGCAGCGACGGCAGCACGAGCAGCGTGAGCGTCGTGGAAGTGGCGAGCCCGCCGATGACCACCGTCGCGAGGGGACGCTGCACCTCCGAGCCCGGTCCCGTCGCGATGGACATCGGAAGGAAGCCCAGCGCCGCGACGAGGGCCGTCATCGACACCGGGCGCGTGCGCGATTTCGCCGCCGCGAGGGTCGCCTCGTCGGACGCGGCGCCGCGGCTCTCGAGGGCCTCGATCTCGGTGACGAGCACGGTGCCGTTCATCACGGCGATGCCCCAGAGCGCGATGAACCCGATGGCCGCGGAGATCGACAGCGCCATGCCGCGGGCCGCGAGCGCGAAGACCCCGCCCACCGCCGCGAAGGGCACGTGCGCGAGGACCCACAGCACCGGCGACGGCTTCCCGAAATGGACGAAGAGCACGAAGCCGATCAGTAGCAGCACCGCGGGAATGACGAAACCGAGGCGCCGCCGCGCGGCCTGCAGGGTCTCGAACTGTCCGCCCCAGGAGATGCGCACGCCCTCGGCCAGCGTCACCTCGCGCCGCACGCGCGCGGTGGCCTCGCCGACGACGTCGCCGAGGTCCCGGCCGCGGACGTTGAAGCCGAGGAGCATGCGTCGCTCGCCGTTCCAGCGGTACATCGCCGCGGGCGCTAGGAGCCGCTCGACGGACGCGACCTCGGAGAGCGGCACGAGGTGGCCGCCGGGCGCCGGGAGCAGCGTCGATGCGAGGGTCAGCGGATGCGGCGCTTCGCCTCCGAGGCGGAGCACCACGGGCACCTCGCGGGGACCGTCGTAGGTGACGCCGACGCGGAGCCCGAGGCGCATCGCGCCGGTGAGGTCGAGCACGTCGCCGGCGCTCAGACCGCGCTGCCTTGCGGCGAGGGAGTCGGGGCGCACCTCGAGCAGCGGGAGCTCGTCCTGCGCGAGGATGCGAGGATCCTCGACGCCGGGGATGCGCGCGACGGACGCGCGGACGCGGAGCATGGACGCACGCAACGCGTCGAGGCTCTGCCCGACCGCGCTCACCACGACGTCGTACGGAGCGCCGCCGAGGAGCTCGTTGAATCGCATCTGGATGGGCTGCGTGAACGACGGCTCGGACTGCGGCGTGGCCTCGGTGATGCGTCGCTGGAGCTCGTCGAGGAGGCGCTCGCGGGTCATGCCGGCACGCCAGCGGTCCCGCGGGGCGAGCTCGACGAAGACGTCGGCTTGCTCGAGTCCCATGGTGTCCGTGGCGACGGCGGGGCTCCCGATGCGGGAGACGACGTTGGCGATCTCCGGGACGCCGTCGCGCACGGCGTGCTCCAGCCGCGACGCCTGCGTGATGGCTCCGCCGATGCCGAGGTCCGCCGCGCGCGTCGTCTGGATCACCAGCGCGCCCTCGTCGAGCGTCGGCGCGAGCTCGGCGCCGAGGCCGCGCATCGTCCACACGGCGAGAGCGAGGGCGCCGAGGGACACCGCGAGCACCACCTTCGGCCAGCGCACCGTGCGCCCGATGGCCCAGCCCTGGCAGTGCGCGATGAAGCGCACGAGTCGCGTCGAGCGAACGGGGATGTCGCGGTCCCGGAGGAACTGCGCCGAGGCGGCGGGGATGAACGTGAGCGTGAAGAGCAGCGCGGCGACGAGCGCGAGCACCACGGTGATCGCCATGGGGCGGAACATCTTTCCGTCGACGCCGCTCAGCGACAGCACCGGGACGTACACGAGCAGGATGACGAAGACCCCGAAGAACGAGGGCCTCGCCACCGCCGCGCAGGCCTTCGCCACGCGCTCCGCCCAGGGCATTCCGTCTTCGGCGCCCTCGCCGCGATGGAACACGTGCTCGACGAGCACGACGGCTCCGTCCACGAGGAGGCCGAAGTCGACGGCGCCGAGGCTCATGAGGTTGCCCGACACGCCGAGGCCGGTCATCGCCGCCGTCGCGCCGAGCATTGCCACGGGGATCGTCAGCGCCACGACGACGCCCGCGCGCCCGCTGCCGAGGGTGAGCAGCAGCACGAGGCACACGAGGAACCCGCCCTCGGCGAGGCTGCGCGCGACGGTGCGCAGGGTCGCGTCGACGAGCTCGCTGCGGTCGTAGACGACGTCGATCTGCACGTCGGCGGGAAGCGCCGCGCGGACCTCGCGCATCTTGTCGCGCACCGCGCGGGTGACGTCGCGGGCGTTGGCGCCGATGAGCATCTGCGCCATCACGTAGACCGTCTCGCCGGAGCCGTTGCGCGACGCGGCGCCGAGGCGGGGCGCGGTGCCCTCGGCGATGGAGGCGACGTCGCCGACGCGGATCGCGGCGCCGCCGGCGAACTTCACGATGGCGTCGGCGAGGTCCCGCGGGGCGCGCGGGAGCGACGTTCCGCGGAGGAGGATGTGCCGGTCGCCGGTGTCGAGCGATGCGCCGGGACGGCTGCCAACGGCGCGTGTCAACGCCGAGCCGAGCTCTTCGAAGGTGACGGCGCGCGCGACCATGCGGTTCGCGTCGGCGCGGACCTCGAGGGTGCGCCGGGCGCCGCCCCAGGTGTTCACCTCGACGATGCCGTCGACGGTCTTGAGGATCGGCGCGACGCGCAGCTCCACGAGCTCGAGCAGCTCCGACGGCGTGCGCGTGGGCGCCGACACGGTGAAGTGGAACACCTCGCCGAGGCCGCCGGTGATGGGTCCCAGCTCGGGTGCATCGACGCCGGCTGCACGCCCGCCCGCGGACGTGGCCATGCGCTCTCCGACGAGCTGCCTTGCCCGCAGAAGGTCGACGTCCTCGCCGAAGACGAGGGTGATCGCCGAGAGGCCGTAGCGCGAAAGGCTCCGGGTGCTCTCGAGCCCCGGCAGACCACCGAAGCTGGCCTCGAGCGGGCGCGTGACCCGCTGCTCGACCTCTTCGGGCGTGAGCCCCGGCGCGCGGGTGAGCACCTGCACCTGGTTGCTGGTGATGTCGGGCAGCGCGTCGAGCTTGAGGTTCACCGCGACGGCGAGGAGCCCCGCGGCGGCGACCGTCCACAGCACGAGCACCCAGGCGCGCCGGGCGACGGAGAACGCGACGATGCGCTCGATCATCGGGGTGCTCCGCCGTCGACGAGGACCTCGGCGCGAGCGGGGTCCGTCGCGACGAGGGCGCCCTCGGGGAGCACGACGCGCACGACGGCGTCGGCGTTGGCGATGCGCACGAGCTCCACCGCGACGACCGTCGGTCCGGCGTCGGCGCGGGAACGCGTCACGACGAAGTGCCCTGGGCCCCGCACGCCGACGGCGGTGGCGGGGACCACCCAGGCGCCCGCGGACGCCGAGGTGCGGACCTGCACGCGCCCTTCGGCGGCGGTGGGCATCTCGACGCCGGGAGGAGCCTCGAACCATGCGAGGTACCCGATCCCCGCGGGCGCGGGAACCTCGTTGAGCAGCGTCAGCGGCAGCACGCCGGCGGCCGCGCGGAACGCATACGTCACGCCCGCCGCGGGGCGATTTGGGAGCGTCGCCTCGATGCGCTGGCCGCTCCGGCTGCGAACGCGCGCGAGCGGTCCGTCCTCGGGCCGCCGGAACTCGCCGAGCGTCGCGGGGACCTCGGTGACGACGCCCGCGATGGGGGTGCGAAGGGTGACCAGCCCGCCCCGGGCGACGCCAGCTCCGGCGATCACCGCGCGGGCCCGCAGCCTCTCGGACTCGTGCCGCGCGATCTCGAGGTCGAGCGTCGCGAGCTCCGACGCCCGCACGAGACCGTCGGCGACGAGGCCCGCGATCTGCGTACGTCGTCGCTGCAGGATCGCGAGCGATCGCTCGGCCCCGGCCACCGCTGCGAAGGCGGCGTCGACGTCGGGCATCACCACCTGCGCGACGGCGGCGTTGGCCGCGACGGCGTCGCCCGGGCGCACCACGAGGCTCACGAGGCGCGCGGGCAGCGGCGGAACGATCACGGCTTCCGATCCGCTCGTGCGGAGCAGCCGCGCGGGGTACTCCTCGGGCGCCGCTTCGGAGGCTGCGCGCGGTGCCACCCACGCGAACGCCGCGCTCGGCGGACCCGAGGCGGGCGTCGACGGAGCCGGCGCCGAGGGCTCGTGGCAGCCCCCCAGCGCCATCGCGACGACGATGAACGCGACTGCGACGCGCCTCATTCGCCGCGCCTCGCAGCTTGCGCCAGGACGCTCCAGCGGAGCCGCGCCGACGTTCGATCGTGGGCCGCGCGCACCCACCGAATTCGCGCGTCGACGAGGCTGCGTCGCGCGTCGAGGACGTCGAGGATCGTGCCCTCGCCCACGGTGAGCTGCCGCTCGCGCAACGCCACGGCGCGCTCGCTGGCGGGCAGGAGGTTGGCGACGAGGGCGTCGTAGACCTCGGTGCTGTGCTCGACGTCGTGGGCCGCCAGGCGGAGCTCGGCGGCGGCGCGCACCGCCTCGGCGTCCGCCTCGCCCTCCATGCGAAGCGCCGCGGCGCGACGGGCGGCGAACTCGCGATCGCCGACGGCGAAGAACGGCAGCGGCACCGCGACGGTGGCCTGCACGACGCCCGCGGTGAGCGCATCGCGACGGGCCTCGACGCCCAGCGTGAGGCGCGTTCCGCGTGTCGCGCGCTCCTCGAGGGCGCGGGTCGCCTCGACGCGGGCGAGCAGCCGCCGCGAGCGCACCGACGGAAGCGACGCGACGCCCTCGAAGGCGAGCTGCCTCTCGCGCTCCGACGGCGCGGGGAGCTCCGGTGCAGGACCTTCGGTGACGAGGGCACCGCGCTCCGGCGTGCCGATCTCGGCGGCGGCGGCCCAGCGCGCGTCGGCGATGGCTCCTTCGGCCAGGCGCCCGCGCATGCGAGCCTCCTCCAGGCCCACCGACGCGGCGGCCACGTCCCCGGCGGTGCGCTCGCCCCCGGCCGCGAGCCGCGTCACGAGGTCGACGAAGCGCGCCTCGTTGGCGATGGCGCTCTCGGCGAGGGAGAGCTGCTCCTCGGCCTCGCGCAGGGCGAGCCACGCGTTGGCCGCCGCGAGGCGCCGCGTGAGGGTCTCGGCGTCGGCCTCGGCGCCCATCCAACGAGACTCGTCGCTCAGCGCGGCGCGCCGAAGCCCCGCGACGCCCTGCACGCTGAACGACTGCGAGACGCCGACGCTGCCCTCGAAGCCCTGCTCGCCGGCGGGGG
>CAIMWA010000288.1 GCA_903845045.1 uncultured delta proteobacterium | reverse complement strand
CCCGCGAACGCTGCCGCCGCGATCGTCGTCTTCGAAGCCATCTCGCTGCACCTCTCCGGCGTCACGCCGCGCGCCACGACCAACGTGGGCCGAGCCTTCATCCATGCCTGCATGCAGGGGCCGCGTCAACGTTCGAAGTCGTGTGAACCTCTGGAGTTCACGTAGGTTTCACGCGCACCTGGGCGCGGCCTCGATGCCGCGACTCGGCCGTTGACGCCGTGCGTGGAACGTTCATGGTGGGCGCCGATGGGACTTTGGGATCGGCTGCGCGGGCTCGTGGGCGCCGCGACGGAGGCGCCGCTGCGGCCCGACGAGGTGCAGGCGTGGTACGCGCAGCTCTCCCGCGATGCGAAGGCCGAGTGGAGCGGTCGCATCCGCGACGACCTCGCGGCCATGGAGCGCCGCGGGAGGCCCTCCGGCGAGTGGCGCGTGGCCGTCGGCCGGCTGTTGTTCCAGTGCGACGGACCGTCGGGTCCGGTGCCCCTCCACCACGTTCGCGTGGAGCTGTGGGACCACGACCCCGGCGCCCTCGACGACTTTCTCGGCGCGGCGGTGACCGGCGCCGACGGCCGCTTCGAGATCGTCTACGACCCCAACGACGCCGGCCCCGGCGACCGCCCGGACCTCGAGCTCCGCGCCATGGACGCGCAGCACGCGTGGGACCGCGACGGCCGCCCGCTGGAGCGCTGGGAGCGCGTCTTCACGCTGCGCGGCCCCGACGACGTCGAGGACCCGCGCTTCGACTTCGGCGACGTGCGCGTTCCGTGGTGGGAGTACGATCCGCAGAGCCCCATCGCGCGGGTGCACGTGCCCGAGCACGGCGCCGCGCCGGAGGCCTACGGAGCGGGGCGCAGCTTCGCGATGCTCCGCGCCGTCGACGGCGTCGAGGTGGCCAAGCGCAAGCACCTCGCGCAGATCGCGCTGGGGCATCCGCCGACCATCGACGAGGTGCAGCGCGACTATCCGCCGTCGCTCACGACGACGCGCGAGGCCGAGGCCAAGGGCAGCACCCGCGACGGGCGATGGTTCGGCGACCGCGTGCTCAACGGCTTCTTCTCCACGGCCCTCGACCACGACTGGGACGCGCCCGGCGACCCCGACGCGTACCGCGTTTTCCATCCGTGGAACGCCTACGAGCACAACCCCGGGCGTTGCTTTCCCTCGGTGGACGTGCGCTTGCGATGGCGCAACGGCGGCCTCGAGCCCGTGCGCATCACCCTCGGCGTGCGCGCGCCCGGCGCCACGGCGCCCTTCTCGCCGGTGACCCGCATCGACGTGCTGCCCACCGACGGCGCCCGCTGGACCGCCGCGCTGCGCGCCGCGCGGGTGAGCGCGACCTTCGACGCCGAGCTGTCGAACCACCTCGGTCAGTGCCACCTCAACATGGAGCAGTACGCCATCGCGGCGCGCCGCAACCTGCGCGCGAGCCCGCTGCGCTGGCTGCTCTTTCCACACCTCCGCGAGGTCGCCGTGATCAACCACGCGGCGAACGACTTCCTGCTGGGACCCAACGGCTTCGTGACGCGCGCCGGCGGGCTCTCGGCGCAGGGCATCGGCGAGCGCCTCGGGCACGTCCTCGGCGGCTTCGACTGGAAGGGCTTCGCGCCGCGTCCGCCGCTCGGTGAAGCGCACCGCTCGGCCCGCGCCTCGAAGGTGTTCTGGGACCTCATCGGCACCCACGTCGACGCGTTCCTCGCCGAGCACCGCGCGGGCATCGCCGACGCGTGGCTCGAGGTGCGGCGCATGAGCGACGACCTCGTGGCGCACAGCGTCCCGTTCTTCGCGTGCTCGTTCCTGCAGCGCCGCGCGGCCGCGGGCGACGTGTCGTTCGTGCAGCCCACGGAGCGCGTCGACTACGCGCGCGCCCGCACCGCGACCAGCGGCGTGGTGCGCGCCGTGAGCCCCGTCACCGTGCACGACGCGCCCGGCGACGGCGACTGGGCGGACCTCGCGCAGATGTGCCGCTACGTGCTGTTCTTCGCGACGTTCCGCCACGCGTGGGCGAACAACCAGCAGTGGGACGACGGCGGCGAGGTGCGCTACACGAGCCTCGCGCTGCGCGAAGCCCCGGGCGCGCCGCTGCTCCCCGAAGAGGACGACCGCATGGCGCCGGGGCCGCAGGAGGCGACGGAGATGCTCTGGATCTCGTGGCTGCTCTCGCGCACGACCTACGGCACGCTGGTCACCAACGACGAGGGCGACGTGCACCCGCGGCTCGTGCGGCTCGTGCGCGAGGCCCGCGCGGAGCTCGAAGCGCTGGGCCTCGACCTCGACCGCGTCGCGTCGCGAATCAACATTTGACCCCTCGGAACCCCTTGACGCCCCCGCGCGCCCTCGGGTAGGTAGGCGATCCCTCGTTACGAGAGGGGCTGTAGCTCAGCTGGGAGAGCGCCTCAATGGCATTGAGGAGGCCACCGGTTCGATCCCGGTCAGCTCCACAAAAGGCGGCTTGATCCGCCCGCGCGGGTGGCGCATCTTGCGCCCCCCGATGCGCAACCCCACCCTCCGAACGGTCGCCTTCGCGCTCGTGCTTTCCGCATGTGGCGCGCGCCAGGCAGGCACTCCGCAACACCCCGTCACCACCGCGCCGACGGCGCACGACGCCTCGGTGGCCTCGGCCGCCGATGCCGCGTCGCCGTCACCGTGGGCGGGGCTCGGTGCCGCGCAGCTGTCGTCGCTGATCCACCAGAGCGTGCTGCAGCGCCTCGCCGCCGAGGGCGAGCCGGGCTTCGCCGTGGACCAGCTCCCCGCGTACGTGGCGCACCCGGAGACGTGTCCGGAGCTCTCGGGCAAGCGCACCGATCGACT
>CAIMWA010000287.1 GCA_903845045.1 uncultured delta proteobacterium | reverse complement strand
GCTTTGCTGCCGGGCGTGAGCGCGGCGGGTCAAGATGGCTGAACAACATGCAGAACTGAAGCTGTGGTCGCGGTCTCGCGATGTGTAGAAGTGGAAGGCGTTGAGCGGCCGCGCCCGAGCCCACGCCGCTCAACGCCGCAGCACGAAGCCCGAGTAGTGCAGCGTCTCGCCCTGGGCGTCGCGCGCGGCCCGCACGGTCTCGCCCTGGTCGACGCCCGCGACGATGGCCTCGTCGTCGGAGACAGGGATCAGCCGCAGCGTGACGGCTCCGCCCATGATGGTGTCGCCCGCGCCGACGGGACCGCCAGGATGCCGCGGACGAGTCGCGTAGGAGAGCGTCAACGCACCGTGATCCGCCGCGACGTTCATCGATGTGAAGGTGAACGACTCGCCGGAGGTCTCTACGGTGTACGGTCCCGCGCGACGCCGCCAGGCCTCGGGGATGGGCACTTGCGAAAGGCGCTCGAAGACGACGTGCGTGGCCCCGCCGCGCAGCACCGCGAAGTCGCGGCCCTCGACGTGCTCGAAGGAGAGCGTGAGGTTCGCGAGGGTGCGCCCGAAGAGTCCAAAGAACACCGTGGCCCGGGGCACGAAGCGCCGCGGCCCCGTCGGGATGAGCTCGAGGTCCCGGCCGAAGAGCTGGGCGTGAAGGCGGCGACCGTCGCGGCGGATCGTGGTGGTCTGGGCGCCGAGTCCCACGTACTCGCCGGCGAGCGCGTCGAGGTCGGATCTCGCCGCTGGAACCTCGGGGTCCTCGGGGTCCTCGGGCTCGGGCTGCGCCACGCCGGTGTCGACCTCGCGCATGAGCTCCAGCGCACGCGCCGCGATCTGCGCGCTCCCAGCTTGCGCCGTGTTCGAGAGCACCACCACGCCGAGCCGCGCGTCGCGAAGCAGGCTCACGTCGGCGTCGAAGGGCGGGGCGTAGCCGTTGTGCCATGAGACGGGCTCGTCGACGCCGCGCACCACGGGTCCGCCGGTGACCCAGTCGAGGGCCACGCGGTGCCCGAGGTCCAGCGCGCGATCCTCGAATTGCGGGGTGAGAAGCGTCGCGACGCTCTCCGGTGACAGCACCCGCACGTCCCCGAAGGACCCTCGCGCCAGCATCATTTGAAGGAACCGCCCGAGGTCGCCGGCCGTCGACAGCATGGACCCGGCGGACACATCGCGAAGCGGCGTCGGCGCGATGACCCGGTCGCCGAGGTAGCCCACGGCCAGCCTCGCCGCGAGCCGCGCATCCGACTCGAAGCTCGAAGAGGTCATGCCGAGGGGATCGAAGAGCGTGCGCTGCGCGGCCTCGGCGAAGGGCTGGTGCGTGACGTTCTCCACGATGCGTCCGGCGAACGCGAAGCCGATGTTCGAATAGTGGAACATGGTCCCGGGCGGGCTCACCAGGGACTCGTCGGCGAGGAGCGTCGTCACGCTCGAGAGCGGCGCCGGCGCGTCGACCCACATGCCGTGCGTGACGTTCGCCGGGAGCCCGGCGTGGTGCGAGAGGACCTCGCGCAGCGTGATGGGTGCCGCCGCAAACCGGCTGTGGATCGTGAACGAGGGTTCGTAGGCGGTGACCGGCGCGTCGAGGTCGAGCTGCCCGCGCTCGACCAGTGACATCACGAGCGCGGCGGTCACGACCTTGGAGACGGACCCGATGCGGTACACGGTGTCGGGCGTGGCTGCGATGCCTTGCCCGGCGTCGGCGTACCCGTAGCCGCGCTCGAAGAGCGTGCGGTGATCGTCGACGACGGCGATGCTGAGTCCTCGGATGGAGCGCCGGGCCATCTCGCGGCGGATCATCCAATCGAGGTAGGTGACGGCGTAGGAGCGATCGCCCTGGTGCCAGCCCGCGGGCCGCCGCGGAGGCCCGCTCGCGCACGCGCAGAGCGCCGCAACGAGGAGCAAGGCGCGCCGCCACGGAGCCGGTGGGGTCATCGCAACGAGGTTGGGAGGCTACGCTGGGCGGACGCCGGTGAGCTGATGGATGGCGTCCTGGAAGAGCTTCACCGTCACCGGATCGTCGGGGATGCCGGCGACGATCACCGACGGCTTGTGCGTGATCCGCGCGAGCTCGGACTTCCCCTTGAAGCCCATCTTGTCTTCGATGAGGTCATAATAAGAGACCAACTTCTTTCCCATCGTCGTCCTCCTCAACCCATCAACGGCCCGAGGGCTTCCATGTAGGGGCGCGCCTCGTCGCCGAATTCGGCGGGCGGCTGGATGAGCCACCCGCACGACGCGTCGCCCTTGCCCACGCAGCGGGACTCCATCGCCAGCAGCGGACGCTCGAAGAACGCAGTGCCCCAGCCCGAGGCGTAGCCCGCGAGCGACCAGCACACCGGCGAGTCGCACACCGGGTTGAACGAGAGGTACTGCTCGGCCTCGTAGGAGTTCACCCAGTCGCCGGTGAAGTAGAAGTCGCCGGTCTCGCGGCTGAACCGAAGCTCGCCCGGGCGCGCCGACACGATGCCCTCCCAAGAGTGGATCACCGGACCCGAGGCGAGCAGGTCCATGTCGGTGTCGAAGGTGTATTTCTTCTTCATCTGCTTGAAGTCGGAATAGCCGGCGCTGTACCCGAAGCGCAGGAAGAACGCGCGGGTCTTCTCGAGCCCCAGCGCCTCGAGCAGGTTCTGCCGGAGCAGGCCCAGCGCCGCCGCATCCATCACGACCATGCGGCTGTTCCGGAACGACGCGATGCCGCTCGCCGGATCGAGGATGAGGTCTTTCGAGAGATCGAAGTCCGTCGCCTTCATGAAGCCTCCTGACGCGGCCTTCGCGGCCCGATCGGGGTGCAGCCCGGCACCCGCTGCCAGACCCGTCGCCCGGGTCGGTGGGGCCGACCTCGGGCCGCGTCCACCCGTGGCGTGCGCTTTCGAGGGCGTGGCGCGGGCGCGCGCCTCCTTCGCCATCATGGCAACCAATCGAATGTGCGATGGAATTCCGTTGAAGACGCGGTAGCGTCGCGCGCATGGTGGACCTCAAGGGAATGCGCGCGATCGTGACCGGGGCCTCGAGCGGCATCGGCGAGCAGCTCGCCCGGCAGCTCGCGGCGCGCGGCGTGAACCTCGTCATCACCGCGCGGCGCACGGACCGCCTCGACGCATTGGCCACGGACCTGCGCGCGCGGCACGCCGTGGAGGTCGACGTCGTCTCCCTCGACCTGGGGCGCCCCGACGCGCCGGCCGAGCTCTTCGCGCGCACCGAGGGGGCGGGCAAGGCCGTCGACATCCTGCTCAACAACGCGGGCTTCGGCACCCAGGACGCGTTCGTCGAGATCCCGTGGGAGCGCGTTCGCGAGCAGCTCCAGCTCAACGTCGTGTCGCTCACCGAGCTCACCCAGCTCTTCGCCAAGGCGATGCTCGCGCGCGGCCGCGGGTGGGTGCTCAACGTCGCCTCCATCGGCGCCTACATGCCCGTGCCCGACTACGCGACCTACGCCGCGGGCAAGGCCTACGTGCGGAACTTCACCGAGGCCCTCGCCCACGAGCTCCGCGGCACGCCGGTGCGCGTGTGCTGCCTCTGCCCCGGCGGCACGGCGACGGAGTTCATGGCCGTCTCGGGGCAGGAGCTTCCGTCCGCGCTGAAGGTCACGCTGATGTCGCCGGAGCGCTGCGCGCGCATCGGCCTCGACGCGCTCTTCGCCGGCCGGCGGAACATCATCGCCGGATGGATGAACTCCATCGGCATGTGGGCGCTGCGCTTCGCCCCGCGACGGCTCATCGTGCGCATCGCGGCGCTCGTCATGGAGAAGCCGCGCAAGGCGAAGCAGCTCCCGGCCTGACGGAAAGCGCCGCGCGCCGCTCGCGACGGGCTTCGAGGTGCTTCATCCTCGGGCCCGATGAACGCCCTCGGCGCGATGGTGCTGGCAGGACTCGTCGTCGGGAGCGACGCCGTGCTTCGCGGCATCGGCCTCTACGAAGCCGTGCTCGACGACTGGCCCGCGGCCTTTCGCGAGCGCCGCGTCGTCGCGAGCGACAGCGCCCTGCCCTTTCGCGCCGCCGACGCCGTCGCCTACGAGCCCGTCGTCGGTGCGGGCATTCCTCGCTCGGTGACGCTGCCCATCGCTCCCGCGGTGCTGCTGACGGTGATGTGGGTCGTCTGCCTCTTTCTCGCGCTGTCCGAGCTGGGGCGCTTTCTCCTCCAGGGAAGGCCCGTGGCGCACACCGTCGCGTCGCTCGCGCTCGTGGTCGTCCACGCTGCCGCCGGCGTCGTGACCGTGGGCTCCGTGGCGACCCGCGCGACGCGCGCCTTCGCGCTGAGCTGCGGCGTCGTGCTCGCCCTCGACGCGGCCCTGGCGGCGTTTCCCCTCCCCTGCTCGGACCACCGCTCCGACGACGTGCACATCGCCCTCGCGGGCCTCGCGGTGCACGTTCCGCTCGCGCTCGCCTTCGCATGGAACGCGTGGCGCCGCCGCGGCCTCGTCGCGCCGCCCGCGGGCGCCGTTCGCACGCTGCACTGAGGGATCACACCGGGTTTGCGCCGCACGGCATCTTCGTGCGATCGGTGGTCGCATGAACACGCGCGTGCGAAAGGTCCTGCTCGGCGTCGTCGCCACCGTCGTGGTGTTGCTGCTCGGCGTCGGGGGCCTGATGTACTCGGCCTTTGCGGGCAACGCGCCGTCGCGCAACGGAGCGGGTCCGACGCCGGGCGTGGAGACCGTGGCCATGGGCTTCGTGAGCGCCTTCGTCCTCGACGCCGACCCGGGCTCCGTGGCGCTCGTCGACACCGGCGCCGACGCCACCGGCGCGAGGCTGATCGCGGCGCTGCGTGCCCGCGGGCTCGGGCCCGACGCCGTGCGCGCCATCTTCCTCACGCACGGCCACCAGGACCACACCGCAGCCGTGCGCGCCTTTCCGCGGGCCGAGGTCTACGCCCTCGCCGCCGAGGTTCCGGTCATCGCCGGCACCGCCCCGATGCACTCGCCCATGAGCCACGTTCGCTCGCCCCACCCGACGGGCCTTCGCGTGACGCACACGCTCGCCGACGGCGAGACGGTGAACGTGGGATCGCTGGCCGTGCGGGTCTTCGCGCTGCCCGGCCACACCCCGGGGAGCGCCGCGTACCTCGCGCACGAGACGCTGTTCCTCGGCGACGCGTCGAGCGCCACCGTCGAGGGCCTCGTGCGGGGTCCCGTGTGGCTCTTCTCCGAAGACGTGATGCAGGGACGCGCGTCGCTGCGGGCGCTCGGCGCGCGGCTGCTGCACGAGGCCCTTCCGGTCCGCGCGCTGGCCTTCGCACACTCGGGTCCGGTGGTCGACGCCGACGTCCCCGAGCGCCTCGCGCGCGTGCAGTGATCGAGCGTCGGTGACTACTTCGCGAAGGTGACGCGGAGCTCGTCGCCTTCGACGGTGAAGGTCGGCTTCGAGCCTCCGAGGCTGCTGCCGCTGAAGCGATCGGCCGCGAGCTTCTTGACGCTCTTCGCCTTCAGGATCGTGTAGGTATTTCCCGCCGCGAAGCCCTTTCCTGCGACGAAATCGAACACCAGCGGGGCGCCGTCGAGGACGAGCCTTCCCGACACGACGACGGTGGTGACGTCGGTGCCGAGGCGCGTCTTGACGTGTCCGCCGGACGTCTCGAGGTCGCCGACGGCGAGGCTCGGCAAGGCGTGCCCGCTCACGTCGAGGGTGCCGTTCCCATGAAGCCTCACCGTCGCCGTGCCCCCGGTGGATGCGTCGGCGAAGACGATGGACCCGCCCTCGCCGCCGTGGCTTCCGCCGTACGCCACGAGCGTCCCCTTGGCTGCGGTCCCGGTGCCGCCGAAGAGCGTGCGTCCGCCGAGCGCTCCCTCGGTGGTGGCCCCGAGGTTGTGGAACGTCCCCTTCGCCGCCGAGGGACCGTTCTTGACCGTGGCCTTCGATCCCTTGTCGGTATAGACGGTGAATTGCGTGGAGCCGCCGGGCGCGCCTTCGGCGGTGCCCGGGTGGTTCCAGAAGGTCGCCTTGCCGGCGTCCGGGACCCATGCGCTCTTCTGCGGAAGGCTGATGGAGAACACCGTGTGCCCGGCCTGCGAGGCCTCGCCGGCGACGGCGCTGCCCTCGTTCACGAAGGTGCCGTGGTCCGCGGTGCACGCGCCGTACTTTGCAGAGAACGACGTGTGCCCGCCGCCGGCGCCGGCCTCCGTCGCGCCGTAGTTGGTGAAGTGGCCTCGTCCGGCCGAAGCGCCCGCGGTGAGCTTCGCGAGGGCCGGCGGGTTGTTGTTGAAGCTCGTGACGCCGCCGTAGGCTCCGTCGGCGGTGGCGGCGTAGTTGTGGAATTGCCCGTGCCCCGCGCTCGCGGTGCCGTCGAAGGCCACGTCGCCGCCGTTGGCCTTGGCCACGGAGCCGCCCTCGTTGTGGAACCAACCGTGCGCCGCGTCGGCGTCGTCGTAGAATTGCGTGTTCCCGCCGTCGCCCTCGGACACGGTGCCGCCGATGTTGGTGAACCGCGCGGGCCCGGCCTGCGCGTCGTCGTGGAAGACGGCGTTGCCGAAGGTGTCGCCGTCGGTGGTGCTCGTCGATCCGTAGATGGTGAAGCGCGCGTGCTGCGCCGACGCCTGGTCGTGAAAGGACACCTCGCCGCCGACGGTGCTCTCCTTCGCGGGCGTTCCAGCGCCGGTGGTGACGGTGAACGACGCGGAGCCCGCGCCGGACGTGTCGTGAAAGCCGATGACCCCGCCCCCCGCGGCCGCCGCCGACGCCGGACCGACGTCGTAGAAGGTGCGCGCGTTGCCCGCCGACGCCGACCTCGCGAACTTCAATTGCGGCTGCTCGCAGCTTGCCGCCGACGACGCGACGACGAAGCGCTGCGGCGAGCCCGAGGCGTGCGCGATGCCGTCGCCGTCGAGCGTGAGGGCCGGTCCGCTGGGGGCCGGCGCGGCGAAGGTGAAGGTGAAGCCGGGCGCGCTGCCTTCGAAGGCGATGGCGCCGACGGTGGCCTCGCTGTCCGCCGCGAAGGTCACGTCGTGCTCCTTCGACGCGCCGAAGGTCGCCGTCTTCGTGGGGACCGCGCCGTCGCTCCAATTCGCCGCGGTGTTCCAGTCGCCGGTGGCGGCGTCGGCGGACCACGTGGCGCCCTTGACGGCGCTCGAATGCTTCGATGTCTTCTTCTTCACGGTACCCACTCCACGGTTGCGGGGGACGTTGGCGCGACGGCGCGTGCGGACGTCGCCACGGGCGATGAACCCCGCGCGCGCCCTCTGCCGCTCGCAATCTCGACGATACGCGCGTCGCGCCGCGGCTGTCACCCCCGCCATCGTCACATGCGGCGTCCATGGCGCACGCCGGAACGATTGCGCGTTGCGCGGGAGCGTGGTTCAGATCGGCCGCACTTCCGAGACGCGGTTCGACGTCTCCCCTCTTCACCCCACCGAGAGCCCTTCGATGTCCGACCCGAAACTCGACTTGCCAGAACGCCGCGCGGGCCTTGCGCTGCGCCTCTCCGCCGGCGTGGTCATCGCGGGCCTCGCGGCGTGCAGCTCCTCCGACGCGACGAGCGCCGACGCGCAGGTGGCGACGGACGCCACGCGGGCCGACGTGCCGACGGCCGCGCCCACGGTGCGCCTCGACGTCGACGCGAACCGCAACGGCGTCGTCGAGACCACCGACGACGAGCGCGCGCACCGCGCCGACTGGTCCGCGACGGCGGGCGCCTCGTTCCTGGCCAACGTCGACGACGATGACGGCGACCATGCCGTCGACGCCAACGACGAGGTCGTCAACGGCGCCGACGACGAGCAGGACCTCGCGCGCATCCAGCTCGAGGCCTCGCCGCGCATGCCGCTCACGGCGACGGCGTCCTTCGCGCTCACGGGCCCCCCGACGGGAACCACGGTGCGCCTCTTCCGCCACGCCGCCGACGGGTCGTGGTCCGTGTTCCACCCGGCGACGGATCACCTCACCGGCGACGACCTGCGCGCGGGCGTCGAGCTCGGCATCGAGTCCAACGACTTTCCGACGACGAACTGGAACGGCGGCGTCACGCTGACGGTCACCGTCACCGACGGCACGACCATGGTGGGCACCGACGCCGTGGCGCTGCGCGTGGCGCCGTGGGTCATCGGCAACTCCATCGCGAACACCGAGCAGACCTACGTGATGGCCATCGGGGGCAGCATTCCGAGCGTGCAGTTCGTCAACGACCTCGCGCGCGCGACGGACGCCGACATGATGCCGTTGACGGAGTTCGACGCGACGAACCCCGACTACATCAACAGCATGGAGCAGGGCGCGGGCCCCGATCCGTGGACGCAGGACATCATGGAGTTCGGCTGGACGGCCATCCCCGGCCCCGGCGGAGCGCCGCGCGGGATGTTCGTGGTGCTGCGCTCGCCGCCGCCCACGCGCTTCGCGACGAAGGTCACCCTCGAGGAGATCCTCGCGCCGGGCATGGGGTACGTCTGGAAGCACTCGAGCCCGCGCGACGCGGCCTACGACCAGAGCCTCGACTCCTTCGGCACCCTCGAGGTGATCCCGCCGTACGACAACGGCACGAGCCATTATCCCCTGGGCCGCATGCTCTACGACTGGACCCCGGGCCGCTACTCGGACCCGGCGCTGCGCGCGTTCCTCGATTCGCAGGGCGTGCAGGGTCCGCCGCTGCGCGTGGACGGCTCGTGGCTCCTCGTGGGTCACGTCGACGAGCTCTTCAGTTGGGTGAACCACCCGACGGGTCGCTACGGCTGGAAGATGCTCATCGCGGCCCCGGCGCTCTCCCGACGACTCTTGACGGACCTCGTCGCGGCGGCGCCCGGCAACGGCGACGCGCTGATCTTCCAGGGACGCTATTTCTACGACGTGCAGAGCGACGGCACCGTGCACCGGCGCGCGGCGCAGCGCACCCTGAACAACCTCCTCGGCGACATGGACCTCATGGCGTTCAACCAGCAGGTGCAGGCGCACATCGACATGCTGCGCATGCAGGTGCAGACCGAGACGGGGCTTCCCGACACGGACTTCGTAGAGATCCCGATCCTGTGGGAGCAGGTCGACATGGGGCGCGCGCTGGCCTACCAGCCCGGCACCGTGAACCTTCTCTATTATGGTCACACCGCCGTCGTGGCGCGGCCGCACGGCCCGGTGTTCAATGGCATCGACGCCGTGGAGACCGACATGACCCAGCGCATGAGCGCCCTCGGCGTCACCACGCGCTTCGCCGAGCAGTGGGACCTGCTCCACGCCGAGGAGGGCGAGGTGCACTGCGGCACCAACGCGCTCCGGAGCATTCCGACGGATACCCGATGGTGGGAGGTCGTCCGATGAATCGCGTCACCCGTTCTCGACTCGCTGCGCTCGGCACGTCCGCGCTGCTCGCCCTCACCTTCGCGCCGTCGCCGGCCGCTGCGACGCCGCTGCTGCGCGCTCCCGACGGCAGCGCCGACGCCATGAGCCAGCTCTCGCCCGCGGCGCAGGCGACGCTCGCGACGCAAGTGCGCGACGCCCGCGCGCACAACCCGGCGATCTTCACCGCGGTGAACAGCCTCGCCGGGGTGCGTCCGGACCTCTACCGCGCCACGCGCTACCGACGCCCGGCGGTCACCCGCGAGCTCCGCGGATTGGGCGCCGACGCGCTGCTCCCGATGCTCGACGTGCTCGCGGTGCACGGCTATGCCCGCGCGCTCGACACCGAGGAGCGCGACGTGCTCGAGGTCGGTCTCCTCGAGGCCGTGGGAACGCTCCGCGACGCCCGCGCCGAGCCGGTGCTTCGTGCGGCGTTCCTCGGGTCGCCACGCCCCGCAGCACGCCTCGCGGCGGCGCAGGGGCTGGGCATGCTGTGCGGTGACGCCCAGGTCGCGCTGCTCACGCAACACGCGTCCGACGCGAACGGACGCGGCGACGCGGCGCTCGAAGGTCTCGGACGGTGCCGTCGCGTAGAGGCCGTGCGGCCCCTCGTGGCGGCGCTCGAAGGCACGACCGCACCCGCGACCCTCGGAGCCGCCTCGCGCGGTCTCGCGAGCGCGGGATCGACCTGGGCCGAGCAGGTGGCGGCCAACGCGCACCTCGCCCACGACGCAGCCGTTCCGACCATGGCGGCGCAGGCGCTGGTGACGGCGTACGCGCGCGCCCTCGATCGCGGCGCCGACGAGCAAGTGCGCAACGACCTCGCCTTCGCGGTGCTCGCCGTCGGCCACGCCGATGGACCGCGGCTCCTCGACGAGGCCGCCGCCCACGCGACCACGCCGACGGCGCGCACGGCCCTCACGGCCCTGGCGTCCACCGCACGACGCGCCCTCGCCCGGCGCTGACGGCGCGCGCTCGGGGATCGGTGTAACGTCGATCCCATGAGCGCTGCCGAGAGGGTTGCGATGACCTACGCGGACTACGTCGCCCAGGCGGCCGCGAGCCCCACGCGCGTCGAGTTCGTCGACGGTACGACGTACGCGATGGCCGGCGGGACCCCCGCCCACGCGCAGCTCGCGATGCAGACCGGCGCCGCGCTGCTCGGGCTTCTGCGCTCGGGACGAGGGCGCTGCCGGGCGTACTCGGCCGACGCGCGCATCCACGTTCTCGCCACCGGCAGCAGCTTCTACCCCGACGCCTCGGTGGTCTGCGGACCCACGGAGACCGCCCCGCACGACGCCGACGCCATCACGAACCCCACGCTCCTCGTCGAGGTGCTCTCCGACGGCACCGAGCTCTTCGATCGCGGTCGCAAGTTCTCGAATTACCAGCGTATCCCGACGCTCCGGCACTACCTCCTGGTCGCCCAGGACCGCGTTCGCGTGGAGCACTTTCGCCGCAACGACGATGAGACGTGGACGCTCACGATCCTCGAGGTTGGCGGCGTGGTCCACCTCCCCGATCTCGGAGGCGACGTGTCGACGATGGAGATCTACCGCGACGTTCTCCCGGGCGTTCGCGCGGGGGAGTGACGTCCAGGAGCGCGCCACGCCCGCGGGCTCCGGGGTAGCATGGGGCCGTGTTCGAGCCCCTCATCCAGGTCGACCCCGTGGAGCTCGACCTCACGCCCGAGCGCATCGACGACCGCCTCGCGGCAGGCTGGTTCCCCTGGGGGCAGCGGTGGATGACGTGCCGCGCGTGGCCCATGGACGAGGGCCCTGCGGACACTGTCTGGGTGCGCGTCGCCCTCGACCGGCGCACGGTCCCGGAGCGCTGGCGGCGCATGCTCCGCGCGGGCTGCACGGTGAGCTGGCACGACGGGCCTCGCTTCGACCACGAACACCAGGACCTCTACGCCCGCTTTCGCGCGACCCGCCATCCCACATGGGTCGAAGAGTCGGCCGCGCTCCTCGTCACCAACGAGCGCTCGCGGTTGCTGGATCGCACCCGGGAGATGGCGATCCGCGACGCTGCGGGACGGCTCATCGCCTATCGCTGGTTCCTCGAAGGACGCACGGCCATCGCCGGCATGTCGGCGATCTACGACACGGCGCGCCCGGGGCTCGGGAGCGTCGCCCGCTTTCTCGCCGACGACTGGGCCTTTCGCGCCGGCCATGCGTGGAGCTATCCCGGCTACGTGCTCCCGGGCGCCAAGGAGCATTGGTTCTACAAGATCCGGCCCGGCCGCACGTCGTGGCTCGACCCGGAGACGGGCCGCTGGCGGAGCTGGGACGGCGACGAGCCGATTCCCGACACGCTGGTGCTCGCGGAGATCCGCCGTCGCCTCGCGCTGCGCGGCGAGGTGGTCCATTATCCGGGGTGGGCGTTCGCGTGCATCGAGCCGCATCACGGCGGCTTCTGCGAGCCCTACTACGTCGTCGCGTCGGCGAACGGCCCGGAGATGATCCTCGTCGTGTGGGACCACGCGACGCAGCAGTACGGCGAGCTGCCGGTCACTGTTCGCAGCCCCGAAGAGACGCCGGCGGCGAGCCCTTGAAGATGCGACGGCGCGTCGTTACGGTGCTTCGATGACCGCAAAGACCATCGACCGCGTCGCCCACGTGCAGCGCCACCGCCGCTCCGAGGGGCTCTCCATCGCACAGCTCCACCCCGAGCACCTTCCTGCGCACCTCGACCCGTTCCTTGCCTTCGATCATTTCGAGATGGCGCAGCCGTTCTTTCCGCCGCACCCGCACGCCGGCTTCTCGGCGGTCACGTACATGTTTCCGGACTCGGCCAACGGCTTCGTGAACCGTGACAGCCGCGGCGAGACCCTCGACATCCACCCCGGCGACCTGCACTGGACGGCCGCGGGCTCGGGCATCGTTCACGAGGAGGTGCCGATGCGCCGGGGCGTGGTCTGCCATGGGCTCCAGATCTTCGTGAACCTTCACTCTTCAAAGAAATGGATGGCACCGCAGGTGCTGCACCTCGCGGGCGCCGATGTCCCGAAGGTGCGCACGCCGGGCGTGGAGGCGCGCGTGGTCTTTGGTTCGCACGGCGAGGTGCGCTCCCCCGTCGAGGCGCCCACCACCGCGACGCTGCTCGACGTGGTGCTGGAGCCGGGCGGGCGTTTCGCACATCGCGCACCGGCCGACGAACCGCGCTTCGTCTACGTCATCGACGGCGAGGTCGAGGCGGGTCCCGAAGGGGCGTCGACGCGGCTTCGCCAAGGCGACGTCGCGGGCTTCTCCGCGGCGGGCGACGACGTGCTGCTGCGCGCCCCGACGCAGCGCGCCCACGTCGTCGTCGCGGGTGGCGAGCCCCTCGCCGAGCCGGCGGTGTTCCACGGACCCTTTTGCATGAACACCCGCGCCGACATCGAGCGCGCCATCGAGCGCTACCAGTCCGGCAAGATGGGGCGCCTCGCGCCGTCGTTCTGAGCGCCGACACCACGCACCGCCGCGCGCCGCGACATGCTCGAAATCAAGTCGCGCCCCCCGCGCGCGCGTACCGTCCCGCGCCACAAGGAGGCCGCGCGCTGCCGCGGCCGTGGTGCATGCATGGGACGACGAATGGTGACGAAGACGGTGCTTCTCTCGCTGGGCGTGCTCGCGGCGTCGTGCAAGCGCCGGGGCGACCCACAGCCCCCGCCAGCGACGCCGACGCCCGCGATCGCAGCGCCCGCCCCCGTCGCGACGCCCATCGCCTGGACCGACACGGCGACGCGCTTTCGCGGGCAGCCCGGCGCGATGATGACGTTCCTTTGCCCCCCGAACGGGTCGCCGGCGACGGTCTGGGGTTCGGACACCTACTCCGATGACTCGAGCATCTGCACGGCCGCCGCGCACTCCGGGCGCATCACCCGGCAGGCGGGCGGGCGCGTGCAGATCCAGATCGCTCCGGGGTTGCCCGCGTACGCCGCGACGACGCGCGCGGGGGAGACCACGCGCACCTACGGGGCGTTTCCCGGGAGCTTCACCGTCGTCGGAGGGCCTCGCCCGGGCCTCGTCGCGGTGCCCGTGGCGACGGCCGAACCCGCCGTTCAGATCCCGGGCACGCCGCCGAACGTCGTCGTCGCCGCGGGCGGTCCATGGACCGAAAAGGCCGTCGCGCACCGTGGTGCCAATGGGACCTCGTTCACGCAAGAGTGTCCTCCCAACGGCACGCTGGCAGCGGTGTGGGGGACCGACGTCTACACCGACGACTCGAGCATCTGCTCCGCCGCGGTGCACGCCGGCCGCATCACGCTCGCGCAGGGAGGCGCGGTGACGGTCTTCGTCCATCCCGGCCGTCCATCGTACGCCGGGAGCGCCCGGAGCGGGGTCTCGTCGCTGCCCTTCGCGGTCTTTCCGGGCAGCTTCGCGTTCACCCCGACGGTCGCTCCGCCGGTGCTCCCGCCGGACGGCGTCGAGGCCATCACCTGGACCGCGAACGCCACGCGATTCCGCGCCATGGCGCGCTCCCGGCAAGAGGTGTGGTGTCCGCCGGACGGGACGCCGGCCGCCGTCTGGGGGCGTGGTCCCTTCACGGATGATTCGAGCATCTGCACCGCGGCGGTGTTCGCGGGGCGCATCACCCTCGAGCGCGGCGGCATCGTGCATCTGAAGCCGAAGCCCGGGCGTGCGCACTACGAAGGGGCCGAGCGCAATGGCGTCACGACCCGTGACTTCCCGGCGTTTCCCGGGTCCTACGTGATCACCCGCTGAGCCTTCGGGCTACGGACCGTCGATGAGTCCGAAGGCCGCGCCCTGCGGGTCGTCGCAGACGGCGGCGCTGCGCCCGTCGGGAAGCGCGTTGGTGCTGGCCACCGCTCCACCCTTGGCGGTGACCTGCTCCATCGCCCGCGCGACCGAGGCGACATGGAAGAAGAAGAGCCACTGCGGGTGCACCCCGGGCGTGATGCCGCCGATGGCACCGGTCGGAGCCTCGCCGTCGCCCCACGCGAAGAGCCGAAAACGCCCCGTCGCTCCGAGATCCACCGCATCGCGAAGGGACCAGCCGAAGAGGTCTGCGTACATCGCGGCAGCAGCCTCGGCATCGGGCGTTCGCAGCACGTGCCAGGCGACGCCTGCGGTCGATGGGCCGGTTACGCCGCCGAGCGCGAGCAGCGCACCGCCCGGTTCGCGAAGCACCACCGTTCCTCCGGGTCCAGGACCGAGGCGCTGGGCGCCGCGCGCGAGGAGCGTCGTCGCCGCGGCCTCGGCGTCGGGCGCGTCGACGTGGCCGAGCCAGTGCGGTCGCGCGCCGCGCGCCAACGCCTGTTCGTGGAGTGGAAAGATGGCGTCGCCGCGGTGTCCGAGCACGGCGTCGTAGAAGGTCGCGGCGGCCGTGGCGTCGGTGGTGCGCAACGCGTAGCGGGCGAACGGGTGTCCCATGGAGCGGACTTTACCGCTTTCGCGATGGAACCTCCCGGCCCCTCGGACGTCCAACCCCTCCGATGCTGCCCCCTCGCCGTCTGCTCTTCGTCGTCGTCGCCTGCATGTGGACGCTCCCGGTCATCGCGACGGCGCAGGCCGCGCCCGCCGAAGCCGACGGCGACGACGAGCCCGCCGAGGTCGGCACGGGCACCCTCCCCGCCACCGCCCGCTTCGAGCGCGTCGGCCGCGGCCCCTTGGCGCTCCGCCGCATCTGCGACCTCACCGCGTTCCACGGTTCGCTCTATGCGGCACATGCCAACAGGCCCCTCGACAGCGACGGCGCGACGATCACTCGTTACGACCCGGCCGCCACCGCACGCCCCTTCACCGTCGCCTTCGACTGGAACCGCCCCGGCCGCCCGCTCGCCGGCGGCGCCGCGGGGCAGGGTTTCCTGCGCGTGCACCACATCGGAGACCGGCTCTTCGTGCCCGACGCGGACCCTCCGTACAACGGCTTCGGCTTCGTCGATCATGGCACCGAGGGCTACGTCTTCCTCTCTGACACCCAAGGCAACTTCGCCCCCGCGCGCGGCGAGCGCCTGCTCCCACCCGCACTCCCCGACGCCGGTGGTCGCGCGGGTGCTGCGGTGCTTCCACGCGCCTATCACGTCCTCGACGTCATCCGTTATCGCGGCATGACCCTCGCGTCGACGGGATCGGTGCCGCCCCGCGAGCGCGCGTGGTTCGGTCCATCCCCCGGCGCGCTGCATGTCGCCGACGCCAACCTTCAACGCTGGACCTACGCCATCGACTACCCGCACCCCTGGCAGAACGGCGTCTGGCGCATCGGCTTCATGGTTCGTTTCCAGGGCCGGTTGTTCGGTGGCATTCAAGACTACGACGGCCGCGAACCCAACGACGTCGTCGTCGTGGACGCTGCCGCCGGCGCCACCTCGCTCGCGCAATCGTCGCTGCACGCGCAGCGGATCACGGGCACCGGCGCCTCGCACACGCTCCGGTGGTACGTCGACGGTCCGACGCTGTATTGGCTCGCGTGGGAGCGCTTCCGCGGCGCGCGGCTCTGGCGCAGCACCGACGGCGACCATTGGACGACGGTGAACCTTCCCCCCGACGCCGGCGCCCCGACGGACCTCACGCGCTGGCGCGACGGCCTCGTGCTGCTGACCTCCACCGGGCTCTGGCGCCTCGATGGACCGGCACCGCGGCGCATCGCGACGGTCGAGCGGCGCATCGTCCGCGGTGGCTCCGAGGGGCCCTTCGACCTCACCGACGGGTTCTGCGCGGCGCCCCTCGCGGTGCTCGGAAACACCCTGTATGCAGGGTCGCAGCGCGACGGGGCGCTCTGGCGCGTGGTCGAGTAGGTCAGGCCGGCAGCCAGCGCTCCGTCAGCCAGTCGAGCGCCACCGGAGCCTCGCGCAGCGCGCGGTCGATGGCACGCACGGCGACGTCGTCCTCGATGGGCGATGCCGCGTAGGCCTTGGCGTAGAGCACCCAGTTCGAGAGCTGGAAATGGTGCAGCAGCGGGGCGAAGCGGTGGTCGGCGAAGCGGTCGAAGACGGCCGTGGCGCCGTCGACGTCGACGCAGCGCGCGAGCGCCGAAGCGACGTCGAAGAGGAGCTCGCGCAGGTCCTCGAAGGCCCGCTCCGGGTCGGCGACGACGCCCGCGAGCAGCGCCTCGAAGTCCTCGGCGGACACGCCGCGCTCCTCGGCGACCTCGGCCATCGTCGGAACCTGCGTCTCGAGGAACCCGCAGCCGTCCTCGCGGCCGAGGGTGCGGCCTACGAGGTAGAGGTCGAAGGCGCTCGCGATGGACTCGCCGAGGAACATCGCGTCCGCCGAGGCCGCGCTGGAACTCCCGGAAAACAGGGCTTTGCGTGCGGCGTGATGCCAGGCGACGTGGGCGACGACGTCGGCGTCGATGCTCGCGTCGACGAGCACGTCGGTGGGGTTCGTGGCGCTCCAGAACGTGAGGTTGAGAAAGAGCACGCGGGACCACGAGGCGTGCGGCGAATCGTCCGAGGCGACGCGGAATCGCACGTCGTCGGCGACGAGCATGCGCCGGAGGACGTCGTAGAGTGCGATGTGCTGAAAAGACCGCTCGTCGCGGATGGTGAGGTCGGTGAGCCGGAGCGTCCGCAGGGTCATGCTGCGGACCATACGCCCATCGCCGCCCCATCGGCGCCGGACGATGGCGTTCCGCCCACGCCGGAGCACGGCCTTCGCAGCTGGCTCCCGGGTCTGTGGGTGCTCCAGCACTACCAGCGCGCGTGGCTCGCCCGGGACGTCGTCGCGGGGCTCGTGCTCACGTCGCTGCTGATCCCCGCGGGCATGGGCTACGCGTCGGCGTCGGGCCTGCCGCCGATCACCGGGCTCTACGCCACCATCGTTCCCTTGCTGGCCTATGCGCTCTTCGGACCTTCGCGGGTGATGGTGCTCGGTCCCGACTCGGCGCTCGCCGCGCTCATCGCCGCCACGGTGCACACCATGGCGCACGGCGACGCGGCGCGGGCCGTGGGGCTGGCCTCGACGTTGGCGATGCTGACGGGAGCGCTGTGTCTCGTCGCGGGATTCGCAAAGGCCGGCTTCGTCACCGACCTGCTCTCGAAGCCCGTGCGCGTCGGCTACATGCACGGCATCGGCCTCACCGTTCTCGTCAACCAGCTTCCGAAGCTCTTCGGCTTCTCGGTGCGGGCTTCGGGGGTCGTCGATGGCGTTCCCGGATTTGCCCGCGGCGTCGCGGCAGGGGCAACGCGGCCTGCGGCGTTGGCCATTGGAGCCTCGTGCCTCGCGCTCATCCTGGCGCTTCGAAGGTTTGCCCCGAAGGTTCCCGGGATCCTCGTCGCCGTGGTGCTGGCGACGCTGGCGGTGACGGTGTTCGGCCTCGCCGACACCGTGAGCGTCGTGGGACGCGTGCCGCGCGGCGTGCCCCTTCCGTCCTTTCCGTCGGTGGACCGCGCCGACCTTGGACCGCTCGTCATCGCCGCCGTCGGCATCGCGCTGGTGTCCTTTGCCGACACCAGCGTGCTGTCGCGCACCTGGGCAGCGCGCGGGCGCTACCGTGTCGATCCCAACCGTGAGCTCATCGGACTGGGCGTCGCGAACCTCGCGGCGGGCTTCTTTCGCGGGTTCCCCATCTCGAGCAGCGCGTCGCGCACGCCCGTCGCCGAGTCTGCGGGGTCACGCACGCAGCTCACCGGGGTCGTGGGCGCCGTCGCCATCACCGTGCTGCTCGTCGCCGCGCCGGGTCTCACCACGAATCTCCCGACGGCGGCGCTGGCTGCGGTGGTCATCGCGGCCATCGTGCGCGTCTTCGACGTCGGCGCGCTGCGCGTTTTCTTTCGCGTGCGCCGTTCGGACTTCCTTCTCTCCATGGTGGCGTTCCTCGGCGTGGCGGCGCTGGGCGTCATTCCGGGCATCGCCGTGGCCGTGGGCGTCTCGGTGCTCGATTTCGTGCGTCGCGCGTGGCGTCCCCACGACGCGATCCTCGGGCGCGCCCGCGGGGTGAAGGGCTACCACGACCTCGCCCGCTACCCCGGGGCGCTGCAGGTGCCAGGGCTCGTGCTCTTTCGCTGGGACGCGCCGCTGTTCTTCGTCAACGCCGACGGCTTTCGCGAGCGCGTGCTCGAGGCGGTGCACGCCGCGGAGACCCCGACGCGCTGGGTCGTCGTGGCCGCCGAGCCCATCACCGACGTCGACACCACCGCGGCGGAGATGATCCAGGAGCTCGACGTCGAGCTGGCCGCGCGCGGCGCCGAGCTCGCCTTCGCCGAGCTCAAGGACCCGGTGAAGGACCGTCTCACCCGCTACGGACTGCGCACGCAGATCGGCAACGACTTCTTCTTTCCCACGCTGGGCGCGGCGGTGAAGGCGTACCTCTCGCGGAACCACGTCGCGTGGGTCGACTGGGAAGACGACGAGACGACGTGAGCCGCGCCGCCTTCCCGCTGGGATGCCTTCTTCATCGAGGAACTGGTACCTTCGAGCGATGGCCGGAGTGAACGACAAGCCCGTGCTCACCGTCGACACCGTCGCCGCCTGGGAGGCGTTCCTCGAAGGTCATCCCGAAGGCGATGGCGTGCGGCTTCGTCTGCGCAAGACGGCGTCGCCGAGGCCTGGCATCACCTACGCCGAGGCCCTCGACGCGGCGCTCTGCTTCGGGTGGATCGATGGCCAGCGCGGGGCCCTCGACGCCCACCACCACCTGCAGGTCTTCACGCCGCGGCGCAAGCGCAGCCTTTGGTCCAAGC
>CAIMWA010000286.1 GCA_903845045.1 uncultured delta proteobacterium | reverse complement strand
TCACCTCGCAGCCGTCGGTGGCGCTGCCGTTGCAGTTGCCGAAGCCGGCCACGCAGGTGAAGGAGCAGATCGCCGCCGAGCAAGTCGCAATGGCATTGGCGCGCGCGGGGCACGCCAGGCCACAGGCGCCGCAGCTCGTCGCCGAGATGCGCAGATCGGCTTCGCAGCCGTTGGCCGCGTTGCCGTCGCAGTCGCCGAAGCCGCCGAAGCAGGCGCTAGTGCACGTCGAGGCGACGCAGGCGATGTTCCCGTTCGCGCGCGTCGCGCACGCGGTCGAGCACGTTCCGCAGTGCGTAGGGCTGCTGCGGAGGTCGGTCTCGCAGCCGTTGCCGTCGACGCCGTCGCAGTTCCCGAAGCTCGCGTTGCACGCGCCGATGGAGCACCCGCCGGAGGAGCACACGCCCGCAGCGTTCGGGTAGCTACACGCACTCCCACAGCGTCCGCAGTTCGCCGCATTCGTCGACAGGTCGACCTCGCAGCCGTTGGCCGCGTTGCCGTCACAGTCCGCTCGGCCCGCGCTGCAGACGTACGAGCAGCTCCCGGCCACGCAGCTTACGTCGCTGCCCGCGTGCGCCGCGCAGGCCGTGCCGCACGCGCCGCAGTTCGCGAGCGAAGTCGAGATGTCCACCTCACAGCCGTTGGCGGGGTCACCGTCACAGTCCCCATGATCTGCCGTGCATCGCCAAGTGCAGATACCTGCGACGCAACTCGTGTCGCTCGCAGCGCGCGCCACGCACGGGCTACCGCACGTGCCGCAGTTCCGGACATCGCTACCGAGATCGACACAAGCCTGATTGCAGAGCATCTGCATCGCAGGGCAGGACACGTCCGCGGCTCCGCCGGTGTCGACGGTGGTCACCGGAGCAGCATCGTCGGCGTCGCTCGTCACGTCGGCTCCGCCGAGGTCGGCGCCTGGCGGTCCGTCAACCGGCGCATCCATCGGCGTCACGTCCGGCGCGCTGCCGGCATCGGACGACGCGGCGGCATCCCTCGGCGTCGCAGCGTCGTCGCCACCTCGTTCCCAGGAGAGACAGCCAATGGTCATCGTGAGACCGAGAGCGCACCAGTACTTCGAGTTCATCATCGGAATCCTTGCCCCGATCACGATCGGATAGCTCTCGAGAAGCTCGGCGTTGGCGACACGTGAAATTCAGATATTGGACCATGATCGCGTATCGACGCGGGGTTGCAGGTCGAGCCCACGACGCCGTTACGGACCCTGATCGAACGTCCGAACCGGACATTCATTCGTGGGCCGGGCGAGCGATGCCGCATGAGATATCGTCTCTATCGTCAAAGTCCACATTCGATATTTCATCTGTAATGGACGAAATGTGATTCACACGAGCTCGCGGTCCTTTCGGAAATACGGAGAACCGAGCATCAACAAGTCTACTACGGCTGGCACAAGTCGCGGCATGCAACGACCCGATCATGGGGTTGGTACCGGCAGCGGCGCGCCGAGGGCGATGAGGTTCGCGCTGCGCAGCGTCCCGTCCATCGACGACAGCGAGTAGATCTCGCGGGGGCCGTAGGGGGCGCCGACGCCGAACATGATCGATCGCGGACCGTTCATGTCGGTGACGACGCGCGACGCGGCGATGGACGTGTCGAGGGGCACGCGCCACACGCGGTTCACGGGCTCGTCGGCGATGAACAGGTTGCCGCAGGTGTCCTGCGCGAGGCCCGACACGCGGCTGAAGCCCCCGACGAACTCCGACGCGCCGCCCGGCATGCCGGCGTCGCCGGCGCTCAGCGCGACGCGCATCACCGTGTTCGTGTCCGAGCGCGCGGCGTAGAGGTAGCGCCCCGCGGCGTCGACGAGGAGCTG
>CAIMWA010000285.1 GCA_903845045.1 uncultured delta proteobacterium | reverse complement strand
GCACCTCGCCGGCGCCCTTGCGCACGGACTTCGCGAGGTTCGCGGCGAAGGGGACGGCGGCGCGGCGCGTGGCGTCGACGGCGGCGCGGGCCGAGCCGACGGTGCGCTGCAGCCACGTGGGGGGCATCTCGTCGTCGAAGGCCTCGTCGTCGGCGCCGTCGAGGGCCTCGGTGCGCAGCGCCGGAGCGTCGGGCTCGCCGGCGGTGATCTCCGGTCCCTCGTGGGCGGTCTCGGTGGGCTTCGCGGGCGCGGGCTTCACCGCAGGCGCGGCAGCGATGGGGGCGGGCGTCGGCGCGACGACCGCAGCGACGACGGGCGCGGGAGCCTCCGGGGCGGCGGCGGCCACGGTGGCGACGACCACGGGCTGGGCCTGCGCAGGCGCGTCGATGACGTCGCCGAGGGGGAGCCGGCGCGAGTAGCCGTCGAGGTCCACGGTGAGCATGAGGCGCGGGTTGCGGGTGGCGGCATCGACCTCGACGTCGACGGCGCGAAGCACCCCGTGCTCCTGCTCGCGGCCCTCGACGACCACGCGCGCGCCGATCTTGAGGAACGACAGCTCGTGGCCGACGACCACGGTGCCCTCGTCGCGGCCGCGCACCTTGGCGCGGAACGGGGCGTCCATGCCGTCGAGGTGCAGGCGCACGCGCTCCTCGGCGCGGGGCGACGCGGGGCGCGACGAGCTGGGCTCGGCGGTGAAGCGCACGCCGAAGGCGCCGGAGCGGCCGTCCTCGGCCTGGCTCCACACGACCTCGCAGCGCGCGTCGATGTCGCGGCCGTCGTCGAGGCGGAAGCGGAACGCCAGCGTCTCGCCGACGTCGGGCACCTCGTCGCCGCGCAGCAGCATGCCGGTGGACGACATGTCCACGGCGTCGGCGCGGAGGGCGCCGCGTGCGGCCGAGGGCGAGAACGTCACGGAGGCCTGGAACGGCCTGCGGGGGGCGTGCGGATCGCGGCGGTCGGCGTTGGCGATGGAACCCATGGGTGCTCTCCTGGAGGAGCGTCTCGCTCGGGCGTCGAGGCCACGCGCTGCGCTCCGTCGACCCCCACTGCCCCAGGCGATCGTGCCCCGTCCAAATTTCGACACGAACGGATCCGTCGACGGTTCTTTGACCCGGGCGCGTCGCGTGGGCTAACGGCCGGGGTGTGGCGCTGGCGCTGCATGTCTCCGCGGAGGGCCGCGACTCCGAGACCCTCACCCTCGACCAGCCGCGCATCGTCATCGGTCGCGGCGGACACGCCGACGTGCGCCTTCCGTCGCGGCGCGTGAGCGAGCAGCACGCGGTGCTCCGCGTCGAGGGCAGCGACGTGTCGGTCACCGACGACACGAGCACCAACGGCACGCGCGTGAACGGCGTGGTGATCCCCCGCGGGCGGCGCAAGGTGCTGCGCGACGGCGACGAGCTCGGCCTCGGCGACTTCACCGTGCGCGTGCAGTTCGTCTCGGCCCTCGCGGACCCCCCCGAGCGCACCGCGAGCCTCGCGCGCAAGCTCCTGCGCGACGCCCTGCGCTCCCTCGGCGGCGAGGCCGCGCCCCCGTACCTCGAGCTGCGATCGGGCAAGACCGCGGGCCTGCGCTGGGACCTTCCGAAGGACGGCACGCACCTCGTGCTCGGCCGCGGCGAGCGCTGCGACGTGCTCCTCGACGACCGCGATTGTTCCCGCGAGCACGCCGAGGCCATGCGCGACGGCGAAGGGGTGCTCCTCCGCGACCTCGGGAGCAAGAACGGCATCGTCATGGGCGGCCGGTCGCTCACCGAGCGGCGCCTTCGCAGCGGCGACGAGTTCATGCTCGGACGCAGCACGCTGCGCCTCGTGGACCCGACGGAAGAGCTGCTCCGCGGCTTCGACGGCGGCGACGACGAGGCCGCTCCAGCGCCCCCGCCGCGGCCGTCGGCGAGCCCGCGCACGTCGACGCCGCCACCGTCCGCCGAGCCCGACGCCGGGACCGGGACGACGCCCGCGGTGGAGCCCGTGGTGGTGCCCGCAGCGCCCGTCGCGGCGGTCGCAGCGGCGCCGTCGGAGCGTGCGCTGGCGCGGTCCCGGGGCGACGGGGACTACCTGGTGCTCGCGCTGTCGGTGCTCATTCTCGTGGTGAGCGTGGCGGCGCTGGTGGTGGTGTTGAAGAGCTGAACGCGGGTACCCTCGGCGCCCCATGCGCGCCACGGCTCCGCTCCTCGTGCTCCTCGCCCCGCTCGCCCTCGCCGCGTGCGACGACCGCCCGGCGGTGGTGATCCCCGACGCGTCGGTGACCGACGCCGCGACGTCGGACCTCGGCGCCGACGTCCGCGCGAACACCGATGCGGGCACGCCGACGGACACCCCGGCGGTCGTCGACGACGTGCCACCGCTCGACGTGCCCGCGACCCTCGAGGCCTTCGACCCGTCGCCGCGCGGGAGCTTTCCGCCGGGCTTTCTCTGGGGCTCGGCGACGGCGCCGTACCAGGTCGAGGGGGGCTTGCACCACACCGACTGGAACGCCTGGGAGAACATGGCGGGGCGCATCGCGCACGGCGACCACGCCGACGACGGTCCGCGGTCGTACACGCAGTTCACGCAAGAGCTCGACGCGCTCGTGGCGACGCACCAGAACGCGTACCGCCTGGGCCTCGACTGGTCGCGGATCTTTCCGACGCGCGACGCCTGGAGCCGCTGCTTCGGGGCGCGCACCATGCCCCTCGCGGACTTCACCGCGGCGTGCCGCGCGGCGGCGGACCCCGACGGCCTCGCGTACTACCACCGCGTGCTCGACGCGATGGCGCAGCGGCACCTCGTGCCCATGGTCACGTTGTTCCACTTCGTGCTGCCCGACTACCTCGACGACCTGTCGCAGCCCTACGACTCCACGGGCTTCGTGCGCGACGGCATCGTCGACGACTTCGGCGCGTGGTCGCGCTTCGCCGGCGCCGAGTACGGCCGTCAGGTCGACTGGTGGATCACCTTCAACGAGCCCTTGGTCATCGCCGCCGGGGGCTACCTCGAGTCGATCTTTCCGCCGGGTGCGCCCCTCGATTTCAACCGCGTGCGGCGCCTCGTGCTGAACATGATCCGCTCGCACGGGCGCGGGTACGACGCGCTGCACGAGGCCGACACGTTCACCGCCGCGGGCAACGACGCCGACGGCGGCGTGGGGAGCACCGGCGGGCGCCCGGCGATGGTGAGCATCGCGTCGCACAACCGGGTGTTCCGCGCGGCGCGGCCGGGCAACGCCGACGACGAGCGCGCGGCGGTGTCGGGCGCGTACATCAACAACGCGCTGTTCCTGAACGCCATCGTGCGGGGCGACCTCGACGTCGACGCCGACGGCAGCCTCGACGGACCCACGGACGTTCGCAACGACCCGTCGCTGCGGGCCCGCGCCGACTTCATCGGGCTGAACTACTACGGCCTCACGCTGATGCGGGGCATTCCGTCGCTGCCGATCCTGCACGGGCTGCCGCAGCAGACGTCGCTGCCCACGCCGCTGCCCAAGTCCGACCTCGACTGGGACCTCTACCCCCAAGGGTTCCTGCTCGTGCTGCGCGAGCTTCGGCCCTACGGGCTGCCGGTGCTCGTGACGGAGAACGGCATCGCCGACGCGAGCGGCACGAACCGTCCGCGGTACCTTGCGGAGCACCTCGCGATCCTCGCGCGCGCCATCCGCGAGGGCATGGACGTGCGCGGGTATTTCCACTGGTCCATCATCGACAACTTCGAGTGGGCCGAGGGCTACTGCCCGCGCTTCGGGCTCTACACCGTCGACTACACGGACCCCATGCGCCATCGCTCGCCGACGCCCGGTGCCGACACGCTGCGCACCATCATCGACGCGAACCAGGTGAGCGACGCGCTGCTCGGGAGCGTTCCCGCGTACCACCCGCCGCAGCTCTGCCACCCGCGCGTCGACGCCGGGATGTGAGCCGTGCGCGCCGCGGCCTTCGCGCTCGCGGTGGCGCTCGTCCCCGCGTCGCCCTGGGCGCAGCGCGGAGGGCACCGCTCGCCGTCGCCGTTGCGCGGACGCAGCGCGGTGACGTTGCAGCTCCTTCGCGTGGAGCGCACGAACCTGGCCCGCGCGCGGGCGGCGCTACCCACGATGCTCACCCCGGTGACGCGGTGCCTCGACGCCGCGCGCGAGGCCGATCCCGTCGCGCTCGTGCACGTGCGGCGCGTGGAGATCATCCTCGGCGTGGGGGCCGATGGCGCCGCGAACGCCGTGGAGTTCGATCCGCCGCTGGAGGTGCGCGGGCTGTCGGCGTGCCTCGGGAGCGCGCTGCT
>CAIMWA010000284.1 GCA_903845045.1 uncultured delta proteobacterium | reverse complement strand
GACTACCAGGGCATCGACAGCACGTCGGGCTTCCTCTTCGGCGGCGCCTCCCCCGGCGCGTCCGGGTCCGCGGGGTACCTCGGCGTCTCCGTGGGCCTCAACGCGGGCTTCAGCGTGGGGTCGTTCCGCGCTTCGTGGACGCTGTCGGCCTTCGTCGAAGACGACCTCGCCCGCTACGCCGTCTCCCAGGTGGTCACGCAGACGCCGTCCTGCTTTCTCGAGTGCGGTGCCTCGCAGCCGGTGGTGGCCTCGGGCACCGTCGGCGAGCTCCAGGTCGGGCTCCGGCTCACCATGCGCCTCGGCATCGAGCGCACCACCCGCCCCGCGGCGCAGTGATCACCGATGGCCGTTCCCCGCTCATCGTCCCGTCGGGCGCGGCGCGAACGGGAGCATCGGTGAAAGGTCGAAGAGCAGCCCGAATTGGGCCTGGTCGAGGCGGTCCACGAAGAACGCGTTGTAGTAGTCCTGCCCGGAGTACCAGCGCGCGAAGAGACCGACGCCGCCCGCGCGTGGAAAGCTCAGATCGACCTCGGCCCACAGCCGATAGGGCACCACCGCCGCCGCCGCGTCGGGGACCAGCTCGAAGGCGCCCTCGAAGCGCAGGCGCCCCCAGCCGAACTCCCGAAGGTATTCCCCCAGCGCGCGAACGCGCCAGCGCCCGTACAGGTCCGCCTCCGAGGGAAGCAGGCCGCCGGGGGTGGGGATGTGCAGCTCCCCGCGCAGCGCCGCCGTCCAGCTTCGCAGGATCTGGTTCGCGGGCCCGACCTGGCCGCGACGGTAGCCGAGATCCACGCTCACGTAGTTGGTGGCGAAGTTGCCGTTGGTCCGATTGAGGAGATCCGCGAGGTCGGCGGTGGACGGCGGCGGAATCAACCGCTCGCAGGCAGGCGTGCCGTCGGCGACGGCGTCCGTGGGGTCATAGGCGCACCCGCTCTGTCCATTGGAGTGATGGTTGATGCCGACGGTGACGCCGAGGAGGGCGAAGGTGGGAGACCGCTCGGCGCGCGCCCGCGCCTCCATCTCCGCAGCGGACGGCGCCCAGATGCGGAAGAACTGCACCTCGAGGCGGGGCATGTACGACGGCATGCGGATCGGCGTCGACTCCGACGCGGTCATGCGGAGCCGGGTCTGCAACGTCATCACGAGGGACCACGCGAAGCCGCTCGCGCCGAAGGGCGTGCGCGCGGCGAGGGAGTCGTAGAGGTAGAAGTGCGGAGAGATCGACGCCTCGAACACCAGCGGCACGCGATGTCCCGCCGGTCCGCTCCACGGTGCACCATAGAAGATGAACGAGCGATCGAGGAACTCGTTGGCCGGCATGGGCGTCGGCAGCGCCGGGGCAGGAGGCGCGGTCCCGGGCGCAGCGCCCTGCGCGTACACCGGCGGCCCCCGCGCCACGATCACGGCGACGGCCATCGCGAGGGCGCGGCGTGAGGCCTCCGATCGCAACGAGGCTGGCGGCGGGGGCTTCAAGTTCCCAATGTGGGCATCGCGCGAAGCCCAGGGGAATGCACCCAATCGGATTTCTGATGAAATCGACCGGCCCGCCCCTTGCAATGCTGATTATTCGAGAAGCGGCACGGCTCGCCGAACATCGCCGTTGACTCACCGGAGCGGCCATGTTCCGAATGGCGGCAGGCGGCGCCGGTGCGTACCGGCAGGTTCATCGACCAACGCGGGTGGGCGAGCATGCGATTTAGTGGTGCGGTTTCCTCGGTTCTCCAGTGTGTGCTCGTGGGGGCCTTCGTTCAGGCCTGTGGAGCGTCGGAGGGAGGGACCGACGCCGCCGCGGTCGACGTCTCGGGCGCCGATGTCGTCGTGGCGGATCGCCCGGTCACGGACGTTGCCGCGGTAGACGCGGGCACGGACGCCGGCACCGACGTCGGCGCACCGTTGCCCGATGTTCCGGCGACGACCGACGCGCCGGACGACACCGCCACCACGCAGCCGGACGTGACCGCGCCGACGGACGTGCCGGTCGATGCCGGGGTCGTCACGCCCGATGTCCCCGCACCGACGGACGTGCCGGCCGACACCGGCGTCGTCACGCCCGATGTGCCCGTGACCATGGACGTGCCGGCCGACACCGGGATCGTCACGCCCGACGTGCCCGTGACCATGGACGTGCCGCGCGACACCGGGGTCGTCACGCCCGACGTGCCCGTGACCATGGACGTGCCGCGCGACACCGGG
>CAIMWA010000283.1 GCA_903845045.1 uncultured delta proteobacterium | reverse complement strand
GCAGTCGCGCATGGGCGACGGGAATTCCGGCGGGGTGATGTCGAGGCGGTTGACGTTGCCCGACGGCTCGACCGCGGCGCGGAGCGTGAAGTCGCCCTCGGCCGAGGGGTTCACCACGAGCGTCGCGGCGTAGCAGGTGTCGGCGAGGGACTGCACGTCGGGCACCACCGCCTCGAGCATCACCGAGGTCATCACCGGCGCCGGCGTCGAGGCCGGGATGAGCGCGGGGCGCCACGGGCGCGCGGTGATGTTCTCGGGGTTCGGCACCTGCATCTCGCCCGGGCGCTGCGCCGGGAACTGCGGCGTCGGCACCGTCTGTCCGTTGATCTCGCCGCTGCGAAAGGAGAACGGGAACGAGAGCAGCGACGGCGATCCGAGGCCCGGAAAGCGCCGCGTGCGCAGGGCGGCGAGCACGCACTGCGACATGATCGCGAGGGACGGATCGGGCGAGCCGATGGTCTCCACGTCGTCGACGGAGCCCGACGGGCCGATGCGCATCAGCGTGATGATGGTGCCGCCGGCCTGCGGGCTGAACGCGAGAAAGGCCTTGTAGCAGGCGCGCACGGGCTCGTTGGCCGACACCAGGATGGGCTGCGCGAGGTCGAGGGACATGGACCCCGAGCGGCGGGCGCCGCGGCGCGGAGGGGGCGGCACCGGCGGCGGCGTCGGCGAGGTCCACGGTCCGTGGGAGACGCGGACGGCGGCCAGGGAGAGCACGACGGGTTCGGGAGCGCGGGGCACCTCCACGGGGCGGACGCGGCGCGCACAGCCGCCGGCGACGGCGAGCCCAAGGACCATCGAGAATCGGAGCGGAGACATCGCGGAGCACCTCGTTCGGAAGCGTGAATCCGTCGGGCGCGCTGCGACGTCGACCGCGCGCTCCCCTTCGGAGGGGCGCAGCATGCCAGAGCCTCGCCCGCGGTAAACCCCCCGCGCGCGGACCGTTCGACCGCGGGGGCCGCGGGCCCGTACACTGCGCGCCTGATGCGAGAGGAAGACCTCCGCGCCCGCCTCGACGGGCTCCCCGCGTCGCCGGGCTGCTACCTCTTTCGCAACAAGAAGGGGGCCGTGGTGTACGTCGGCAAGGCGCGCTCGCTGCGCCAGCGCGTGCGCCAGTACTTCCAGCCGAACAGCTCGGACTACCGGTACTTCATCCCGCTGCTCGAGCGCGTGCTCGGCGACATCGAGACCGTCGTCACGGCCACCGAGAAGGAGGCCGTGCTGCTCGAGAACTCGCTGATCAAGCAGCATCGGCCGAAGTACAACGTCCGCCTCCGCGACGACAAGGACTACCTCTCGGTGCGCCTCGACAAGCGCGTCGCGTGGCCGCGCCTCGAGGTCGTGCGACGCCCCCGCGCCGACGGCGCCGTTTACTTCGGTCCGTATCCCAGCGCGACGGAGGCACGGCGCACGCTCAAGACCATCAACCGGCACTTCCAGCTCCGCACCTGCGACGACGACGAGTTCGCGCGCCGGTCGCGGCCGTGCCTCGAATTCCAGATCAAGCGCTGCGCGGCGCCGTGCGTGCTGCCGGTGCCCCCGGGCGAGTACGCGCAGCAGGTCACGTACGTGGAGCTGTTCCTCGGCGGGCGCACCGCGCAGCTCGTCGCGGGGCTCGAGGGCGAGATGCGCGAAGCCGCGAAGCACCTCGAGTTCGAGCAGGCCGCGCGGCTCCGCGACCAGATCAACGCGGTGGCCAAGGTCACCGAGTCGCAGCGCGTCGCCGAGGTCAGCGAGACCGACCGCGACGTCGTCGGGATCTACCGCGAGGGCGAGTCCGTGGTGCTCACGCTGCTGCTCGTGCGCAACGGCTTCGTGCGCGACACGCAGTCGATGACCTTCGGGCGCACCGAGCTCCCGGACGACGAGCTCGTGTCGCAGGTGCTCACCGGGCGCTACGCGGCCGAGGGCGCGCCGGTGCCCGACGAGGTGGTGCTCCCCCTCGAACCCGAGGGGCGCGACGGCATCGCCGAGTGGCTCGGCGAGCTGCGTGGACGCCCCGTGGCGATCGTCGTGAAGCCCGAAGAAGGGAGCGCGTCACGGCTGCTTTCGATGGCCATGGAGAACGCGCGGCACGCCTTCCGGGAGAAGCGCATGGCGGTGGCGAGCGCCGGGGCGCAGGCCGAGGCGCTGGCGCGGGCGCTGGGCCTCGAGGAGCCGCCGCGCACCCTCGAGTGCGTCGACATCTCGCACCACGCCGGCGCCGAGACCGTGGGCGCCGTGGTGTCGCTGCGGGACGGCGCTCCGTACAAGCCGGGGTACAAGGGCTTTCACGTGCGCACGGAGAACTCCGGCGACGACTACAAGGCGATGCACGAGGTGCTCTCGCGGCGCTTTCGCCGGGGACGCAACGGCGAGCGCGGCTGGGAGCTTCCGGACCTCTTCGTCGTCGACGGCGGTCGCGGACAGCTTCAGATCGCCGTGACGGTGCTCAAGGAGCTCGGCCTCGAGGAGCTTCCCGTGTGCTCCCTCGCCAAGGAGCGCGAGAACGTGCTCGGCGAGAAGGTCGTCGACCGCGTCTACCAACCCGGACGCAAGAACCCCGTGACCATCCGCGAGAACGGCCCGGCCCTCGTCCCGTTGGCGAGGGCGCGCGACGAGGCGCACCGCTTCGCGAACCGCGTGCGGGAGCGGCTGCACCACAAGAAGCGGCTGCGCAGCTCCCTCGACGACGCCCGGGGCATCGGTCCCGACGCCGTGAAGGCGCTGCTGCGGCACTTCGGGAGCGTCGCCAAGGCGTCCGAGGCGTCCCTCGCGGAGCTCGCCGCGGCGCCCGGCGTGGGGGCCCGCAGCGCCCGCGCGGCGTACGAGCACCTGCACCCCGGGGTGCTCCAGCTCCCCGAGTCCGACGACCCGTGAAGGGCGCTCGAAGATCCCCCTGCGGCGCTGCCACGCACCCCTGCGGACACCCGTCCCGAAGCGACCCTTGACCCCGCGAGAGGCGCGGTGATAGAAGCCGCGCCGATCGTTCCGAAGCCTTGAAAGACCGGCGGTTCGCGCCATCGAGAGAGTGCATGAAGCTCCCCCTCCGTGACGCGGCTGCGGCCTCTCTGGGCATCGAGCTCTTCCTCTCGGTCGTGCTCGCCGGCGGTGCCGGATGGTGGGCCGACGGGAAGTTCCACACCGCGCCGACGTTCCTGCTCGTGGGGTTCGTGGTGGGGGTGCTGGCAGGGCTCCGGTCGGTCCTGCGGTTCGCGCGGCGCGACGCAGTGGATCCCAAAGCTCCCCCGACGAAGCCGTGACCGAGACCCTCCCCACGCACCACGCCCCGACCGTCGATCCCGCCCTCGCGCGGCGCATCGTCGGCGTTGCGGCGGTGACGGGGGCGGCGAGCATCGCGTGGGCTGGTAGCGCCGTGGGTGTGCGCGGCGCGCTGGTGTCGCTGCTCGGCACCGTCATCGGCCTCGCGAACCTCTGGATGCTCGCGCGGCTCGCGCTGCGCCTCCTCGACCCGAACGTCGAGGCCGGCAAGGGCACCGCGGTGGTGCTGCTCCTCGGCAAGAGCACGGCGCTCTTCGCCGTGGTGATCCTGCTGCTGACCCGGCCGTGGGTGCATGCGGGCAGCCTGCTCGCCGGCCTCGGGTCGGTCATCGCCGCCATCTGCGTGGGCGCCCTCTGGGAAACGCTCACCCCGAAGACCTCCGCGCCGTAGAGCGAACGAGAAGGAACCCGCCGATGCCCGACCATACGTCCTGGTTCACGTACCTCCTGGCGCTCCCGAATTTCCGGGCGCTCTGGGCGATGTTCAACCACCTCGGGTGCGTCGACGCGAACGGCGGACAGGTCGCGATGGAGGCCGGCGGCGCGTGCCCCGACGGGTCCATGGCGCGGGAGCTCCCGAACCACTTCAGCTACCCGGCGAACACTCCGGTGACCCTCGAGTACACGACCATCGCGGTGTTCGTGGTGCTGCTCGTGGCGGCGCTGGTGCTCGCGGCCCGCGGTCGCATCGCCCGCACCAGCGAAGCCCTCGTGCCCGAGGGGTCGCTCACGCCGACGTCGTTCATCGAGAACTTCGTCGAGATCATCTACGGCCTCATCGCGGGCGTCATCGGCAAGAAGGAGGCGCGCTACTTCCTCCCGATCATCGGGACCTGCGCGTTCCTCATCTTCTTCTCCAACGCCCTGGGGCTCATCCCGGGCTTCGCGCCGCCGACGAGCAACTTCAACGTCACCCTCGCGTGCGGCCTCATCATCTTCTTCGCCACGCACTTCTATGGGCTCAAGTACCAGGGCCCGAAGTACTTCAAGCACTTCCTCGGGCCGGTGTGGTGGCTCTCGCCGCTCATGCTGCCGCTCGAGATCGTGTCGAACTGCGTGCGGCCGCTGTCGCTCGCCATCCGCCTCTGCGTGAACCTCTTCGTCGACCACCTCGTCGTCGCGGTGTTCACCAGCCTGGCGTTCGTGCTGGTGCCGGTGCCGGTGCTCGTGCTCGGCGTGCTCGTGGTCGCCCTGCAGACCTACGTCTTCTGCCTGCTCTCGACGATCTACTTCCAGCTCGCCATCGAGCACGCGGAGGGACACGGCGAGGGCCACGGCGACGCGCACGGCCACGGGCACGGAGCGCACGCCTGAGTTTTTCCAAGGTGGTCCATGTCCCCTGAGTGGGACTGATCGATTCGAAACGAACAGGAGATTGCAACCATGAAGAAGTTCACCGCCATCGCGAGCGCGCTGCTCGTCACCTTCTACACCTTCGCCGCGTTCGCCCAGGAAGCCGCCGCCGCGGCGGGCGACAACCGCTTCACGGCGCAGCAGTGGGCCGCCCTCGGCGCGGGCCTCGCCATCGGCCTCGGCGCCCTCGGCGGCGCGCTCGGCCAGAGCCGCGTCGCGGTCGCCGCCCTCGACGGCATCGCCCGCAACCCGGGCGCCGCCGACAAGCTCGGCACCCCGATGATTCTCGGCCTCGTGCTCATCGAGTCGCTCGTGCTGTACGCCCTGCTCATCGCCTTCTTCCTCCAGGGCAAGATCGGCGCGTGATGCGAAGAGGCCCCCGGTAAAGGGGGCCTTCGCACCGTCGACCGTCGCCCCCCCCGCCCGCTTCTTACTCCCCGCTCAACACCGACATCGCCTGCTCGTGCGCCTCGCGCACGGCCCGCTGCGGAGGTGCGCCCGCCGTCTCGGTGACGGGCATCGCCGTCGAAGGAAGCGCTGCGCGCAGCGACGTCACCGCGGCGATCTGCCGGCGGTACGCGTCGCCGTGCACGCCCCGTTGCCGCGCGCCATCGAGGAGCTGATCGAGCTGGCGCTGGGCCTCCTCGACGTGGCCGCCGCGCGCCTCGCGGATGACCGCGACGGTGCCGACGGCGAGCTGCACGCGGGCCGCGACGGACTCGACCTCGGCGTCGCGTCCGCCCTCGAGGTCCGTGGCGCTCGCGGTGGCGTGGGCGCCGAGGAACAGGTCGCGGCTGCGAAGCTCGCCGGGGGCGCCGGGGTCCGTCCACGCGAGCTGGGCATCGAGGAGCTCCACCGGCGCGCCGGCGCGGCGGGACGGGACGTTCATGCGCACGACGAGGTCGCGGGCGGCTCCTTCGGTGAGGTCGCCGACGTTGATGGTGATGCCCTGGTCGGTGCGCGTGGCCTGCTGTCCGAGCACGCCCTCGATCTGCACGTCGGGACCGGGGGTGAGCGTGACCACGGCGTTGCGCGCGACGACGCGCTCGAGCCGAAGCACCTCGCCGCGGAACACCGACGCCACCGCGCGCGAGTCGTCGACGTAGTGGAACCGCCCGCCGGAGCGCGTCGCGATGGCCCCCATGAGGGTCTCGTTGTAGTCGAGGCCGAGGCCCAGCGCGGTGATGGAGATGCCGTGGGCGCCGGCGCTGGCGGCCATGTCCTCGATGCCCTGGGGCTCGTTGGGGACGCCGTCGCCGAGCAGCACGACGCGGTTCACGCCCGCGCGGTCGAGGTGCGCCGCGACCTGCTCGATGCCCATGCGAAGGCCGTGGAGGAGGTCCGTGGTGCCGCGGGCGCGCATGCGGCCGATGCGGGCGCGGGCGTCCTCGCGGCTGGCGTGGTCGAGGGTGACCGAGGGCACGAGGAGCTCCGCGCGGGAGTCGAAGGTGACCACCGCGAGGCGGTCGCCGTCGCGCAGCGTGTCGAGCAGCGCGAGGCTGGCGGTGCGCGCGTCGTCGATGGGCGCGCCCTCCATGGAGCCCGACGTGTCGATGACGAGGGCGAGGTTGATGGGCGGGTGCGTCGACGGGTCCGACGCCGCCGTGCCGAGGCGGATGCGCGCGACGAGGGAGCTGCGCGCGCCCGAGGGCACGAAGCGGTTGCCGAGGGCGCCGTCGAGGGTGAGCGCGTCGGGCGTGCGCGCGTGGCGCTGGGCGCCGGCGCAGGCCGAGAGGACGAGGGCGAAGAGGGTCGCGACGAAGAGCAGGGTGCGGTGCATGGCGGTGTTCCTTCCGACGGAGGAAACGCGCCGCGGGTCTGTCGCTTACGGTGGTGCGTGACGGAATCGCACCGGGGCGGTCAGCGAATGCAGAGGTAGATCGAGGCCGGGGCCGCGCTGGAGTCGACGTACGAACCCGCGCCCGTCGGCAAGGAGCCCCCGGCAGAGGTGTGGAAGGCGACGAGGTGCGTGGTTCCGCCGGGGCAGCTGCAGCTCCCCGTGCGGGCGTTCGGCGAGAGGCACGCGTTGGTGTGCGTGAACTGCACGACGTAGCCTGCGTCGAGCTGCTCCCAAGCCCCGAGGAACGTCGGATTCGGCGGGGTGGCGTTGAAGCACAGCACGAGGTGCAGCAGCGCGCCGGACGTGGCCTCTTTCACGACGAGGTCCTGCTGTTGGGGAGCGTCCCCGGGGCAGCTGCAGGAGCCCGTCTGGGAGTTCATCTGGTAGCAGCGTCCAGGGACGAGCGTCGGGTCGACGAGGTACGCGCCGCCCCAGTCGCTCCCGGAGCTGCGCATCGTGTCGCAGAGCGTGAGCGTCTCGAGGTGGCTCGTGGTCAGCAGTCCGTCCGCGGCGGTGGACATGAACGAGTGCCCCGAGAAGCCCGCCGGACAGCCGCAAGCGCCGCCCGCGTAGGGGTTGCCGGTGCACCCGCCGCCGTTCGTGACGCCCGCCACGGCGGCGCCGCCGAAGGTCGCGCACAACCCCGCCGCCGGCACGTAGCCGTAGCCGTTGGAGCAGACCGCGCCGCAACTTCCACCAGCGCACGTCGCCGCGCCGTTCGGCACCGCCGGGCAGACATTGGAGCACGCGCCGCAGTTGGCGACGTCGCCGCGAACATCGACGCAGCCGGACCCGCACGGCATCGTCCCGGTAGGGCAGGAGCACAACGCGACGGCGCCGCTGAGCGTGCAGGTTCGTCCAGTCGCACACGCGGTTCCGCACCCGCCGCAATTCGTGCTCGAGTTCAACGGCGTCTCGCAGCCGTTGGCGGGGGCACGGTCGCAGTCGCCGTGCGATGCGGAGCAAGCCGCTGCCACCTGGCACACGCCGGCGTAGCACGGCGCCATGCCGTTGGTGTTCGGGACGACGGAGCAGTCCGTGGCGCATGCCCCGCAGTGACGCGCGTCAGTCTGCAGGTTCACGCACGCCGTGCCGCACGCCGCGTACCCGGGCGGACAGCCCTGCACGCAGGCTCCCGTCACGCACGCGACCAGGCCGCCGTCGAGCGCCGTGCACACGTGTCCGCACGCGCCGCAGTTCGAAGGGTCGTTCAGGAAATCCGCGCAGGTGTCGCCGCAAGGCTGCATCCCGACGGCGGCGCAGCCCGTCGCGTCGCTCCCGGCCTCGCGTGCGTCGGGTCGGCTCGCGTCGGCGGCGACGTCGGGGGCGACGGCGACATCCAGCGTCGACGGGACATCGAGCGCGTCGAGGTGCCCCGCGACATCCGCGACATCCGCGACGTCCTCGGCGTCGAGGGCTTCGCCCCCGTCGGTCACGGACGCCTCGGTCGCGCCGTCCCCGGCCCCGTCATCGACGTCCGGTACGACCAGGTCGAGCACAGAAGCATCGGCGGCGCCATCGATGACGTCGCCGAGGTCCCCGTCACTCGCGCGCTCGTCGCCCGACGTTGCGTCGGCGGAGGCTTCGGAGCCCGTGGTCGCGTCGGCCCGCGGGAGGATGGCGTCCCAGTCGCGCAGACAGCCCGTGCCGGCGACGACGACCAGCGCCGCGACGATTCCAAGGCGCATCAGAACACCCCCGCGAGGCCAAGGCCCCGGGCCTGCGGGACCACCATGACGTGGGCGCCGGCGCTCGCGCCGCGGCGCGGAGCCGCGAAGAACGTCACGAGTCCGGCGGCCGTCAGCGCACCGCCGGCCCAGAGCAGCGCCACCGATGCCGCGTCTTCGCCACGGGGTTGCAGGATGGCGGGGCAGCGCCGCACGGCGCAGGTGTCGTACTGCGACCCGACGTCGACGTAGAGGCCCGCGCCGATGCCCAGGGCCAGCAGCCCGACGGAGCCGACCACCACGCCCGCGGCGCGAACCGGCGAGCCGGCTGCTGCCGTCGGTGTGGTCGGCGGAGCCACGAAGCGAGCCGGTGGCTGCGAGCGTCCAGGGACCGCCGCCGTGCGGGCCGATGACGGCGGCGCGCGGAGGTCGCGCAGGCGAGCCTCGACCTGCGCACGATTCGGCGCGTCGGGGCGCTCGCGGAGGTAGCGCTCGAAGGCCTCGCGGGCCTCGTCGCGGCGCTCGTCGAGGGCGAGGGCGGCGCCGAGGTTGAAGAGCAGCGCAGGCTCGTGCGTGAGCTCGTATGCGGTGCGGAACTCGATGGCTGCCACGCGGAACTCGCGGCGCGCGAAGGCGTCGGCGCCGGTGCGGTAGTGCTGTGCGCCGAGCTGCGCAGCAGACTGCGCGCCGGCCGGGGCGGCAGCGAACAGCAGGGTCAGCGCGAGCAGCCAGGGACGCATCGCTGACCCTATAGTGGCTCGCACGCCGCGCCCGCAAGCGCCGAGCGGCGGCCGACGGTTGCGAGGCGGTGACCGCGAGGGCTCGGTACCGCGGCGTGCGGCGCCGCTGCGCATCGCACGAGGACGCGAAGGTTTGGTGTCACGACGGGCAAGAACGTCGTTGATGCGGAACCATCGTCGAACCTCGTGCGTCTCTCTGCTCGCCCTCTGCGCCGCCGCCGTCGGCGTCGCCTGTGCACCGTCGTCGAGCGGAGCCTTCGGGCCGCAGTCCAGCGAGGACGCGGCGGCCCCTTCCGTCGACGCGGGCGGAACACCCGCGGACGACGCGGGCTCAGCGAGCGTCGACGACATGGTGACGGACGACCTCGGCGTCGATGATGCGGGCATCCCCGTGCAGCCGGCGCCGCGGGACGCCGGACGTCCCGGCTCGTGCGTGGCCTCCGTCGCGCGCGGCGCCGAGGCGACGGACGCGCTCTGCAGCAACGGCGTCGACGACGACTGCAACGGCTACGTCGACTGCAACGACTATCACTGCAGCCGCAACGCTGCGGTGCACGTCTGCGGCAGCGACGCCGGCGCTCCCGTCGTCGACGTGCCCGCGGCGGACGTTCCCGCCGCCGACGCGCCGCCGCTCGACGTGCCGGCGGGCTCCGTCGGACCGCACGGCGGCACCGTGGACCTCCTGCATTTCGGCGTCTTCGGCGACATGCGCCCGCCCAACGACAACGACACCGCCATGTGGCCGACGTCCGTCGTCGACTCGGTCATCGCGGGCTTCGCGGCCGAGCACGCGGAGTTCGTCATCGGCACCGGCGACTACATGTTCGCGAACAACGCCACGACCGTGAACGCCCAGATCTCGATGCTGCTGCAGGCCGAGGCCGCGCTGCCCGTGCACTTCTTTCACGGCATGGGCAACCACGAGTGCATCGGCGCGTCGACGTCGAACTGCCCGAACGGCAACGAGTACGCGAACCCCGTGGGGTTCCACACGCGCCTCGCGGCCGCTTACCCGAACCTGTATTACGACTTCACCGTCGCGACGCGCAACGGCGACGCGCACTTCATCCTCACCGCGCCCAACGCGTGGAACGCGGCGCAGCAGACGTGGCTCGACGCGGCCCTCGCGCGCCCGGCCACGTACACCGTCGTCGCGGCGCACGAGCCGCCGGGGAACCGCGAGGCCGTCGGCAGCCCGTTCATCGAGGCGTCCATCGCCGCGCGCCGCGGCGGAGTGACGCTCCGGCTCTACGGGCACACCCACGAGTACCGGCACGCGGCGGCCAACGCCGTGATCTCGGGCAACGCCGGCGCTCCGCTCGCGAGCACGAGCGGAAGCTACGGCTTCGTCATGGTCGACCAGCGCGCCGACGGCAACCTCGTGGTCACGGCGTACGACGTCGGGCGCCCGCCGATGGTGGCCGACTCCTTCGTCGTGACGCCCGCGGGCACGCTCACGCGCTGAGCGCCCCGGACTCCGCGAGGAACTGCCACGTGTCGTCCCAGCATCGCCGCGCGAGGCGGGTCCATACGAAGGCGTGGAAGGCGTGGATGCCGCCCGCGTAGTACCTCGCGTCGGCGATGGCGCCGTGCGCGGCGAGGGCCGACGCCATTCGGCGCGTGTCGTGGAGCAGCGGGTCCGCGGTGCCCACCGGGAGGAAGAACGGCGGCAGGGCGCGCGCCGGGCGGTCTCCGCGCTCGAGCAAGCACAGCGGGTCGGCGAGGTCGAAGTTCGCCGCTGCGGACGCGCCCAGGTAGGCGCTCGAGACCTCGTCGAGGCGGTCGGCGATGTACCAGGGGAGCTTGCGTTCGCGGCGGTAGCGCTCGGTGTCGGTGACCTGGAAGATCCCGCACGACGCGACGACCGCGCGCGGCACCGTGCCGGTCGCGAAGACCTCGCGCGCGTAGGGCTCGTCGCGCTCGAAGCACGCCGCGACGGCCACCGAGGCCGCGAGGTTCGCGCCGGCCGACTCCCCCGCGACGGAGATCCGCGCGGGGTCGCCGCCGAAGCGCGCGGCGTTGCGAACCGTCCACACGTACGCGGCGCACGCGTCGTCGATGGCCGCGGGGAACGGGTGCTTCGGCGCGAGGCGGTATGACGCGTTCACGACGAGCCACCCGCGGCGCGCGTAGGCCAGCGCCATGATCCAGTGGGTCTCCTTCGACAGGATCCGAAAGCCGCCGCCGTGGAGGTAGAGCATCGTGGGGAACGGTCCGTCGCCGGGCGGGCGCCAGACGTCGACGAGGTGCTCGGCGCCGCCGGGGTCGCGGTAGCGAACGTCGCGGGTGACGGTCACGCCGTGCGCCGCCGGGTCGGCCTTGGGGTGCAGCGATCCCGCGCAGGAGGCCGCACGAAAGAACCCATCGACGACGGTGGCGCCGGCGGCGCGGCGGAGCGTGTGGAGCAGTGGGGCCATGCGCGTGGCGTTCGTCTACCACGGCCTCGCTGCGGGGCCGATGGGCGCACGCCGCGGGACGAGGCTCAGATGATGTCGTCCTCGTCGCGAGACGAGCGTCCGCGGGTGGTCTTCGAGCGGGTGCTGAAGTACGCCGAGGAGTGGGCGCTCTTGAGCACCCCCTCGTCGAGCGCGTGTCCGAACTCGTCGGCGCCGACGCGAAGCTCGCGCACGATGGCGCCGAGGCCGGCGTCGTGGCCAGCGTACGATGCGACGCGCTCGGCCACCGCCAGGAGCCTCGCGCGGGCCTCGGCGTAGCGGCCCTCGCGGTTCATCGTCACCGCCGCGAGGCGGGCGTCGTTGGCGTGGAGCCGCGCGACGCGTCGATCCACCGCGATCTCCCGCGGCTGCCGGTCGACGACGTCACCCGGCGCGTAGGTGAAGCGGACCGTCTGCATCGGCGCGCACGGCCTCCCATCGGCGTCGACGACGGTCACGTCGAAGGCGCGGGTCTCGCCCATGCTCCCTGCGGGGAGCAGCACCGAGAACACGGCGTCGAGGTTCTGCCGCGCGACGACGTCGCCGAGCTCCACGCGCAGCGCCGAGCCGGTCCACTCCGAGGGCAGGCCGCCGAGCACGGCCACGCGACCGCGGTCGTGCGGACGCAGCTCGACAGCGAGGCCGCGACCGACGACGTCGAGGCCCTCGAGCACCTCGGCGCGCATGTGCTCGATGAGCTCCTCGGGGCGCGCAGCGAAGTAGAAGCGACCGCCACCGGCGTCGGCCATGGCACCGAGCAGCGACTCGTTGAAGCCCTCGCCGAGGCCTAGGCACGACGTCGCGACGCCCTTGCGACGCAGCGCGCGGGCGTGCTCGCACAGCGCCGTCGGACGCGTCTCGCCGACGTTCGCCTGGCCGTCGGTGAGAACGAGCACCCGCGCGAGCGCGCCGGCAGCGCCGACGGCGACCTGCGCGCACCCCTCGGCCCAGCCCCCGGCGAGGTTCGTCGATCCGCCCGGGGCGAGCGCGCGGCAGAGGGCGAGGGCCTCGCGCTTGCGATCCTCGGACGCCGGACCCGCGGCCGTGGCCACCTGGCACGCGTCGTCGAAGGCGAGCAGCGCGAAGGTGTCGTCGGCGTCGAGCAGCGCCACGGCCTCGCACACCGCGCGCCCCGCGAGCGTCAGCGGCTCGCCGGACATGGAGCCCGAGCGGTCGACGACGAAGGCGATGCGAAGCGGGGAGCGCGCCGTTCCCGCCGGGGCCGCGGTGGCCTGCAGCGACACGCGCACGTGCCGGCGGCTACCTCCGCCGCAGCGAACGAACTCGCGGTCGATGTCGACGTTGCATGCAGCCAGCGGCGTGGGGCTCGGGTCTCGTGGGTTCTGCTTCATTGGATCCTCCTCCAGGCCCGGCGCGGGCCTCTCCGATCGTCGTGCGGTCATGGTTTGCGGAACGTCTCGCGGGCTTGCTGCAGCAGCTGCTTCACCCGCCGTTGCGTCGCGGGATCGAGCGGACGCCGCACGTGCAGCTCGACGCCCTCGCTCAAGGTCACGCGCTCCCACGAGGTGCGGCCGCCCTCGAAGGCGCCCGCCGGCGCGGACGGCTCCGCCGGCGGCGATGGCTCGACGGGCGAGGCCTGCGGAGGGCGTGGAAGCAGACCCGCCGCGACCAGGTAGTCGAGGGCCGGAGTGCGTCCCGCCGCCGCCGTCGCATCCTTCGGAGCGGGGGTCGCGTGTTGCTTCGGGAGCGGAAGCCCCGCGGCGTCGAGCGCCTGGAGGTCCCGCGCGATGCGACCGAGGCTCAGCCCCTCGGCCTGGCGCGCCCGGATCCAATGCACCCGCGCGACGTGCTCCATCGGGTACCGCGCCCGCGGCCCCGCCGCGTCGGGACCTCGGAGCAGGCCCTGCATCACGTAGAAGCGCAGCGTGCGCGGCGACTCCCCGGTCTGCTCCGCGAGCTCCGTCAGGGTCACGCCGTCGTCCGCCATCGCCCGCTCCCTCTCCGCCGCGCTCGTCACCGAGCCGACGGGCGGACCCTCGCACGGTACCGCACCCGAGTCAACAGTGACAGTGTCGACTGTCGACATCGAGGGTTCTGGCGGCGGCTTGACGGCCGAGGCGGATCTCGCTTCAATCATCGCAATGAGGGCGACCGAAGCGCATTTGCGCGTGCTCGAACGCGTGCGTGCGTTCGCGGACCTGAGCGTTCAGGAGCGTTCGGAGGTGCTGATGTTCGCGCGCGAGCGGCGCGTCGGCGTCGGCGACGTGCTCTTTCAGGAAGGCGCCGCGGGCGACAGCCTGTTCATGGTGCTCGAAGGAGAGCTCTCGTCGCTGGTGCGCACCCGGGTCGCGGGCGCGAAGCCTGTGGAGGTGTCGCGCGCGGTTCCCGGCGAGATGATCGGCGAGATGGCGTGCCTCGACCCGGCGCCGCGCTCGGCGCTCGTGATCGCGCGGACGGCGTGCGTCCTGGCCGAGATCGACCGGTCATCGCTGGCGGCGATGGAGCAGGCGCTGCCGCGGGCCTCGTCGCGGCTCGTGGGATGGATCATCGAGCTGGTGCACGCGCGCATGGCCGCGGTGAACGACCGCGTCGCCAAGGCCCTCGCGCCGCCGGGGACGCCGGAGCCGTCGGTGCCGCCGCCGCCTCCTCCTGCGGCGGGCTCGTCGGCGCCGCCGCCGAGGGGCTCGGTGCCGGTGCCAGCGGCCGCGGCGCAGGCCGTCGCCGACGTGCGCTCGGGCTTCCGCAGCTTCATCGATCGTTTACGGGGGAGTGTATGAACGTTCGCGATGCGCTGCGCGCCACCGGCGCCTTCGTCGAGTATCCCGACGCGGAGCTCGACCTGCTCGTCTCGGTGTGCGACCTGCGTCGCTACGCTTCGGGCGACGAACTCTGCCGCGAGGGCACCGTCGGACGGAGCTGTTACTGCGTCGTCGCCGGCGCCATCGACGTCTTCAAGACCATGCCGCAGGGCGAGGTCCCCATCGCCTCCATGGGGCCGGGGGCCATCGCGGGGCAGGTCGCGCTCACGCAGAAGGTGCGGCGCACGGCGACCATTCGCGCTCGCGGCGAGGCCGTGGTGCTCGAGTTCAGCCGCGACACCTTCGAGCGGCTGCTGGGGGCGAGCAGCCCCCTCGCGCTGCGCTTTCAGCGGCAGATCGCCGTCGCGGGCATTCGTCAGCTCCGCGATGCGTTGAAGCGAATCGCTGCGGTCTTCGACACCGACGACGGCAAGGCGCCGGCGAGCGCTCGGGGCAGCGCGGCTCCGCCTCCGGACCAGGCGAAGGCGCGCGAGGTCCTCGCCCTGCTCGAGGGCGCCAAGGGCTGGGACCTCAGCGTCGAGACCCTCGATGCCGTCGAGGTCGTCTCGATGCCGCGGCATCCGTCGCGTCGCCCTTCCGCCTACTGACGGCGTCGTCGGCGGGGATCAGAGCCGGAGCATCGCCCCGAGCACGGCCAGTCCCACGGTGCTCGCCGAGAGCGCCACGCCGCCGCCCGAAGGGAGCAGCCTCGGGAGCACCTCGGGCTCGGTGCGCCAGGTGACCACCGGGCGCCCCACGAAGCGCAGCCCGTCGTCGAGGGCCGAGGGCGCCTGACGCAGCGGGTGCCGCGCCGCCGACGCCACGCGCTCCACCGAGCCGAGCACCGCGACGCGCTCGCCGACGCGCAGCCGCACCTCGTCGACGAGGGCCTCGCCGTCCGCCGACTCCACCTCGAAATCGATGCGGCACGCCCCCGGGGCGAGCACCACGCGCCCCGTTCCGTCGTCGATGAAGAACGGCGCCTCGCTGCGCTCCACCCGTGCGAGGACCCGGCGCGCGCGCAGGCCGCGTCCCTCTTCGGTGAAGTGCTGCACCTCGCGCACCGCCGAAGGAATGGCCCCGTGCAGGCTCGTCGTCGGGTGCTCCGAGCCGAGCACGCCGACGATCTTCACGAAGCCCCCCGTGGCCTTGGCGATGGCCGTCGGCGCGAGCGTGGCGAGGGCCCGAACCTCCGCGAGGGTCATCGGGCCGAGCTGCTGCCGGTAGTGCTCCGCGAGGCTGCCGGCGGCCGCGACCCCGGAGACCACGGCACCCAACAGCAGCGGCGGGAACATCACATCATCCTGACGCCGGCCACGTCGCGGAACAACCCCACGGCCACGCCGAGGATGTGGAACACGCCCATCTCGCGCTTGCGCACGAAGATCGGGTTCATGGTCTTGTTCTCGGGCTGCAGGCGGATGTGGTCCGCCTCGGGGTAGTAGCGCTTCACCGTGGCCTCGTCGCCGACCACGGCCACGACGATCTCGCCCTTCGCCGCCGTCTGCTGGCGTCGCACGAAGAGCGTGTCGCCCTCGTGGATGCCGGCCTCGATCATCGAGTCGCCCTTGACCCGCAGCGCGAACAGATCGCCGCTGCCGCGCACCATCGACGGGTCGACGTGGAGGTAGCGCTCGACGCGGGAGTCCATGTCGCTGAGCTGGCCCGCGGCGATGCGGCTGAAGAACGGGATCTGCACGGTCTCCGGCGGCGCGAGATCGTCACGGTCGAGGCGGATCACCCGCTCCGGGAGCTGGTCGCCGGTGTCGCGCGTCTGGATCAGCAGCGTGCGCCCCAGCCGCGTCGGTCGCAGCGCCCGGGACTTCATGCCGATGCGCTCGAGGTAGCCCTTGCGCTCGAGCGCGCGCAGGTGGTCGCTCACGCCGTTCGTCGAGCGGATGTCCATGCGCGCGCCGATCTCCCGGAGCGTCGGCGGATACCCCTTGTCGTCGATGGCCTGCTGGATGAACTCCAGGATCGCCTGCTGCCGTTCGGTGAGCTGCTGCGCCGACATCGTGTGCTCCTCTCGTACGCGGACACCTGCGTACCGGTTCAGGCAAACTACCTGAACGCTCGCGCAGCCGTCAACGAACCGTCTGCCACGGAGTGGGCATCGTCGCGCCGACCCTGCTAACGGATCGGATGTGCGCGTGATCACTGCGGTTGCGGTCTTCTTCTGGGCCCTGTGCGCCGCCTCGGCGCCGGCCCTCGCGGACCCGCCGTCGCACGCGCGCCGGGGTCGCGCCGCGCCGGAACCGCCGAGCCGGAGCGTGGGCTGGGCCAACCATGGGCGCATCACCCACGGGCGCCGCATCGTGCCGTCGGCCAGCGTGCGCATCCTGCCCGGACGGGTGCTGGCCTGGGGTACCGCGGACCTCGTGGGGCTCCTCGAGCGCACGGCGCTGCGCGTGAAGCGCCAGTTCGACGCTCCGCTCACCGTGGGCGATCTCTCGGCGCGGGAGGGCGGCGCCGTGGGGCGTCACCGGTCGCATCAGTCCGGGCGCGACGCCGACGTGGCGTTCTTCGCGCGCACCGATCCCCCTCACGGGCGGTCGCACCCCGTCGTGCTCGAGGACTACGTCTCCTTCGACCGCGACGGCCGGAGCCTCGACGGCGCGATGCGCTTCGACACGGCCCGCAACTGGTTCGTGGTTCAGTCTCTTCTGGCGGATCCGCGCGCCCACGTGGAGCGCATCTTCGTGTCGACGGTGCTCCGCGCCGTGCTGCTCCGCCACGCTCGCGAGGTGCACGCGCCGGCAGACATCGTCGAACGCGCCGAGCGCATCCTCGTGCAGCCCGCGCGGGTTTCGCCGCACGACAACCACTTCCACGTGCGCATCGCCTGCCCGGCGGCGGACCACGGCTGCCGCACCGGCGTGTGGCTCCCGCCGCCGCCGCCGCGACACCGACGGCGCGCGCGGTCCGCTACGGCTCGATGACGAGCTGCGCGGCGACGTCGCCGGCGCCCAGGAACACTCGCACGCGCCACGCGTAGGTCCCGGCGACGCGGGTGCAGAAGCGCGCCGACTCGGAGCCGCGGTGCGTGCCGTCCGAGGCCACGCGCTGGCCCGACGGGTCCTCGAGCTCGAGCACGAGGTCCGAGACGCTCGGAACGCCCGCCGCCAAGAGATCGACGCACCGCTCCGCCGGGAGCGCCACGCGCCCCTCGACCACGGCGTTGGTATCGAGCCGCCGGCGCTGGACGTCGGTGAACCCGACGGCGCCCGCGCGCCGCCCCGCCATCCCGCGAAGCTGCGCAGCGAGGTAGTCCTGCGCGACGCCGCCGACGGCGAAGCGCGTGGCGGGAGCGCTGCTCGGCGCAGCCTCGTCGTAGACGGCGGGGCGCGGGGCGTCGGCGGCGCGCGTGTCGAGCGCGAAGACCTCGACGTGCCACCACGCCGCGCCGAGGCTCTCGACGTCGACGCGGTACAGCTCCGGCGCCTCGGTGACGCAGAAGCGACCCTGCGCGGCCGTCTCGGCAGAGTTCGCGAGGGCCATCGGAGGCCCGTCCGGGGCCTCGCGGATGCGCACCTGCGCCCGCACCTGCGACGCGCCCTGGGCCGCACCGACGAGCGCGTAGCATCGCCCCCGATCGAGGCGCGGGCGGAGCGCGACGGTCTCCTCGACGCGCGAGCGGCGGGTCTGCGCGAGCACCGGCGTGCGTCCCGCGCGCACCTCCGCGACGATGGACTCCGGCGACCGCACGCCAGCGTCCGCCCCCGCGTCCTGGGCGCGAAGCTGCGCGGGCAGCGCGAGCGCAGTGGCGAAGGCGATTCTTCCGATGACCGTCACGCCTTCGCACGCTACCATCGCGCTTGGTTCCCGATGCCACCCGAAGCGATGCCCGCTGCAGCGCCCGTGCGCCTCGCCGACCGCCTGGTCTGGGGCGCCGCCGGGGCCGTCGCGTGGCCCGTGCTCGGCACCGCGGCCTGGCTGCACCCCGACGCGCGAGGCTTCGGGACGCACCAGCAGCTCGGCCTCCCGCCGTGCACCTTCGAGGCGATGACGCGGGTGCCGTGCCCGGGGTGCGGGCTCACGACGAGCTTCGCGGCGATGGCCCATGGTCACGTCGTCGAGGCGCTGCGCGCGCACCTCATGGGGCCGCTGCTCTTCGCGCTCACGGTGGCCGTCGCGGCGGCGGCGCCGGGCGGCGTGCGGCGGGGCTGGTCGGTGCTGCGCGTGCTGTCGCAGCGGTCCCTCACGATGTACCTCGGCGCCACGCTGGCGGCCGGGTTGACGACCTTCGCGCTGCGCCTCTGGCAGCGCTTCGGATGAACGATCGAAGGGCGGTGGTCCGATGGCCGACGTGCAGATCTATGTGACCGACTGGTGTCCGTACTGCGTGCGTGCGAAGGGGCTGCTCCAGCGAAAGGGCGTCGCGTACACGGAGCACAACGTGGAGCACGACCCGGAGAAGCGCGCATGGTTGGTCGAGGCGACGGGCGGTCGGCGGACGGTTCCGCAGATCTTCATCGACGGGACGAGCATCGGCGGCAGCGACGACCTGCACGCCCTGGATCGGAGCGGGGAGCTCGACCGGCTGCTCGCGCGGTCGCCGTCGCCCTGACCGCGGCGCTCGCCGTCGCGGCATCCCCGAGCGCTGCGCAGGACCGCCCGACCATCGGGTACGGCGCCGAGGCGTGGCGTGCGTCGGGCCTCGGGTCGGTGCGCGGTGCGACGCTCGGGCCCATCGAGAGCACGCAGCATCCTGGCGTGGGCTACGGCACCGCGGCGAGCGCGGCGGCCCTCGACGAGCTCGTGGCGCTGGGCTGCACGTGGGTGAGCTTCACGCCCTTCGGCCGGCAGTGGGACCTCGACGAGACCGACATCCGCATGGACTTCGAGGCGCCCTTCGCGGCGAACCGCGAGGCCGTGCGCCGCGTCGTCGCGCAGGCGCACGCCCGCGGCTTGAAGGTGCTGCTCATCCCGCACCTGTGGGTCGACATGGGCGGGTGGCGCGGCGAGATCGCGCACCCCGACGACGCGTCCTGGGGCCGGTGGTTCGTGGCCTATACGCGCTTCGTCACCGCGTGGGCGCGCGTCGCCGAAGAGTCCCACGCCGAGATGCTCTCCGTGGGCGTCGAGATGGTCTCGTCATCGGGAACGCGCGGCGAGTGGTTCGACGTCGTCGCCGCGATCCGCCGGGTCTACCACGGCATGCTCACGTACTCCGCGAACTGGGACGAGGAGGCCCACGTGATCTTCTGGGACCGCCTCGACGTCGTGGGGATCCAGGCGTTCTACCCCCTCGCCGAGCACCCTGGAGCCACGCTCGCGGAGCTTCGCCGCGCCGCCGTGGCCCGCGCCGATCGCCTCGAGGCGTGGTCGCAGCGCGTGGGGCGGCCGGTGATGTTCACCGAGTTCGGCTACACCGCGCGCACGGACCCGACGCTGCGCCCCTGGGAGTGGCCCGACAACATGACCGACGTGCACGTCGACGCCCACGCCCAGGCCCTCGGCTACCGCGCGCTGATGGAGGCCTTCGTGCCGCGACGCTGGTTCACCGGCGGCTTCGTCTGGCGCTACTACAGCGACCCCATGGACGCGTCGCAGGAGGCCGACTGGGGCTTCTCGCCGCGCGGCCGCGAGGGCGAGCGCGTGCTCCGCGAGCTCTATGATCCTCGCGTCCCGTGGGGCAGCGACCTCGCGTGGGACGCCGTCTCGAACACCGACCCTTGGAGGTTCTGACCGATGCGAGCCCTGCAACTCCCCTCCCTCGGCGCCGTCGCCGTCACCGACGTACCGGACCCCGCGGCGCAGCCCGGCGAGGCCGTCGTGCGCGTGCGCGCCGCCGCCCTCAATCACCGCGACGTGTGGATCAAGCAGGGCAAGTACGCGGGGCTCCGGTTCCCGTGCATCCCGGGCTCCGACGGGTGCGGCGTCGTCGAGTCCGTGGGCTCCGGCGTCGACACCTCCTGGGTGGGCCGCGAGGTCGTCATCGATCCGGGCAGCGACTGGGGACCGACGGAGCGCGCGCAGTCCGCGGCGTACACGATCCTCGGGCTGCCCCGCGACGGAACCCTCGCCGAGCGCGTCGCGGTGCCCGCCTCGCAGCTCTCGCCGAAGCCCGCGCACCTCGACGCCGTGCAGGCCGCGGCGCTTCCTCTCGCGGGACTGACGGCCTACCGCGCCGTCGCTTCGCGCGCGCAGGTGGCCGCCGGGGAGAGGGTGCTCGTCACCGGCATCGGCGGCGGCGTCGCGCTCTTCGCGCTGCAGTTCGCCGTCGCTCTCGGAGCGCGGGTGTGGGTGACCTCGAGCAGCGAAGAGAAGCTCCGCCGGGCGCGGGAGCTCGGAGCCGAAGGCGGGTTCCTCTACACCGCCGACGGCTGGGCGAAGGACGCGCTGAAGGCCTCCGGGGGCTTCGACGTCATCGTCGACAGCGCCGGCGGCGACGGCTTCGGCGCGCTCCTCGACGCGGCCGCGCCCGGGGGACGCATCGTGTTCTTCGGCGCGACGCGCGGCGACCCGCCCGCGATGCCGATGCGCAAGGCGTTCTGGCGCCAGCTCTCGCTGCTCGGATCGACCATGGGCAGCCCCAAGGACTGGGCGGCGATGCTCGCGCTGGTCGACGCGCACGGCATCGTTTCGGTGGTGAGCGCGGTCCATCCGCTCGCCGACGGCGCCCGCGCCTTCGAGGAGATCGAGCAGGGCGCGCAGTTCGGAAAGATCGTCGTGACGATGTCGTGAGCGGCGCGCGGCCTCGCGCTCGCTCCGATTGTCTTCGTCGAGACCTTGACCTCGACGCTGCGACGGCCGTTCAATGAATCACGGAGCGCGCGCGGTGCGCGATCCGGGAAGCGGCGAGGTTTCCATGCGCACGAACGGATTCCTGGCTCACGGCGTTCCGCCGCATGCGAGCGGGGCCCATCCGGCCAGCACGGCTCGCACCGAGGATCCGGCGTCGAAGCCGGCGCCGCCTACGGTGCGATCGCACGACGGTCGTACGGACGCGGCGAGCTCCGCGACACGCCAGACCGAGTACGGCGTCAACCGCCCCGATGCGGCGAAGCCCGTCGGCGGCAAGCTCAGCATGTACGCCTGACGGCCGCCGCGACGGCGCGGCACCCTTGACGAGCGATCTCCGCCGCGGTGAAGTCGGCTCTTCCGGCCGTCAGCGCGGGCGGTTCGGAGGAGGTCCCCGGTGAAGGTCGTCAACGGCTATTACTGTCAAAACTGCACGCAAGAGCTCGCGGCGCAGAAGGGCATCGATCCGGCGAAGTCCAACGACCCGCTCGTGAAGGCGGGGCAGAGCGTGCTGCGAACGGCCGACGGCGCGTCCGCGGCGAACTCGGGCGCGCTTCAACAAACGGTCTACGGCGTGAATCGACCGGACGCGTCGAAGAGCGTGGGCTCGAAGCTGTCGATGTACGCCTGAGAGCGGCTCACGCTGCGTGCAGCGGCTCGTCGGGAAGCCGCAGCGTGAACGTGCTTCCGGCGCCCGGCGCGCTCTCGACGGTGAGCTCGCCGCCGTGCTGGAGCACGATCTCCTTTGCGATGGTGAGGCCGAAGCCGTGGCGCCACCCTTCGTGTCCGGAGGCGCGCGTCGCCGACCCGTCACGCCCTTGGAGGCGCGCGAGCTGATCCTGGGTGACGCCCTCGCCGGTGTCGCGGATGGTGATGCGCAACGCGCCGCCGTCGTGCTCGGCGCCGAGCCGCACGGCGCCACCGCTCGGGGTGTGCCGGAGCGCGTTCGACACGAGGTTCGAGAGCACGATGCCGATCTTCTCGACGTCGAGCGTCGCTCGCGGGAGGTCCCCGCCGTCGTCCACGTCGAGCGCCACGCCCTTGTCGCGGGCGATGGCGCGGTGCGCGTCGGCGGCGGCCAGCAGAAGCGTGCGGGGATCGACGGAGGTGCGTCGCAAGGCGCCGGCCTCGGTCTCGATGCGAACGAGGTCGAGGAGCTCGTCGACGAGCGCGCGCAGGCGCTCGGTGTCGTCGCGGGCGGCGGTCACGATCTCGCGCTGGGCCTCGGTGAGCGGACCCGGCGACGGCTCGAGCAGCAGGTGCGTCGCCATGCGGAGCGAAGTGAGCGGGGTCTTGAACTCGTGGCTGACCGTCGCGACCATGTCGCTCTTGAGGTCGTCGATGCGGCGAAGGCGCGTTACGTCCTGCGCCACGACGATGACCCGCGGGACCTCGCCGGCCTCGCTGCGCAGCGGCGCCGCGCGCACCAGGAAGGACCGCTCGCCGTGCCGGTCGCGCCAGCGCATGGCTTCGGACAGCGCCCGTGGCACCACCGCGAGGCCCGTTGCGAAGACCTCGTCCCGCGCCCGCGCGAACTCCTCCGGGAGCGACACCTCGGCGGCCCGCAGCTCCGCGGCGGACCCCGCGCGAACGCCGAAGGCGCGCTCCGCGGCGTCGTTGGTCAGCAGCACGTCGCCGTCGCCGCCGCACACCACCACCGGGTCGAGCAGGCACGCGACGGTGGTCTCGGCGAGGTCGCGCGCGGCGAGGAGCTCGCCCAGCGAGCTCTGACGAAACGCACGGAGCTGCACCACCATCTTCTGGAACGCCTCGGCCAGCGGCGCGAGCTCCTGCACGCGCAGGTCCGCCACGGAGACGTCGAGGTCGCCGCCCTCGACGGCCCGCGCGGCGTCGGCGAGGGCGCCGATGGGGCCCACGATGGTCCCGGGCAGGCGCCACGCGAGCCAGAGCGCGAGCGCCAGGGCGGCGACGCCGACGGCGAGGGTGAACGCCGTGCCGCGACGGGCCACGCCGCGGGCGGTGCGGTCGCTCGCCTCCATGTGCGCCTGGTTCATGCGAAGCACCCGCGCGACGGCGTCCTTCACGCGCCAGAAACTCGGTAGCAGCTCGCTGAAGTAGGCCTCGCCGCGGACCGACCCGTGCGGCGCCGCGAGGGCACGGTCCACCGCGTCGAGATACTCTCGGTATCGCGCGTCCATCTCGCGCACGGCCTCGGCCTCGCCGGGCAAGGTGATGTTCGCGGCCTCGACGGCGAAGGCGCGGTCGAACGCAGCGCGATGCGTCGCGAGCATGGGCCCGGCGATGTCGTCGCGTCCCGTCGAGGCGAACTGCGCCGCCGAGTCCTCGCGCTCGAGGGCCTCGTTCATCTCCTCGCACGCGATGACCGAGCGGTAGTTCTCGCGGAGTATCGTGTCGACGGCGCTGCCCAACCGCGCGAGGGCCGTCAGCGCGAAGGCCGCGACGACGAGCAGCGCGAGGGCGAGGGCGCCGAGGCCGAGGGTGATGCGTGCGCGGAGCGAGCGTGCCATGGGCGGCTACCGGAGACCGTGGCGCTCGCGCTTGCGGTACAGCGTCGAGGGGTCGACGCCGAGGGCCTTCGCGGCGGCGTCGAGGGTGGGCGAGCGCGCGAGCACCGCGGCGATGTGCCGGCGCTCGGCGGCGTCGAGGGTGTCGTCGTCGGGCGATGGTCCCGTGG